>DEQS01000101.1 GCA_002360555.1 Chloracidobacterium sp. UBA3360
GCCTGAGGTGCTCGACGGAGCGCTTGAGTCGCAGATGACGCTGTCGATGGGTCCGCAGCACCCTTCGACGCATGGTGTCTTGCGTCTCGATCTACGTCTCGACGGCGAGCTGGTTATTAAGGCCATTCCCGACATCGGCTATCTCCACACAGGAATGGAGAAGCTTTTCGAATACAAAAAATATCAGCAGGGCATAGTCATCACCGACCGGATGGATTATCTCAATCCGTTAGGGAACAACCTCGCATATGTGATGGCGGCTGAGAAATTGCTGGGCTTGGAAATTCCTGAGCGGGCACAGGTCATCCGCGTTTTGATGTGCGAATTGCAGCGTATTGCTTCGCACATGGTCTGGTTTGGCACGTCGTGTCTCGACATGGGCGCGATGACGCCGTTTTGGTTCACTTTCAAGGAACGCGAAAAGATCCTCAACCTGATAGAAGCCGCGTCCGGCGGGCGTATGACGCCGAGCTATTTCCGTATCGGCGGCCTGATGATGGATCTGCCGGCGGGATTTGATAATCGCGTCAGACAGTTTCTAGATGATTTTCCGGACGCTCTTAATACTTTTGACACGCTGATCACCGGCAACACGATCTGGCACAGTCGAACAAAGGGCGTCGGTATTATTTCGAAGGAAGATGCGATAGATTGGGGACTGACCGGCCCAAGTTTAAGAGGCAGCGGTGTCGATCTTGATCTGCGTAAAGCTACACCGTACAGCGGATACGAGACGTATGATTTTGATGTCCCTGTCGAGCAGGATGGCGATGTGTGGTCGCGGTTCAAGGTCCGTATGCGCGAGCTGACTGAGTCGTACAAGATCGTCCGTCAGGCTCTCGAACGCCTCAAGCCGGGCCCGATCAAGGCCGACGCGCCAAAGATCGTGCTGCCCGATCGCGACGATATGCGCAAGCATATGGATTCGCTGATCCACCATTTCCTGATCGTCGCCGAGGGATTCAATGTCCCCGTGGGCGAGGTCTATCACGCGATCGAGGCGTCCAAGGGCGAGCTGGGCGTCTATATGAAATCAAACGGCGGCCCAAAACCCGAACGCGTCCATTTTCGCGGCCCTTCGTTCATAAATCTTTCGGCTCTACCGGTGATGGCCGAGGGTGAAATGATCGCCGACGTCGTCGCAATTATCGGCAGCCTGGATATTGTGTTGGGAGAAATTGATAGGTAATGGCAGGAACGACAGCAACAAGTTATACGGACAAGGTTCTCGTCAACGATGAGGTGGCTGAGTTTTCGCCAGCCGTGATCGACGAAATGAAGGCTCACGTCGCTAAATATCCGGCTGACCGCAGCCGCTCGGCTCTGATACCGTTGCTTTTTGTCGTGCAGCGTGAACGCGGCGGGTGGCTTGATAATCCGGGTATAAATTTCCTGGCGCAGTTTTTGAATTTAGAGGTGACGGACGTTTGGGAAACAGCGACATTTTACTCGATGTTCAATCTGCGTCCGGTTGGCCGCCATCATATTCAGATCTGCAAAACGCTGTCGTGCAAGATCATGGGCGAGCCTGAGATAACCGATCATATTTGTTCCAAGCTCGGCATCCATCCGGGTGAGACGACTGAGGATGGCAAATACACCGTCACGATGGTCGAGTGTTTGGGCAGCTGCGGCACGGCACCGATGATGCAGATCGGGTTTGATTATCATGAGGATCTGACGGTTGAAAAGGTTGATAAGATTTTGGCGGATTGTAAATAGATGGAGATCAAAGCACTAGGCTGCGAGCCGCTTTCACTGCGACGAGTGTTCATCAAAGATGGGCACACGCTCGATGTATATAAAAAAGACGGTGGTTACAAGTCGCTTGAAAAAGCGCTTGGTATGACGCAGGACGCGATCATTCAAGAGGTAAAAGATTCGGCGCTTCGCGGACGCGGCGGTGCGGGTTTCCCGTCGGGTATGAAATGGTCGTTCGTTCCACGCGATTCGCCAAAGCAAAAGTACATTGTCTGCAACGCTGACGAATCCGAACCCGGGTCCTTTAAGGATCGCTACTTGATGGAATACGACCCGCACGCCCTGATCGAAGGGATGATCATTGCGGGCTACACGCTTGGGTCAAATACGGGCTATATTTACGGCCGCGGCGAGTACCGGTATTTGCTTGACATCTTGGATGTCGCGATCGATGAAGCACGAGCGGCAGGGCTGTTGGGTAAGAATATTCTCGGTTCCGGTTTAGATTTCGATCTCCACACGCACACGGGAGCAGGTGCCTATATCTGCGGTGAAGAGACCGCTTTGCTTTCGAGCCTAGAGGGCTATCGCGGCCACCCGCGAATGAAGCCGCCTTTTCCAGCGATCGAAGGACTTTATGCTTCACCGACCATCGTCAACAATGTCGAGACGCTGACGAGCATCCCGCAGATCATCGAGATGGGCGGCATCAAGTGGCGCGATCTGGGTACCGAGAAATCGGGCGGCACAAAGCTTTGGTCGATCAGCGGGCACGTTAAGAAACCCGGCGTTTACGAGCTGCCGATGGGTTACGCCGACATGGAAAAGTTTATCCATGAGGACTGCGGCGGCATGCTTCGCGATGGCAAAAAATTGAAAGCTGTCATTCCCGGCGGTTCATCCGTTTACATCATGAATGCGGGCCAGATAATGGGGCAAAATGTCACGCTCGATTACGAAGGCCTTGTCGCCGCTGGCTCGATGCTCGGCACGGGCGGGATGATGGTGATGGATGAGACGGTCGATATCATGGAAACGACCAAAAATCTGACCGAGTTTTACAAGCACGAATCATGCGGCTGGTGCACGCCTTGTCGCGAGGGAACAGATTGGTTGGTCAAAATATTTAACCGCATCTCGACCGGCGGTGGACGTCCCGAGGACGCACAGTTGATGCTCGATATTTGTGACAACATCGAGGGCAAATCGTTTTGCCCGCTGGGCGATGCCGCAGCGTGGCCGATACAGTCCGCGATCAAGCAGTTTCCGGGCGATTTTAAGAAATGGCTCGTTGATAATACTTCGGCAAACGGCGTTAGTCCGAATGTGTAATGACAAAGCGAGCAGCGGGAAATGCTCTGTTGACGAGTTTGCGGATAGGCATTTGCCTGTTCGTGCTGAGCGTCTCGCTATTTGCACAGAACAGGAATCCGATCATCCTCATTCCAGGGCTGACCGGTTCGGAGCTAAAGCACAAGGTCACGGGCGAGAAAGTTTGGTTTAAGGCCTTGAAGCCAAAGTCTGAGGATCTGAGGCTGCCGATCTCGACCAGCATCGATAAGATGCACGACGATCTGATACCGGGCGACATTATTCGCGAGGTCAAGATCGGAATATTGCCGGCGACCGATGTTTACGGCGGCTTTATCCGGGCGATGGAAATGCGGGCCGGGTATCACGAAGAGAGTTGGACCAATCCGTCAGACGACGGTGACCGTGACGCGATATACGTTTTTGCGTATGACTGGCGGCTTGATAATGTCGAGAATGCACAGCGTTTGGTGCGAGATGTCGAGGCTCTAAAGCGAAAGCTGAAACGGCCGGATCTTAAGTTCGACATTGTGGCACATTCGATGGGCGGGATAATTTCGCGTTACGCGGCGATGTATGGCGATGCCGAGTTGCCAACGGGTAACCGCAAACCGGTGCCGACGTGGGCGGGAGCAAAGCTATTTGACAAGGTGATCTTGCTTGGAACGCCGAACGAAGGAGCAGTTAGCTCTCTCGGTTCGATGCTCAATGGCTATTCCGTTGGAGGATTGCGTATCGATTTGCCGTTCATACAGGATTCGTCAAAATTTACGGTTTTTACGATCCCGTCGGCGTATCAACTGTTGCCGGCACCGGGTACATTCCGTGCTTTTGACGAAAAGCTAAAGCCGATATCGATCGATCTGTACGACCCAAAGATGTGGTCAAAGTACGGATGGAACGTGATCGAGGACGATGATTTTAATGGCCAGTTCGATCTGGCCGAGCAAAAGATCGCGACCGCGTTTTTTACTGCAGCACTTGATAGGGCAAAACGGCTGCACGAAGCTTTGGCTGCTTCGAATGGCAAGGCCGAGGGCGTTTTGATCTATTTGGTCGGTTCCGATTGTAAGACCGCTCTCGATGGCGTCGTGCTGTATCAGGATGGAAAGAAGTGGAAGACGCTCGTCCGTCCCAAAGGCTTTACGAGGGCTGATGGCAGTAGGGTCACCGATGACGAATTGAAAAATGTGATGCAGTCGGCGGGTGACGGCGTGGTTACTCAGCGATCGCTCGAGGCCGTGACACAGTCTCAATCGGCTAAGGTCGCATCGATCTTAAAGAGTCAGCCGGTCAAATTAGTTTGCGAGGACCACAACAAGCTTGCGGCCAATGCGCGGATACAGGATTACGTTATCCGGGTGCTCGAGGGTAAAGAATCGACGATCGGAAATTGATCGTCACCGAATTTAAGAAAGTATTTAGAGGTATAAAATAACAATATGGGTAAAGGTGATAAACGAACACGACGCGGCAAAATAACCGCAGGTAGTTTTGGCAAATCTAGGCCAAAGGCTAAGAAAGCGGTATTTGCGGCATCGGCGGTAAAGGCGGCCCCGGCGGCCGAGAAACCGGTGAAAAAGCGGGCACCAAAACGCGTACCGGCGGCTGAAACGGCAGCAGAATGAAATTTGCAGAATCCTTAGAAAACGGGCCGCACGCAAACCTTGCAATGTTTGCGGGCGAATGGACGGGAACCACGAAAACGTGGTTTGAGCCTGACGTTGTCGCCGACGAATCGCCGATGACCGGCACGATAAAGGTCATACTTGGCGGCAGGTTTTTGCTGCACGAGTATTCGGGCAGTTTACAGGGAAAGCCATTTGACGGCTTGGCGATATTTGGCTTTGATATCGCGACAAACAAATTTCAGATGGCGTGGGTCGATAGTTTTCATATGTCCACGGGTATCATGTTCTCCGAGGGCGACGCAGGCGATAAATTTTCGGCTTTCGGGACATATTTCACCGGACCCGACACTCCGCGATGGGGATGGCGGACCGAGATCGAGCAAATAGACGATGACAATATAGTCATCACGGCATATAACGTCGAACCCGATAGCGCCGACCAAATTGCTACAGAGACGCGATATACGCGAAAAGTTTAATGTCAGAACAGATAAAAGTAACCATAAACGAACAGGAATTTGCGGTGGACAAAGGTTCGCGGCTGATCGATGTATGCCGTGAGAACGGCCACGGGATCCCGTCGTTTTGCTATTACCAGGACCTCGAGGTTCAGGCGTCGTGCCGTATGTGCTTGGTCCGCATCGACAAGATGCCAAAGCTGCAAACGTCTTGCACGATCATTTGCACCGACGGCATGGTCGTCACCACGCAGTCTGAGGAGGTCGAAAAGGCCCAGCGTGCGATGGGCGAATTTCTGTTGACAAATCACCCGCTCGATTGCCCGGTTTGCGACCGCGGCGGCGAATGCGAGCTGCAAGAGGTCATCTTTGACTGGGGCGATGTTGAGGAGCGTTTTACCGAGAAAAAGAACGCCGAACCCGAAAAATACCTGTCGCCGATCGTCGCCAACGACCCGCAGCGATGCATTCTCTGCAAACGCTGCACACGAGTCTGCGACGAATGGATGGGCGAGGACGCCATCGAGGCGGGCAATCGCGGCGTCAATACCGTCATCGGCACATACGGCGGCTGGCTCAATTGTTCGCAGTGCGGCAACTGTATCGAGGTTTGCCCGACGGGTACGCTGCTCGACGGAGTCTATCGTCACGAAACGCGGCCGTGGGAGCTCGATCAGACGATTTCCACCGATGTTTATGGTTCGGACGGTATGCAGATCTCGATCGGTTCACGCAGCGGCAAGGTGCACCGCATCGTCGCCCGCGACCGTTATGTCAATGGTTTGAACGGTGAGTTTCTCGACGTCAAGGCACGTTTTGCACACGAATTTATCGGCCACGCTGACCGCATAAAAACGCCGATGATCCGCTATTCCAAGGGCGGCAAACTCATTCCTTCGACTTGGGATGCGGCGATCAAATTTGCGGCTGACAAACTTACGGCTGCGGGTAAATCGGTCGGTGTTGTAGCCAGCCCGAGACTTACAAACGAGGCGACATTTACCTTGAAGAAATTTGCGACCGACGCTGCCAAATCCGACAACTACGCGGTCTCCGATACGCAGCCGGTCGATCCTATCTTTGACAATCTGAGCGTCCCGCTCTGCACACACAAAGAGATCCGCTACGCCTCAACGATAGTCCTCATCGGCGGTGAACCGGAAGAGGAACAGAGCTACACCGCAAAACAGATACGTCAGGCGGTGCGCAATGGTGGTGCGAAATTTATCTGCGTCAATGACACGCCGATCAATCTTTCGCGTCGGGCGACGCAGTTTGTCCACGTCAATGCGGGCACGATCGATGCGTTTGCATTGGCTGCGGTCGATACGTCAAACGACAGCCTTGTCGCCGATAAATGCGGCATCTCGACGGGCGACATCGATGCGGTCCGAAAGACGATCTTTGAAACGCAGGGCGATGTGATCATCATGATCGGTGGTGACCTGTCAGCTGATGCTCAGGCAACTCTCGCGTCAAACGCCGCGAGCCTCGCCGGTGACGGACGCCGGGTGTTGCTGCATCCGCTGGCTCGTTATAACAACTCTGTCGGTGGTTATGACATGACCGCCGGCCGCCAGTCGGTTGACGAAGTGGTGAAAAATTCAAAAGCATTGCTTATCGGCGGTAGCCTGCAAGACGCGAGCGTTTTGGCCGGTAAAGATTTTGTCGCAGTGCAGGAACTTTTCCTGACCGAGACATGCGACCACGCCGATGTAATATTTCCGGCGGCGAGCTTTGGAGAGGTTGACGGTACATTTACAAATAACGCCGGCAACGTCCAGCGTGTCCGCAAGGCCATCGACCCGATACATCAATCAAAAGCAGATTGGATGATAACCGCTCTTATCGCCCGCGAAATGGGCGTCGAGATCGTATCGGAATGGTCTTCGTCGGCGATATTTCGAGCACTCGCCGATGCGACGCCCGCATACGAGGGCTTGCGTTATCCGGCATTAAAAGACGAGTCGAACCCCGTTCAGGC
>DEQS01000065.1:0-290 GCA_002360555.1 Chloracidobacterium sp. UBA3360
TGCTGGGTGTCGAGCATCGCCCAGCCGGTGACGCGGACGTATGTTTTTGCCTTTGCCAGCTCTTTTAGGCGGTCGTGCGTCCAATTGGTGCGGCGGATGCGCGGGGATATCTCGGCGGTGAGCGAATATTTTTCGGCGGCATTTTTGGTACGGCCAAGCACGAGGTGATAGTCGTTGTTGGCCTCGCCGGTGAGATTGCAGTTGCACGCCTCGGCACCGCGTTCGTATTTAGAGACCGCCTGGAGATAGAGCGACACACGCAGCGGCGTGCCTTCGCCGTACTCGACGAG
>DEQS01000065.1:558-3573 GCA_002360555.1 Chloracidobacterium sp. UBA3360
ACGCCGCACCCTTCGCGAGGGCAGTCGGCAAAGCCGGTCGCGTTGCAGCAGTTCTTTGGCTCGCCCGTACTAGGATTGATCGCACAAAGCGGTAACTGGGCGTACATCCCGATTGCTGCGAACGCTAAGAAGAAAAAAGCTGAGAGTAGTTTAGGCATAGTCGGTTGTCAGTTGTCAGCGCGTCGTTTGCCGGTAATGAGGAACATCAGGCCGAAAAAGTATTCGGTTATCTCAAGGTCTTCGAAATGCCCCGACAATGTCTGCCACGGCTCAAGGCTGGGAGGCGGTGTGGTTGAAAACGACAATTTGTAGAGCGCCCTGATAATGGGGTTGAGTAATCGGCCAAAGCCGCCGGCCGCGAGCTTGGCACCAAAGGCGGCGACGCGGGCACCGGGCGTAAGGTGGGGAATGAGATTGGACAATTCGGTTTCAGAGCCGTACACGTCAGGTGCTGCGAACATCAAGAGCCCGTCAAATGAACCTTCTAACGCGGCGTCTTTTGCGGGTTTGGTGATGACCTCGACGTTTGTCCAGCCATTTGCAGCAATGCGGTCAGCCGCGAGTTCGCTGTGCAAGGGGCTGATCTCAATACCGACAACCTTACCCTGCGGGCCGACGGCTTCGACCAGAAAAGGAAAGCTGCCGCCGGGGCCGCAGCCGACGTCGAGCACACGCCCGCCCTGCGGCAATGACAAAGACGCGACCGCCTTTCGCCGGATCGGTTTGATGAACGAGAAATCGAAATTGGGGAATGGCTTTGTCAGCCGGATCAAAACCCGGCCGTAGAGAGGTGTGTCTTGTCGAACAGAATCAGCCATATTACACAATGAGGGTACACCTGACGGCTGAAAATTGAAAGGCATTGAGAAGTTGTCGGTAACTGCTAAAGGGTCAAAGTCGTCCGGCGTCGAGGTTGCGGATGTATTCTTCGATCTTGAAGCGTTTCTTTTTCGTCAGTCCGGGGAAAATTGATAACTGATAACTGAGAACTAATCAAAATGACCGTTGTCGAGATCGCGTAGGAATTGTTCGATCTTGAAACGCTCTTCTTCGGAGATGTCGTCGCAGAACTTGAGGATAAATTCACCCATTTGACGGCAGTTGCGGCCAAGTCGTTGAGAATAGTTTTCGTACTCAGCAGTCCTGAGCCGCGAGATCATATCCGTGAACGCCAAAGCATCTTGTTTTTGCGGTTTGAATTCCATTAGTTATTACTGGTCAACGGCATGGGCGGGATCTCGGGTTGGGGTTTTACCAGTTTGATCTGCCCCTGTTCGTCAACCTCGTATATTTTGGAGGTCAGCGGCGAGGGATAGCGGTCCATTTCGCGCTCCATCTTTGCTTTTTGTTCGATCTGATATTTTTCGTCGTCTATATCGACCCAAGCGTAAAAGCGGTGACGGCTGGGAATGCCAAAACGAAACGGCGCTCCGCCGAGGGTCTGTGCGACGAGATACCGCAGCGAGGGCAGAAGAAGACAGGTCGAGGCAAAGCCGTGCCCCTTTTCCGGCCACAGTTCGTTGCGCGGAGTGTTGGTCCCAACAATTTCGAGCCCGTCGGCGAGCGTCGCGAGATTGTCCATCGCGACTTTGAACAGGTCGTCCATTGTTTTGCCCCACCCGTCGAGCATTTCCTGCGTGATCCAGTACATCAGAGTTTCGTGCGGATGGTCGATAACCAGCGCGGTCACCACTTCGTCGCCGAAAGGAAAATGGAGTTTGCCCTCAGGTATCTCTTTGAGCCGTACGTGCTGGAGCCGAGCCTTTGCGAGCACCTCGTCCCACGTGAAGTTTGGCTCCTCGGCGATGAGTTCGACATCGTCCGCCTTATTTAACATACCGGCGTATTCTGTGAAGATGGCGTCTTTTAGGACTTCGAGCGTTTTATCCTTGCCCGAAACGCGTGCATACAGATCGCGAAGCGGGACATGAATACGCACATCGTCCTGTTTGTTGCCCACAAAGAACTTGTCGGCTTCTCTCGGCTCAAGCGGCCGCACGATGTAATGCGGATAGATCTCCTGCACCGCCTTGATGACGCGATCGCGAAACGCGATCTTTTCGTCAACATCCAATGTCGCCCAAACTTTTTGATAGTTGATCATCAGTGTCACCTCGGAAGTGTTTTTTGTATGCGAAAAATATAATCCGAGACCGCCGCGTCCGTCAAATAAAAAACGCGAACAGGAAAACTTCCCATTCGCGTCGTTTAAGTAAATGTCAGCGGGCGTTAGCTTGCCGAGCCTTTGCCAAAGATGAGCCTGACGATAAAGAGCAGGATCACGGCTCCGAGGATCGACATGATCCATCCGGCGGCGTAGTTTTCGCCGGCCCAGAGCGACCTTGCGATAAATCCGCCGACAAACGCACCACCGATGCCGAGCACCGCCGTTAAGATCCAGCCGACAACGCCATCGGGCAAAGCCTCTTTGCCGGGCATCAAAAGCCTCGCGATAATTCCGACTATCAAACCGCCTATTAATTGTCCGATCATAATGTTTCTCCTTTACTTCCAGAACCTAAATGCTCTCACGTGAATAACTACGTTTTACTACAAGTTATGTTCCGCGACAAGGAGTTGATCAATCAGGCTTCTTTGCCGCGGGCAGCAAACGGATGTAACTAAACTCTGCCGTGATCTCGCGGGCTGTATTGCACGCGACCAATCCGGCGAGGATGGTGTCGGGGAATGTAGATTCATATACGCCCGCTTCGCGCCACTCGGACTCTTCGTCAACCCGCCAGTACGCCGTAAAGACGCGGCCCGAGCGGACGATCTTTAGCTCGACCTCTTCGGCGTCGGTCTGTATCGTGTCGGGCGTGACTAGCGGTTTGTACCCATCGCCCGTGCGAACGTCGATGCGAATGCCTTCGCCGCCACCGCCGACTCCGCCATATGCACGCTCAAAACGCAGGTAATTGGTGTCGTCTTTGTAGATCAACAGCCCCGCACCTTGGTAATTCTCTTTGGGCAGAAATTTGACGCGAGTCTCGATCTGAAAATCGCCGGTGATTG
>DEQS01000080.1 GCA_002360555.1 Chloracidobacterium sp. UBA3360
GACGGGCTTTGAGTAAAGGGAGTAGGATTTTTATGAGGTTTCAACGCATCCTTTTGGCATCTTTCGGTGCCTTGCTTTTCACCGCGGTTCTTTCTATCAACGGCCGCGCCGAAACGATATACGGCATCCAGACTACAAGTAGCAATGGTGATACGGTTACGGGCTTGGTTCGATTTGACAGCGCAACCCCGGGAACTATAACAACTATAGGCCCCATGACAACGGGACTGGTTGCGGGCCACACGGTTCGCAGTATTGATTTCCGCCCGTCAAACGGCCTTTTGTACGCAGTCAGTTCAAACGGCACAGCTTGTCAGCTTTACTCGGTCAGTACAACCACTAGCCAGCTTTTCCCGATCGGGGGTGGCTTTACATTGCCATTTGCTGATCCTAACAATCGCGTTGAAATAGACTTTAATCCGGTAATTGATACTATCCGCTTATTGACTGCTGCCAACTTAGACGGTTCCAGCAATCCGGTCGTTAATAATTTCACGCTCAATCCGAATACCGGTGTTCTTACTAACCAGACACCTCTCAATTATGTACCTGGTGACCCAAATGCGGGATTGGCCAATATGGAATTAGCGGCCGCGGCCTATACAAATCCAAGTTCCGGAACTACCACATTATATGGATGGGATTGGTCTGTGGATTCGATCGTAAGGATCGGCAGCATTGGCGGCACTCCAGACAGTCCGAATACCGGTAGAATGACGACCGTAAGAAACGGTGGTTTCCTCACGAATGGACGCGGAATAGGGATGGACTATGGGCCATCTGGTACGCTTTATATTACGAAAGACAATGCCGCGAACACTAATATGGGGCTTTATACATATGTTCCGGAGACAGGACTCGGAGTCAACCCGGTTCTCGTTGGAAATTATGGCATTTTCATTTCCGATATTTCGGTTCAGCGGCCACCAACTGCGGCTGGTGTAACGCTTTCAGGACGCGTCGCACAGGGCCCCGAAGGACGCGGCATCGCTAATGTCTTTGTGACGATTACCGGTCCAAACGGGTTTGCAAGCACCACTACAACAGGAAAAGGCGGACGTTATTCTTTCGAGGATCTCGAAACCGGCCAATCATATGTCATCTCCATTCGATCCAGAAACTATAACTTCTCGCCTAGAGTCGTCCAAGTAGTAGATAACATCTCGGATGTCGATTTCTTCGTTGGACAGTAATTATTGGCGTTAGGTTTTTGAATAAAGGCGGTCCTCACGGACCGCCTTTTTTTTGCGCCTGGTCTTTGTTAGTTTTACTCAACCCTTACAAAGTCTGTTCCCGTTCTGCCAAACGTTTCCGGGTGGTACATCTCTTCGGCTTTGGCGGGCGGCACCACGAACTGTCCCGGTGTTGTTGCCCTTGCGACGTATGAGTAGTTATAGACGCCTTCCCATAACAGTCCGGTGAATGCCTCAGCTCGCTCATCTCTAAAGTTCTGATGCTCAAACCAGTTCTGTCTCCACCACCAAGAGTTGTATCCGTATGAGCGGCTGCTTACGCCAACAACCGAGGTAGCAGGCTGTGTATCAGCCGGTATGGCCTCAGTTGTCGCGAGGCTTGGGTTGAGTATCTCAAGTCCGGCGGGTAGCGGATCGACCAGTGCGACGTGGTAACGCCGAGCCTGTGCGACCATTGTCAGCCTTACGCGAACTCTCGCTCCGGCCTTGATAGTCCAGGTGCCGTCAGCGTTTTGCTTAACGTCATCCTTATTGTCGACCGCCTCGTATTTACGCAGAACCGTAAAGCCATAATCCGCCGGATCGAGCTTGAGGTTTTTAGGCGCGTACTGCATACCGATACGGTAATACAGCCGCCCTGCTCCCTGTTTGTCGATGATCAGATTCGATGTTCCGCCCTGTTCGGTCAGGTACGACATCGGTATGTTGAGCTGTTTAGAGTCGATAGAGCGTCCCTTAAACGCCTCCTCGCCCGCGTAGGTATTCCCCAGCCAGATCCGCGTAATAAAATCAGGCGTGACCTTTTCAAAGGCGTTGAAATACTTGTCGAGTGCGAGCAGGATAAAGACGTTCTCCTGCGTATTTGACCACGCTCCTTTTGTACGGTGATCGAGCAATCCGCGAACGAGCTTTGGAATAAGGTCGTTCTTAGGATCAGCCTTGATCATCGCTTCGAGCAGTACGCCGTCGGCCCGACGGTTTGAGTACATAATGAGCCATGCACCGTCACCGTAATTGGTGACAAAGTTTGCTGTCGCTGCAGTCTCGGTCGTGCGGTTCATCAGATGCCGGATGATCGCATCTGTCTCGACTTTTGATCCGGCGTCGTTTGCCAGCACCGACAATACCCAACCAAGAGCCTCAAACGGCATCTTCTCGATCGTTGCTTCCGCAAGGAGTTTCTTGGTTTTAACGACATCCTTGTCGCCCATCATGTCACGGATGTAGAGGGCATACGCCGAGATGGTCCAGCGAACTTCAGGAGCTGTCTTGTACCATTCGTCATAGTGCTTTTCTACGTCCTTTAGATACGGTTTGACCTTGGTGATCATCGTATCGGGCACCTTATAGCCTTTTGCCTTGGCGAGTGCCAGAGCGTGGGCTACGTGGACCGTAAGGAACGGATACTCGTATCGCTCCTTATCGCGTTTCCACAGACCAAAGCTGCCGTCGTTTCGCTGACGCGATTGCAGTATCTCGATGTCGCGGGCAAAATAGCCCTCGAGTTTTTTAGCGTCGGGCATATCTTTCGCCTTAAACGCACCCAGCACATCACGCATCGCGGCGATCGAGATCATTCGCGACGAGATCTGCTCTGAGCAGGCGTAAGGATAATTTGTCAGATAGAGGAACGCATCGGTAAGCTCTTGCAGCTGCGTCGAACTGGTCGTCACCTCAAGCCCGCCAAATTGCGGATAGACATCACCCGGCGTCTGCACCGGCTGTAATATCGCACCGTTTTGATCGGTCGTGCCATACGTGGCAAAAGCCTCCGTCGTCGCCGGTGTCCAGACAGGCAGCGAGATCTCAGCCGCGTCGCTAAATTTGCCCGACGTGACCGCAAACTGGAACCGCGCGGTTCCCGCCTTCATCGCCGATACCGGGAATCGCACCTCGGCACGGTCATTGGCTTTGACAACGACCCGCTTGCCGTTGCCGCCAGTAAGGTCGGCGTTGGTCGCACGAATTGCGACATCGACTGCCATATCCTTATCGGTCTGATTTTGAACGACAACAGGCAGTTCGACCTTGTCGCCAAAGTTCATAAACCTCGGTGCACTCGGCCTCACCATCAGCGGCTGTTTTGCGGTAATAGTCGATTCCGATTTACCAAACCGCCGTCCCGTATCGACCGAAACCGCAGTGATACGGTAACGCGTCAGGTTGTCAGGCAGTTGGATATTGATCACTGCACGACCGCTCGAATCTGTTT
>DEQS01000096.1 GCA_002360555.1 Chloracidobacterium sp. UBA3360
TCAAAACCTTCGTTATCGATGACATGCACCGCATCGTGGCTCGCAAGTCCCGGCGCCGTCACAAACAGTCGTCCGTCGGGGCCAAACGCCATGTGATAGGCCGCGACAGACGGGTCCATCACGGTAAAGGTCTCGACCTCGGCATAATCGCGAACGCGGTAGATCGTGCCCGAACGGTCACCGACATACATCAGCCCTTCGGCGTCAAAACAAAGCCCCGTCGCGATGCCAAGCCCCGTCGCATAGACAGAACTCGTGCCGTCACGCCCGACCGAATAAACCTCACCCTGAGCGCGATTGGTAACAAACATCTGCCCGTCGCGGTCAAATGCGATGCCGGTCGGATTAAGTATCGCCTCAGGCATCTCGTCTAGATAACCGTCCGCTTCGAGCCGAAAAAGCGTCGCTTCGAGGTGCTGCCCACGCGAACCCGAACGCGTTATGACAAGCGCGTCATCCGACGGATCGATCGCCGGATTTGCGACGATATGCATCCCATCCGTCAGCAGTTTGCCGACGACGATGGGAAACATTTCGCTGCGGGCACCATTGTTTTCAAGGTGGATCTGCGTCCGGCCCTCGCCGTCGCCTTCGGGCACGATCGCGAGTATCCGGGTGGACGAAGCAGCGACGACACGGCATTGCTCTTCGCCAATAAATACGCCCCAGCCCGAACCGAACCGCGCGTCAAAACCCTCACACTCAACAGCGATCTCGCCGCCGGGTATGGCAAATTTTGGTTCGACCCGCGTTATTTTTCCTGCTTGGCCCATTTGAAATTTTGATTTTACGCTGTCGCGGCGGCCATGTCGAACCCGCGTTTTCGCGGCAAAAAATTGATTGACCTCGGCGTTTGATACGCGTTAAACTTGTTACAGACGGTTTAATCTGTCGGGCCCGCCCGTTTCGGCAATCCATCCCACTGCTTCTCACGTTTTTATTATGGCGACCAGAATCGACGATCTTTTGCGAATGGCTATGAGCTTCGGAGCATCCGACCTGCACTTGCGGGCCGGATCGTATCCCGTTATCCGTGTGACGGGCGAGCTAAAGCCTTTGTCGGGCGTCAATCGCCTGTCGCAAGACGAGACGCTTGAAATGGCGTTCTCGATGATGTCGAACCGCCAAAAGCAGCATTTCAAAGAGGCTTACGAGGTCGATATCGGCTACGGCGTGTCAGGTTTGGGGCGTTTTCGCGTCAATATTTTCCAACAGCGCAACTCGATCGGCATCGTCGCCCGCGTTATTTCCGACACGGTCAAATCATTTGCCGAGCTTGGTCTGCCGCCGATCCTCAACACCGTCGCCGAAGAACGCCGCGGACTGATCCTCGTTACCGGCACGACCGGTTCGGGTAAATCGACCACGCTTTCGGCGATAGTCGATCACATCAACACGACCCGCAATTGTCACATCGTGACGGTCGAAGACCCGATCGAATTTCTTCACAAAGACAAGCAATCTTTCATCACCCAGCGTGAGGTCGATGTCGATACGCGTTCGTTTGCTGAAGCACTTCGCGGCAGTTTGCGTCAGGACCCTGACGTTATCCTCGTCGGTGAAATGCGTGATCTCGAAACGATCGAAACGGCACTTGTCGCCGCTGAGACCGGCCATCTAGTGCTCTCGACCTTGCACACGCTTGATGCACCTGAGACGCTAACCCGTATTATTTCAGCATTTCCACCGTATCAGCAAAAGAGTGTCCGCATCCAACTTGCGGGACTACTCAAGGCCGTCGTCTCGCAGCGACTGATGAAATCCGCCAAAGGCAACAGCCGCATCCCGGCCGTCGAGGTGCTCATGTCAACACCGCTGATCCGCGACTATATCCTGCACGAAGATAAGACCGCCTCGATCCGCGACGCGATCGCCGCGGGCACGTCGCAGTACGGCATGCAGACGTTTGACCAATCGCTGTTTTATTTATATTCATCAGGCCTCATCACCCTTGACGAAGCATTGAGAGGCTCGACAAACCCCGACGAATTTCGCCTCCGCCTCGCCGGTATCCAAAATACAACGGCCAGCACCCGCGAAGAGATGGAAAAATCAAGCGGCGTCGGCACCGTCAGCGATCTGATCACGCGAAACTAGATCGGACCCGTGGCCTCTTTCAAAAGATCACGTAAATATCGTTTTATCAAGGTTTTTTCTGCTCTCAAGTCTTGACAGCAAAGCACTTTGGCGTGTAAATTTTAGTATTACCACTTTGAGCGGACGATAGATAAACCAAGCAAACCATCATTGCCTGACTTTGTATCTGCTTTAGGGATCGCAAAACAGACGTGGCAGGTTGCCTGTTTCGTTTCAATTCAAAGCCGGTAAATTAGTAATTTAAGTAAGGAAGATAACACACGCGTAAATGACAAACGAGGTTAACCAGGACGCTGAAGAGTCGGCAACGACTGAGACAACAGCGGTAGAACAATCAGAATCAACCAGTGCGGCCGTACAGACGGCTGCCGAAACCCCCGAAAGCTCTGCTCCCGAAGCACCAGCCGCCGAACCGACAGTTGAGGCACCCGCAGCCATCGAGCCACCGGCTCCAGTTGCCGCGCCTGAGCCTGTCAATGCAATTGCAGAACCTGAATCCGAGGAATTCGACTTTGGAGCGATCCTCGAACAGTTTGAGCAAGAGCAGACCCAGTATCAACAGGGCGATCTGGTCGAGGGTAAAGTCGTGGGCGTCACCGATCGCGGTGTGCTCGTTGATTTTGGCTACAAATCCGAGGGTTACGTCCCCGTCGAAGAATTTACCGGCCCGGACGGCAAGCTGACCGTCACTGTCGGCGAAGATGTCGAGGTTGTCATCCGCAATATCAACTCGGGCGACTCAGCTCCGCAGCTGTCACGCTTTGACGCTCTCGGCCGCAAGGTCTGGGATGAGATTGAGGAGGCTTTCAATAACGAAAGCCCGATCATGATCAAAGTGATCGACAAGACCAAGGGCGGCCTGCGTGTTGACGTTAAGGGCATCGAGGCATTTCTGCCGGGATCGCAGATCGATTCGCGTCCTATCCGCAGTCTCGACGCTTACATCGGCCAGGAACTTGAGGCAAAGGTCATCAAATTCAGCCGTCGCCGCAATAACATCGTTCTTTCGCGTAAGGCCCTGACAGATGTCGAGGTCAACGCACAAAAAGCCGAGACGCTCGCCAACATCGATGTTGGCTACATGGTCGAGGGCGTTATCAAAAACCTGACCGAATATGGCGCTTTTGTCGATATCGGTGGTATCGATGGCTTGCTCCATGTGACGGATATGTCGTGGGGACGCATCCATCATCCGGCCGATCAGTTTAGGGTCAATGACCACATTCAGGTCAAGGTTTTGAAACTCGACCGCGAAAAAGAAAAAGTTTCACTCGGTTACAAACAGCTCCAGCCAGATCCTTGGTCAACAGTCGTCGAGGTCTATCCGGTCGATACGCAGCTCAAGGGCATCGTCTCGTCCGTTACCGATTACGGCGTATTTGTTGAACTTGAGGCTGGCGTTGAGGGTCTCGTTCACGTTTCCGAGCTTTCGTGGGCACGCCGCTCGCAGAGCCCGAAACGTATGTTCACCAAGGGACAAGAGGTTGACGTGCAGGTTCTCGGTGTGGACACCGTCGAAAAACGCATCAGCCTGAGCATGAAGCAGTTTCAGGAAAATCCTTGGGATCTCATCGATATCCGCTACCCGATCGGCACAAAGATCCGCGGCAAGGTCCGCAATCTTACCGATTTTGGTGCGTTCATTGAGCTCGAAGAGGGCATCGACGGACTCGTCCATGTTTCTGATATCTCGTGGGCCAAAAAGATCAAGCATCCTAAGGATGTTCTAAAGAAAGACCAGGAAGTCGAAGCGATCGTCACCTCGATCGACAAAAACGGCCAGCGTCTGTCGCTCTCGATGAAAGACCTCACGCCTAGCGCTTGGGAAGGTTTTGTCGCGACACATCGTCCGGGCGATGTCGTCAAGGGCACGGTTTCACGCTTTACCAACTTTGGCGTTTTCGTCGAACTTGGCGAAGGGCTCGAAGGCCTTTGTCACATTTCGGAGCTTTCTGATGACCGTGTCGAACGCGCTGAAGATGTTGCGACGCTCGGCCAGGAAATGGATTTCAAAATTCTCCGCATCGAAGCAGGCGACCAAAAGATCGGGCTTTCCCATCGTGCCGTCGGCAAGGACGACGAAGTTACGTCGTACACTGCTGACACCTCATCGTCGAGTAGTAGCGGTGGTGGCAGTTCGAGAGGATACTCAAGCGAAGCTAAGGGCGGCATGGCCAGCCTTGGCGAGCTTGCAAACCTGAAATTCGGCTCGGCCGCTGAGGAACCTCCGGCCGAAGAAACACCGAAAGAAAAGAAAAAGTCGAAAAAAGCCGCAAAGGCCGAAGCTGATGAAGCTGCGGCTGCGGAGCCTGTCGCCGAAGAAACTCCGGCAGCCGAAACCGAAGAGGCTCCAGTAGCTGAAGCTCCTGCGGAGGAGGCTCCTGTTGCCGAGGAAGCACCTGCGGCTGAAGAAACAGTCGAAGAAGCTCCTGTCGCTGAGGCAGAAGAAGCGGCTCCTGCGGCTGCGGCAACCGAAGAGCCTGCAACAGACGAGGCAAAGGATGAGGCTTCGGACACGACAACGGCTTAACGGCCGGCATTAGTTTTTATCAAGGGCAGTACCGGGAATCCATCTCTGGAGAGAGAAAGAAATGACAAAAGCTGATCTGGTCGAACGAGTCGCGCGTGAGGCCGACATGACCAAAAAAGATGCCGAACAGCTTGTCGAGATCATTTTCGACAGCATAACGGCAACCTTGAATAAGGGCGAGAAAATCGAGCTTCGCGGGTTTGGCAGCTTTCGTGTTCGCGAACGCAATGCCCGCAAGGGCCGCAATCCTAAAACCGGTGCGGCTGTCGAGATCCCGGCAAAACGCGTCGCTTATTTCAAACCCGGCAAAGAGTTGAAAGAACTCATTAACGTCGAAGGTTAAACCCGTGGACGTACTCTGGAGTCCGTGGCGATACGATTACATAACCGGCGGCGGTGAACCAAAACCTGCGGGTTGTGTTTTCTGCGAGATACTGAAAACGGAAGCAAGTGATGAGGAAAAATTTATCCTCAAGCGTGCCGATTTTAATTTTGTCATCCTAAATATTTACCCGTACACGACCGGCCATCTGATGGTGCTCCCCTACGCCCACATCGCCGGGCCTGCAGCCGCCGACAAACAGACAACCGACGAGATGATGGACCTAGTCAAAACGGCTCAGTCCGCTCTGACCGATGTTTACAGTCCCGACGGTATAAACCTCGGCATGAACTTAGGCAAAGCCGCCGGAGCCGGTGTCGCCGATCACTATCACATGCACCTGCTGCCCCGCTGGGTCGGCGACGTCAATTTCATGACCGCCATCGGTCAAACGCGCACACTGCCGGAAACTCTGCCGGAAACGTACAAAAAACTAAAAGATAAGTTCTAAGAGTTTGCCCACGATACACAGTAAAAACACGAAATGAAAGAAACTTTTTTCTTTATTTCGTGCCTTTCGTGTATTTCGTGGGCAATAATTCTTAAACAGTAGATTCGATCTTTGGCACAACGAGAAACGCCGCGAGCAGATTGATAAAGATCAGCCCAGTGCAGACGATCGGCGGCAGAAATGTAAAAAACGCCATCATCGCGAACACCGCTCCGAATACCACGACGTTGATCGCGATGATCCCTTTCATCACATTTGGCTCGGTGTGTTTGAAAAGCAGGTAGCCGTTCGTGAGTGCCGCAAACAGGCAAAGAAACGTAAAACAAGAGCTGAGTGCCAGGAACAGGCTCGAATATGTCGGATGAAATCCGGCACCAAGATCCATCTTGTATGTAGAGATGAGCGTATCCAACTGCCGCTCCGTTTCATTCGCAGGTTCCGAGTTAACAAAGAGGCTTACTGAATGAATTAATCCCGTCAGCAGTTGAAACAACACCGCCGCCGAAAACCAAAATGTATATCGTTTTAGCATAGAAAATTTTCCCTTTTAGATGCTCGGCTCCTGCGAGCGGTCGATAGCTTCGTCTTCGATCTCGCCGCCGGGGCTGACCGGGATATCCGCAGGATTCATATAACGAAGCCCGCGTTCCTCGCTGTCGTGTTCGCCCGAAACAAATTTGAATTGCCCTGAATTTGGCGGCACATAGCCCGGATAATCGACTCGCGAATGATAGATCGCGACGAGCGATTTGATCATTGATTCGCGTATTTGCGTCAGTTCACGCAAGGTCAGGTCGCACTCGCCAAGCTGATCGTCCGCGAGAATTGCGTCGATGATCTTTGTCACGATAAACCGGATATTCTCAGGATTTGGCTCGGCCAGCGATCTTGCGGCCGCCTCGCACGAATCGGCGATCATCATTATCGCCGCCTCTTTGAATTGCGGCTTTGGCCCCGGATAGCGAAAATCGTTTTCCGATATCTCTTCGTCGGGCCGTGCTTGTTCCTGAGCACGTTTCAGAAAATAATGCAGCGTACGCGTGCCGTGATGCTGCGGAATGAAATCGATGATCCGCTGCGGCAACCCCATCTCGCGGGCGAGCTTGGTGCCGTAAGTGACGTGGCTGATGATGATCTTGGCGGACTGTGTCGGCTTGAGTTTATCGTGCGGATTTTTCGACAATTGATTCTCGACAAAATGCTCAGGCGCCGCCGTTTTGCCGATGTCGTGATAAAGAGCTCCGATCCTCGCAAGCAGACCGTTACCGCCGACGACACGACAGGCTTCCTCAGCAAGTTGCCCGACAGCGTGCGAATGTTGATTTGTTCCCGGTGCACGCAATGCAAGCTGTCCAAGCACCGGCAGATCGGCATTCGATAGCTCAAGCAGCTTTACATCCGTCAATATGCCAAAGAAATTCTCACAGATGGGCAGCAGCACAGCCGTGACTGCCGCCGTGATAATTCCGCTTGCTAATCCGCAGGCGATCGCAAGCAATATCGTATTCAAAATAAAAGGCTGTTGCGTGTACGCGATCAGAGCGATCGCCAGCACGGCACTCGCCCCGCCGATGACGCCGCCCGCGATCGTGACGGTCTGACGGTTACGATAACGGCCGATGCCATAGACCGCGATCGACGACGCGATGGCCGCAAAGATCGCAAATTCCAACCCGCGTGGTGCTAGCAGCCCGGCGATCAGCGCGTTGAGCATCCCCGTAAACAAAGCCGTCGGCCGATCAGCCAGCAAGGTCATCAGCAAACTGCCCGTCGCAAACGGTATCGCAAACGACCACAGCATCGCGTCGTTCATCGGCGCTTTAGCGTTTTGAAGAGCGGTAAATTCCGCTAACCGAAACAGAGCCGCCGCGATCGCGGTCTGGGCCAAAACGACAAACCCAAGCAATGCAAATGTCCGGCCCGCCGACAAAGCGAGCCTTGGCAATATACCGCGATGCTGGACAAATTTCCACGCGACCCAAAACAGCGAAGTTATCAGTAACAGTAAGCCTAAAAATCGATTCAATTGCCGCGAAGACGAGGTGTAATTACGAACAGCCCCGATCTTTGCCAGCACATCGGCGGTGACAATGCCGCCCTCGTCAACGATCTTTTGCCCGCGTTTGAGCGTGATCGTGCGGGGTTGAATGTTTTCGGCAGCGGTCGCCCGAGCGGTTTCGGTGGCAACGCTATCGTACGAGATACTCGGCTCGATCAGTATCTCACCCGCTGTGTAAAAAGCATTAGCCTCTTTTTCCGAAAGGCTCTTGATGGCGGTCAGACGTGTGCGAAATTTGTTTCGTGCGACCGACAGCGACGTCCAGTTGCTCTCCGGCATCGCAACGGTCGATTGTAGATTTGGTTTTGAGCGGTCGAATACGAAAACTTCGTTCTGAAAATACTGCCGTTCCGAATCGTCGTAGACATAACCCTCCGCCGCCTCACGAAGTGCCGTCTGCACCGTGTCGAGCTCGTTGCGGCTAAACGTGCGTGCCGCGAGTGTTTTGCCAACCTCGGCACCGCCCGCACCCAGCCAGTGCGTTTCAGCTTTGGCATCGGAATTTGATTGCTTGGTATTCGCCTCGCCGCCGTGCCGCTGCAGCTTTTCCCAAGATGAGAGAAAACCCTGCACAGCTTGCTCTGCCTTGTTTGACTCGTAGCGAAAGATCGGCTTGACGGCTTTTCTCGCCTCGTTCTTTAGCCGCTCCGATTC
Organism: Chloracidobacterium sp. UBA3360; assembly: GCA_002360555.1. Lineage (GTDB taxonomy): Bacteria > Acidobacteriota > Blastocatellia > Pyrinomonadales > Pyrinomonadaceae > OLB17. Next base: position 8,174 of record DEQS01000096.1, read on the forward strand.
TTCGGGATCTGCAAAATAAACATCCGCCGGAGACGAGATGCTCTCACTCGCAATGTCGCCCTCTTGGTAAGGCTGCTCCCCTGCCGAACGCCACAGCGGATTGTGAATGAGCAGCGTCGTGAGCAAACAAAGCACCGCGAACCCGATCCAAAACTGGTGCTCGGGCGACAGCACGCCAAACGGCCGTGCGATCAAGCCAAACAGCCATTCCCGCCACTCGGTCACGGGCGATTTCAGATCTCTGATCCTCTTACTCATGATTCGCTACGAGAGCGATGTCTTCCTCAAAAGTTGGCTCTTCGGCTCCCGTGTAAACTTCTTTGATGATCTCGCCAACCGCCTCGACCATCGGCCGCAGTGTTTCGCGGGCAATAGCTGAAATTGCCACGCTTGTCAGCCCGCTGTCAAGCGAAATTTGCCGTGTCAGTTGCTCGATCACATCCCGCGTGAGCAGATCGGCCTTGTTGAGGACGATCAATTGCGGGATCTCGTTGAATTCGAGATCGCTAAGGATCTTGTTGACCGACGCGATCTGCTGCAGCACACGCGGATTCGAAGCGTCCACGACATGCACCAGCAAGTTACTATCCGCGATCTCTTCAAGAGTCGCACGAAATGCCGAGACGAGTGCGTCCGGAAGGTCGCGGATAAATCCGACCGTGTCGTTAATAATGACTTCCTGATCGTAAGGCAGCCGCAAACGCCGCGATGTCGGGTCGAGCGTCGCGAACATCTTTTTCTCCGCGTACACATCCGACTGCGTCAATTGATTGAGCAAAGTCGATTTCCCGGCGTTCGTGTAACCGACAAGCGAAATGATCGGCAGATGTTTTTGAACGCGCTTCTTTCGCCGCTCCTGCCGCTGAAACCCAAGATTATCGACCTGCTTTTCAAGATTGGCAATGCGGTCGCGAACACGTCTGCGATCTGTCTCAAGTTTAGTCTCACCCGGCCCGCGTCCGCCGATCCCGCCTGCAAGCCTTGAGAAGGCGGAGTTTTGACCTATCACCAATCGCGGCAGCAGATATTTTAATTGAGCAAGCTCGACCTGCAGCTTACCTTCCCTCGATTGAGCACGCTGGGCGAATATATCAAGAATGAGCTGCGGGCGGTCGATGACTTTCAATTCAGTCGCGTCTGAAAGCGACCGCACCTGTGCCGGCGAAAGCTCCGTGTCAAAAATTATGATGTCCGCTCCAAGCCTCATCGAGCGTATCAGCAGCTCATCGAGCTTACCTTTTCCAAGCACCGTTTTCGGATCGATCTTCGGACGGCGTTGGATGATGGTGTCGAGTATCACGACATCGGCCGATTCGGACAGCTCTTTCAGTTCGGCGATCGATTCCGCCGCAATGTCCTGGTCGCCGGTCGTCACGCCAACCAATATCGCACGGTCGCGGCCAGTCTGGCGGTTTCGCCCCGTCAGACGAATGCGGGCCATCTCGTCCTCGAGCGAATTTATAAGCTGTATAAAATTGGTATCGAGCTGCGAAGCCACGTTCGGCTCGAGATATTCGTAAGGCAGCGATTGTGCCTCCGCCTCAAGGCTCTCAGCCGCAGTCGGCACAAGATGCGCCGAATAAACCAGCCCCGGCAAACCATCCTTACGATCCACCTGGATGATCGACATCAGGTCGAGCCGCAGCAGAGCGAGATCGGTCAGATCGTCCTGCGTCAGCTTTTCCCCAAGCAGATGCGTATGCACACACCGCAGCCCGCGAAATCGGTCTTCGGACACACGGGCGCGTCCAAAATCAGGCAGCTCGATGCCCTTCGCCGTGCCGACCATCACATATTCGACCTGGCCCTTGCGGTTGATCAGCACCCCGACCTGCCGCCCCGTCTCATGCGAGATCTCCGACATCTGCCGCGCAAGTTCCGGCGAAATTATGTCATCAGGGGCAACGCGGCGGGTCGAAAGCCGCTCGATGCGTTTGAGTTGGTTATGTTTTAATCCGCGGGTAAATCCGTGAACGGTGTTGATAGAGATCTAAGTTCCTCCGACTGCAACCCTAATTGTATCAAAACGAGTGCAAAAGCCTGCACGAAAGAATCGTATCCGTTACTCCCCAATTTGCCCTCACCCGCCTTTTTCGGCATACTTTTTATTCGTGCCTAATAAGAACCCACGCGCTAACGCGGGCGGTTCTGCCAGCTTTTTATGCCTAACAAACCAACACCTAACGCCAGTTACAGCCTTACACTTCGCGTAAAGATACAGAATCAGCCCGGTAAGCTCGGCGAGATCACTACGGCCATCGGCAAGGCGGGCGGCGATATTGAGGGCATTGATATCGTCAGCGTCGGCAAAGATTATCTGGTCCGCGACATTACGGTAAATGCCGCGAGCGAGCATCACGCTAAAGAGATCGTTGATTCCGTACAAAGTATCGACGGCGTCGAGGTCGCAAACGTCAGCGACCGCACGTTCCTGATGCATCTCGGCGGCAAGATCGAGGTGACCTCGAAAATGCAGCTCAAGACCCGCTCGGACCTTTCGATGGCATACACGCCGGGAGTCGCACGCATCTGCGAGGCGATCCACAAAGACCCCGAAAAAGCGTTTAACCTAACGATCAAAAAGAACACTGTTGCCGTCGTCTCGGACGGAACGGCCGTGCTCGGGCTCGGCGACATCGGCCCTGCGGCAGCAATGCCGGTGATGGAGGGCAAGTGTCAGTTGTTCAAAGAATTTGGCGGCGTTGATGCGTTTCCGATCTGCCTCAACACCAAGGACCCGCACGAGATCATCGAAACGATCAAAAATATCTCGGTCGCGTTTGGTGGTATAAACCTTGAGGACATCTCGGCACCGCGTTGCTTTGAGATCGAGGAGCGTTTGAAAGAAGAGCTTGATATTCCGGTTTTTCATGACGATCAGCACGGAACCGCCGTCGTCGTCCTCGCCGCACTCATCAACGCTCTCAAGATCACCGGCAAGCGGATGGAAGACATTAAGCTCGTCGTCAACGGCATCGGCGCAGCGGGCGTTGCGTGCAGCAAGATCGTCATGGCCGCCGGCGTTAAAAACATCATTGGCTGCGACACGACCGGTGCAATTTACGAGGGCCGGAAAGACAATATGAACTGGGTCAAGGATTGGTACGCCCGCAACACTAACCCCGACAACGAACAAGGCACCGTCCACGAAGTGATCAAGGGAGCGGACGTTTTCTTTGGCCTGTCGGCACCGGATCTGCTGACGCCCGCCGACCTAGACACGATGGCAAAAGACCCGATCGTCTTTGCGATGTCCAACCCGACTCCCGAGATCATGCCCGAGGACGCCGCCGGGCACGTCGCCGTGATGGCGACCGGACGCTCGGACTATCCAAACCAGATCAACAATGTGTTGTGCTTTCCGGGTATCTTTCGCGGGGCGTTAAATTGCAGGGCTTCGCGGATAAACGAGGCGATGAAACTCGCCGCCGCCCACGCCATTGCCAACATCATTGGCCCCGACGAACTGCATCCCGATTACATCATCCCGTCCGTATTTGACCGCCGAGTCGCCGAGGCGGTCGCTGAAAAGGTCGAAGAAGCCGCTTACGAAACAGGCGTCGCGCGGCGTCACCGCTCGACGGCCGATTCGGAGTTTTCCGCGTCGCCCTATTAAAGTACGTAACTAATACAATCGGTCCGCGAAAGGTCTGTTAACATTCAATAGATGCGAACAGTGATCAAAGAAAGATATCACCTGCTGGGCGTCGAGGAGGTTGCAAATGCGATCACTCACGGCCTCGGTCTTTTGCTGAGCATTGTGGGGTTTGTCTTTGTGGTTACAATGGCGGCGCTTAGCGGTGACCGCTGGCAGATCGGATGTGCGGTCGTCTACGGCACCTCGCTTGTCGCACTTTACGCCGCATCGACGCTTTATCACACCGCCGTAGGCGAAAAGGCAAAACTCCGGCTGCAGCTCGTCGATCATTGCTGCATATATTTACTGATCGCGGGTAGTTATACCCCGTTCGCACTGATCCCGTTGCGTTACGGCATCGGCCCGTATCTATTTACATTCGCGTGGGCGTTTGCGGCTGTCGGTATTTCGATGAAGCTGTTTATGAACGTGCGTTCGGGGCCGCTTTCGGCGATAACTTATCTGCTCATGGGTTGGGTCGGGCTCGTCGCGGTGCAGCCGTTGTATGAGACAGTCGGATTTGTGCCGATGGCGTTGATCGTCGCGGGCGGTGTCAGCTATACGCTTGGCACGATTTTTTTCGGTTGGCACAGCCTCAAACACCATCACGCTATCTGGCACATCTTCGTCCTCGGCGGCAGCGTCCTCCACTTTATCGCCATCGCCGGTTACATCATCCCTTACACGACAAACTTATAACCCATGCCGTGCACGGTCTGGATAAACTGCGGGTGACGCGGGTTTTCCTCCAGCTTTTGCCGCAGCCAAGCGACGTGGACATCAACCGTCCTCGTCGTCGGCATCGCGTCGTAACCCCAAACCGCATCAAGCAGGTCGTCACGCGAATGCACGGTACCGCGATTTTCGATAAAAAATTGCAGTAGCCGAAACTCCATCGCCGATAGATCGACCGGCTCATTGTTACGCGTGACCTCGGCTTTCTTAAAATCGATGCCGATATCGCCAAAGCGAAAAGCACCGTTTAGGGTCGTTTCGCTCTGAGCAGGCGAGCGTCTGAGCAAAGCCTCGACACGGGCGAGCAGCTCTATCACCTCAAAAGGCTTTGTCAGATAATCGTCGGCACCGAGTTTGAGCCCGAGCACCTTATCGATCGTCTCGCCCTTTGCGGTGAGCATCAATATCGGCGTTGAAACGCCCTTTTGCCGCAGATCGCGGCAAACATCGTAGCCATTCTTTTTCGGGAGCATTACGTCGAGGATGATGAGGTCAAAGGATTCGGAGGACGCGAGATCATATCCCTCTTTACCGTCGACCGCCGAGGTCACGTCAAACCCCTCGCTCGTGAGACGGTCGGTAAGCGTGATTATGAGCCCTTTTTCATCTTCGACGAGCAGAATTTTCATAAGAAGTTTTGCCACCGAGATCACAGAGGAAGATGAGATTTTATCTGATCTATTTTCAATTATCTCTGTGATCTCTGTGGCTAATTCCCGTTTTGCGGCAATTCGATCGTGAATTTACTTCCCTTGCCCGGCTCGCTTGCCGCCGTGACTTTACCGCCGTGGGCCTCAACGATCTGCTTTACGAGCGACAAGCCCAACCCGTTGCCGTGTATCTGAGCATCAACGACCTCTCGTGAACGATAAAACGGTTCAAACACCTGCCGCAGATCGCTTTTCGAAATACCAATCCCCTCGTCCTCGACTGAGATCTTGATATTGCCGCCGCCGTTCTCGGCATTGACACGCATTTTTGCCCCACCTTTGCTGTATTTGACCGAATTTATTACGAGATTTTGCACCGCTTGTGTCAGAGCGTTTTTATCGGCATAGATCGACGGTAGCGTCGCAATATTTGTCTCAACAGCGATGCTTTTTTCTTCGATCAGCGGCCGACATGCGTCAAGTGCATCGCTGACAACATCTCCGACAGCCGTCTCAGTAAGTGTGTATTTCTTTCTGCCCGAGTTGGCTCCGGCAAAATCTAGTATCTGCTCAACCATTCCCGACAGCTTGCGGCCCTCGCCTTTGATCAGATCGCCGTAACGCGAAACTTGTCCGTCCTCTTTGGCAACGCCGTCCGCTAGATTTTCGCCCGCCGAATAGATGACCGCTAGCGGCGTGCGAAATTCGTGCGACACACTCGAGACAAAATCAACCTGCCGCTGGGCGGTTCGTTTGACCCGCTGAGCGGAAATGATGATCGCAACGATCGCACACGCGAGCAAAAACAACAGCCCAAAACCTACGCCCAAATTTCGCCGAAGATTAGACGCAGCAAATGCATCGAGCGAACCATAGGCATGCTGCACATTCAGTGACCAGGGACTGTCACCGGGCCGGTCAGTCGTTGTCGTTGTTGTCGCCGTAAAGACCGATGTGCGGGGTTTACTATCATCCTTTTTGATCTCGATCTTTACTCCGCGGTTCTTGTCGGTATTTGACTGGACCCTATTAAAACTGTGAGTTTCGACTTTTTGGCTGACCACAACATCCGACCGGCGTTCGCCGATCTTGTCCATCAGGTCTTTATTTGCGTAAAAAATAAAATTGTCCGGCGCAACATTAAAGAGCGGTACCATCGCATCGCGGGCGTCGCCACTTACAGCTTGAAAAACGCTCTCACGGGCCTTATCCGTCACCGACGCCCGAAACTCGCCATCGCCAAAATATTTCGCGGACAGATCCGACAAAAGACCATTTTTGATCGTCGCCGGGTCGAGCTTTATCGCCAGATAGCCAACCGTTGGCGGCATCGAGATGGCTGGCCGCCCGTCAGGCGACGGCGTCCGGATCATTATCGGCCCCGTGCTTTTCTGCCCTTCGCCATGGATCGGCAGCAATAGCGTGTAGATATCCGCCTGGACCGGACGGAAATTATCGCTATCAGCAACCCGGCTGCGCAGATCTGCAAGTTCGCTATTTTCCTCGACCGGCGCAAACGAACGAGCCTCGCGGTCGTATCTTAACGAAGTGACGTTCGGGCCAGTTCCTAAAAAATAAAAATCCGTGATCAGCCCGGGGTAAGCGGTCTTTTCCCGCCAATAATCGTAACGTTCATTAAACGCAGACCAGTCTTTTTTTGCCCACGTATCAGCTCCGGTCTGGAAATTAAAGTACGAGTTTTGTATCTCGCGGTTAAAATCCATTGCAAATCGTTCGGCCTGTTCCTGCACACGGCGATGGGCTTTTTCGTTGTCAGATTCACTGATCTGCCGCAGCCAGCGATATTGCAACGAGCCCGAAAGCACGAGCAAAGCACCGAGCCCCGCAATAAGCAAAATTGTCGTCCACGAACGATTCATCGAATTTCATTGTCCATCTTACTTTTTGTGTTGTCTATCATTTTTCGCCACATTTTACATCCTTAACAATTTCTTTGCGTTCTCTTAATCACCTTGGCTGCCCCGCGCCTTATTATTTTGTCTAGATACTTGTACAGTTACCGTCATATGAGCATGCGCCGCACAACAATTCTTATTTCGTTAATTTTCGTTACTACGACGATCTGGACTTTCGGCCAGGGTTCGCAGCGACAAACCTATCCCGAGCAGATGAGTATCACCGGCACCGTCGACATACCGCTCAGTTTTAAAGATCACGTACCTGTGATCGAAGCAAAGATCAACGACAAAGGCCCATTCCGCTTTGAACTCGACACCGGGTTCGGAGGGATGGTGCAGTTAAGGCAAGGCCTGGTCGCTCAACTTGATCTTCCCGTTATCGGCGAAGGCATGTCCGGCGACCCGAGCGGCAGAAATCCAGTCGTCGTTCGCTTGCTTCGTGCAGAGTCGGTCGACGTCGGCGCCGCTCATTTTAGCGGAATCACTGTCAGCGAAAGCAAGCACCAGCGGTCACCAGATCTCGACGGCGTTATCGGATTGAGTCTGTTCAACAAACTGAAGGTGCGGTTCGATTATGTCGGAAATCGACTCGGTCTCTCGGCAGGGACACTATCCGCGGAAGAAAGCCAAACGTATACGATCGATCACGGTGTCCCGGCCGTTGAGATATTAGTAAATGGCACAAAAACAAAGGTCCATATCGACAGTGGCAGCCCTGGGGAAGTAACGCTTCCATTAAGCATGGCCAAATCTTTAACGCTCAAGTCCGAGCCAGTCGTCATTGGGCGCGGACGCACGGCTGACGGAGAGTTTGAGGTTTACCGTGCAGAGCTAAAAGGTGAAGTAAATGCGGGTGGTATCGTAATCAAAAACCCGGGCCTCGATCTTATTTCGGTGTTCCCGATCGGAAATCTTGGTTCTCGATTTCTTAAGAATCTGATAGTGACATTTGATCCGGCGAATAACCGAGTCTTGTTCGAAAAGCCCTCTATACCCGACGCTACGGACCTAACCAATTCGGCCTCGGGCAAACGGGCATTAGCGTACTTTGCAGCTTTCAATTCCGGCGACGATGCAAAGCTCGCTGCTTTCTTTAGCGAGAATACAGATGGCGAAGCTCTAAAACGTCGGCCCGTCGAGCCGCGTGTGGCTTTTCACAAACAGGTGCGCAGCGATTTCAAACAACTCACGATCAAAAAGGTCGTGTCGGTGACGGATCAAGAGATCAACGTGCTCGCCCAATCGCCGTCCGGTGAATGGGCGTCGGTCACATTCGAGATCGAGGGATCAGCAGGAAAGTTTGCGGGTGTGATGGTCGAGCGGATCAGTCCGCCATCTGACGCAAAAGCCGCAACACCGTCCGCACCAACCAATCAGGCTGAATTAATAACCGCCGTCGAGCGTATAATGGACGGCCTTGTAAAAGCAGATGCATTTTCGGGCGTTGTAATGATCGCCCACGGCGACAAACCTGTATTTACCAAAGCGTATGGCCTGGCCGACTCAGCCAAAAAGATCGATAACAACCGCGAGACTAGATTTAATCTCGGCTCGATCAATAAGATGTTCACACGCATCGCGATCGGCCAGCTTGTCAGCCAGGGCAAGCTGTCGTTTACCGAGAAGCTGATAAAGATACTACCCGACTACCCAAATCGAGAAGCGGCCTCAAAGATCACTATCGGACAACTGGTTACGATGACATCAGGAATCGGGGACTTTTTTAACGAGAAATTTGAGGCCGCAGATAAATCAAAGATCCGTTCGCTAAAGGACTATCTGCCGTTTTTTGTAAATGATCCACTCATTTTTGAGCCGGGCACCGATAAACGATATTCCAACGGTGGCTATCTTGTTCTCGGTCTCGTGATCGAAAAACTCAGCGGCAAGGATTATTACGATTACGTCCGCGAGAACATCTTTAAGCCTGCCGGCATGTCTAGCTCGGATTCATTTGCGATGGACGCACTTCCGCCAAATACCGCGGTCGGCTATGCATCGCAGCCAAGCGGAAAACGAACACCGAATGTAGCTGAACTGCCTGCACGCGGCAGCTCGGCGGGCGGCGGATATTCGACCGCAGACGATATGCTGCGATTTGCAGCCGCACTCAGATCTAAAAAGCTCCTTATCCCTAATGATGACGGCACTTTCCCGACCGAGTTCACGTCGACCGGCTTTGCCGGCGGCTCACCGGGCGTAAATTCGCTGTTTGTGACCAGCGCACAGACAGGTTATACGCTTATCGTCCTTTCAAATTTTGATCCGCCAGCCGCAGAAAAGCCCGGTTTGATGATCCGCGATTGGTTGAAACAGCTGAAGCAATAATGTACAAACAACGGAGGTAAATTTTATGAAACGATTTATATTTTCAATATTATGCGTGTCGGTGTTTTTCATCGGCGTCGGTTCGCTGGTCGAGAGGACCGGTGCCAAATTCAAATCTGACGAAAAAGCGTTAGCCCTGATCGCCAAAGCTCGTCAGGCGATCGGCGGTGACGCCGCCGTCAGCAGCGTCCAGAGCATGGTCATAGTCGGCAAAACGACCCGTCAAATGAAGATCAACGGTGTCGCACAACCGCAAGAAGGCGAGACAGAGATCGCCGTGCAGTTTCCAGACAAGATGTCGCGAACCATGAAAATGGGACACGGCGACCCTAACGGCGACGCTGTCAAAATTTTTGACAAGCAGGTCGATGTCGTCGTAGTTGGTGGTGACAAAGACAACATGAAAGTCATCGTCAATGGCGAGGGACACGGCGAAGGAACCGGAGCAAACATCTCGAAAAAGATCGTCGTCAAAAAAGATGACGGTACCGTTTTGGAGCTGACCGGTGCTGACGCCGATAAATGGATCGCCGAGCATCCGGGCGTTCCCGGCGAAAAGCACGTCATCATCAAAAAAGGCGACGGTGATGTCCAGGAGTTCAAAACCAGCACCTCCGACAAAGTCATCGTCCGCGACGGCAATGGCGGCAACGCAACATTTACGACCAAGGACGGCAAGACGTTTGACATGAAACTTGACGACCACTCGTTTATGCGAACTGCGGGCAGCCACGGCGACCCGGCTCGTCACAACGACCTGCTCCGTCTGACGCTCAGCCTGCTGCTAACCGCTCCACAGGGCATGGATGTTGAGTACACTTATGGCGGTTCGGGCGACGTTGACGGCAGATCGTGCAACATCGTTCTCGCGTCGTTTGGCGGCCAGTCGTACAAACTCTATCTCGATGGCACGTCAAATCTGCCGGTGATGATGAGCTATACTGGTATGCGAATGCCGCAGATGTTCACGGTCAAACTCGACCCGGCAAACGGCGGCGGCGACGCGGTCAAAGACAAAATGGTCTTTACCCACAAAGTCGACGGCCCAGATGCAAAATCGGCTGAATTACAGGTGAGATTTTCGGACTATCGCTCGACGGGCGGCGTGCAGCTTCCATACAAATGGACGCAGACAGCCGGCGGCGAAGTCGATGAAACGTTTGACGTCACAAGCTATGAGATCAATCCGGCCAATATCGCGGATAGATTTAAAGGACAAAAAGTGATGGTCAGGATGAAAAAGCCTGAAGATAAATAACCGCTAAACACGCGGAGATCGCTAAAAAAGGCAGGAACGCATAATTCGTTTCTGCCTTTTTCTTATTTAGCATTCTTGGCGTCTTTCGCGGTTAATCTCTCTTTCAGTTTTGGTACGAGCAATTTTGAGGCGTCGATCGCTCCTTTGATATGCCGCTGATGCGTAAAATGTCCGGCGACGTACACGCCCGGGACGTTCGTCTCAAATGTCTCGGGATCATATACCGGAACCTCGCCGCCCTTTCCCTGCTCGGTCTCGACACCAAGACTTTTTAGCATCGTCAGGTCGGCATCCGAACCGATCAGCACAAACACCACATCATTTGGCAGCACAACGCGGTCACCGTTCTCATTTTCAAGCTCGACCTCGCCCTCGCGGATCTCGATGACCTTGCCAAGAAAAAATAGATTCAGGCAATGCTCTTTTAGCTCATTTTCAAGCGGCTCTTTGACCCAATATTTGATACATCCTTGTTTCGGATCGGTGTTTTCCCAATCGTCGCGAAAGATCGCAAGCGTCGTCTCAGCTCCCTCTTGCGCCAAAAACAAAGCCGCCTCACCCGCCGAATTGCCGCCGCCAACGATCAACGCCCGCTTTTTGACCCACGGATAAGTCTCGCGAAACATCTCATGCACCTTTGGCAGATCCTCGCCCGGAACATTCAACTTTCGCGGATAATCCATCGCACCGATGGCAAAGAGGATATTTTCCGTTTGATACTTGGCTTTATCGGTCGTGACAATAAAGCTCCCCTCCTTACGAAGGAGGGGTGTCGGCGTTTCGCCGACGGGGTGGTTCTCTACACCGGTGACAGTCTCGCCCGTCTGCACATTCAGATCATGCTCGAGCACAAACCTAACGTAATACGACAGCAACTCTTCCCGCGTAGGTTTTTCGCGAGCAGGATCAAGCCCGCCGTCTTCGAGTTCAAGCTCGTTGGTTGTCGAAAACACAGTCAGCCCGACAGGATAGTTATAGATCGTATTACCGATCAAGCCCTTTTCAATGACGAGATAATCGAGCCCGGCTTTTTTGGCTTCGTATGCGGCCATTATTCCGGCCGGCCCGGCACCAATTATCAAAAGGTCGAATATTTTCATCAAAAATAATTATTAATTACTAATTATTTAATTAGTAATTATTTTCTAAAGGGATCCTTTTTCCTCAAGACTTTTCAAAACCTCAGTCAGTTTCTCGATCTGAGCGTGAGCAGTCTCAAGTACTCGCTTTGACTCGAGATATTTCTGCCATTCTCCGGTTGCGGTCAGGGCTTTGAGTGTGTCTTCGTCCAATGCGTGCGACATCACGACGAGCAGATCGCTGAGCGCTTCGTGGCCGTCGAGGAGCGATTGGATGATGGTGTACGCGAGCTTTGCGTTTGGCAGATCGATGTCGAGGTCTTGCATAATTCGAAGAGATTTTACCACAGAGGACACAGAGATTACGGAGTGATCAAGTTAAGAACGGCAGACCCGCAACAGTCGCGGTAATCTCTCCGACCTTCAATTCAGTGCCGCTTGCCAAATAGTCGTATCGGACGAAGGCAAGGGCGATCGTTTTATCAAGTTTTGGCGAGAGTGTAACGGATGTAATACGCCCGGCGTTTTTGCCCTCCAGTGTAATGAGTTCCGATCCAGCCGCTACTGGCTCTGACAAAACCATACCCGTTAATCGTTTAGCAACATGCCCGCGAAAGTAAATCCGGGCTATGATCTCCTGGCCGATATAGCAGCCTTTGTTATACGAGATCAGGCCGTCGATGCCGAGTTCGGGAACGATGGTCGTATCGTCCATGTCGACGCCGTATTTGGGTATGCCGTTTTCGATGCGGAGGGTTTCGTAGAGGCCATCGGAAATTTTCATAGCACCGGCCGACTTTAGACTCAAAAGAAACTCATCTGAACGGTCGTTCTCGATAAAATAGCCTTTCGACTGTGGAGCGTCGAATAAAAATCCACCCGCTGACGCAGGTAGTTCTGACCCAAAAACTTCGACATATCGATACTGCTCCGACAGATCCTCAACAAAAAAATCCCCCGCAAACGTAAACCGAAACAAATTCTGAAAAACCTTTTCCCGCGTCGCGTCCTCGGTCTCGAATAGATCCTTTTCACCTTGCCGCAGCACCCGCACGACCGCTAGCAGACGCCCTTGGGCATTGGGAAACGCCGCGAGCATTTGCTGGCCGTCCTCGAGCGTTTTCATGTCGTTCGAGATCAGGCCGTCGAGAAATTGAACGGCCTCTTTGCCCCAGACAGCGATCAGCCCGCGCTTTTGTTCGTAAAAGCCGCTGCCGCCGGAGCGGATGTGTTCGTAGGTGTTTTCGGTGTCGCTCATCATCTTTGCTACAATACTCTTTTACTTTATAACTTCGTTTCGCATTTATACAATGAGCCAAATATCAGCAGAGTTAGTCCTCGAATCCCTCAAACAGATCATCGATCCCGATCTAAAAAAAGACATCGTCACACTCGGGTTTATTCATAACCTTGAGGTCTCGGGCGGTGATGTATCGTTCACGATCATGCTCACCACGCCGGCGTGTCCGGTCAAAGAGCTGATGGAATCCGAAGCCCAACGCATCGTCTCCGCACTCGAAGGCGTGACCAGCGTCGCCGTCAAGATGGACGCCGAAGTTCCGCAGGGACGCGGGCTGTCAAACAATCTGACCATCGAGGGCGTTAAAAATATCATCGCCGTCTCATCGGGCAAAGGCGGTGTCGGCAAATCGACCGTCGCCGTCAATCTCGCCGTCGCCCTTGCCGCTGACGGGGCAAAGGTCGGCATTATGGACGCCGACGTTTACGGGCCAAACGTCCCGATGATGCTCGGCACCGGCTATGGCCAACCTGATGTCGTCGAAAACAAGCTGATCCCGATCAAAGCCCACGGCGTCAAGATGATCTCGATGGCCGTGCTCGTGCCGCCCGACAAACCGATGATCCTTCGTGGCCCGATGCTTCACGGCGTCGTGCGTCAGTTTTTGTCGGATGTAAACTGGGGCGAGCTCGATTACTTGATCGTCGATATGCCGCCGGGAACCGGTGATGTGCAGCTTTCGTTGGCTCAACTCGTACCGGTGCAAGGTGCTGTCCTTGTGACGACACCGCAGGAAGTTTCACTCTCGGACGTGCGTCGTGCCGTCAAGATGTTCGAACAGGTCAACGTCCCAGTGCTGGGCGTGATCGAAAATATGTCGTACTTTATCGCTCCTGACACGGGCAACCGCTACGAGATATTCGGACGCGGCGGCGGCCAGAGCCTCTGCGACGAATACGGCCTAAATTTCCTTGGCGAAGTACCGCTCGGAATGGAAGTCCGCGAAGGCGGCGACACCGGCGTTCCGGTTGTCATAGGATCGCCCGATTCACCCCAAGCTGCCGCGTTCCGTCACGTCGCGGAAGAGGTCGCGAGACAAGTTTCGATCGAGGCGATGAAACCAGAGCTTGTAATTTTGACCAAATCTCAGTAATATTTACAATTAAGTAAGGATTCGTAAGCGGATCCTCATTTTGACAGGAGATATAATAATTATGGCAGCAGTAGCAGCACCTACATTTGAATTGAACGTAACCGAAGCGGCGGCGACCGAGATCAAAAAATTTCTCGCCACCGAAGAAGATCTGCCGGAAACGGCCGGGCTCCGCGTCCGCGTTGTGCCGGGCGGATGTTCGGGTTTTCAATATAGCCTCAACATTGAAGAAGATTCGCGTGCGGGCGATATGATCGTCGACAAATTTGGCATCAAGCTTTTTGTCGATATGTTTTCGGTCCAGTACCTCAACGGTATCACCGTCGATCATACGACCAACATGATGGGCTCGGGATTTACATTCGAAAATCCAAACGCGACTGGCGGCTGCGGCTGCGGAACATCGTTCTCAGCGTAAAATTTTACACATTTTTACGGAGGCCGGAATTTATTTTCGGGCCTTTTCGTTTTTAAATGGAACCCGCTCCCGATTGAGTGTGTCTTGTCTTATCACAGGACAACTTAAGGTGCTTAGGCGGAAGAGTAGTGGGGCGGCGGGGCCTTTTCTATCGAAAGATAGGAAAGGCTCCAACACACCTCGTTCGATTGCCGGCAACCCGTTTTCCGCTCTCGCCATCTCAATCTCCGCCTCCCGAGCCATAACAAAGTCGATGCGATTGCATTTCTTTTGCTTATAGGTCATAATGTCCTTAGTTAGTTTTCACTAGCGTTAAAACAAGGGACACATTTTGAATAGTTAGCAAGATCAGAATTTCTGATTTACTGGGATTCTTCGTGTGTTGGAGGTTTTTATTAATAGGTGAGTAAATCACCGCCCTCCTCAGGTTCCCTGCCTCATTAGATTTCTGGAGTTACAGTTTGAAAGATTTAAAAAAGATATTTGTTCTGTCGTCATGTGTTCTATTGGTTACGGTATGCTTTACCGTCGCCGCTTCGGCTCAAGGCCGCGACCGGATCGTTAAATCGACCGGCAGCCAGCCTACTAATATGCCGACGGCTCAACCAAAACCGCAGCCCGCCTCACGTCCAACACTTACAAATGATGTTAGGGTAGTCCGCCAAGACCAGGCTTGGGAGCCGCTCGTTACAAATACAGCGTCATCCAAAGCAGTCAATGCACCTCGTGGACTCTTGACCGCCGGCCGCACAGTTTACGGCATGGCAACCAGCGAGAGACTCGACAGGGCGATCAAAAACCGTTACGGGCTTCCATACCGCTATGGCTCAACGGGACCAAATTCATATGACTGCTCAGGCTTTGTCTGGAGCTCATTTCAAGAAGCCGGTATCTTTTTCACGCGTTCAAGTGCTCGCTCATTATGGGCACAGTCAGAGCCGGTTTATGGCGATGACCGTTTCAAATTTGGCACGCTTGTCTTTTTTAACAACCTCGGCCACATGGGCATCGTCGCTGACGAGAACGGGTTTTATCAGGCATCGTCGAGCAAAGGCATCACCTACTCGCCTTTTGCAGGTTACTGGGCAAGCCGCATCGTCGGCTACCGCAGGCTAAAACCGGAAAGCGGTGCAATGCCGGAAGACAATCAGTAATAGTTTATTTTGAATAACAAAAAGCCCGGCGTTCGAAAGAACACCGGGCTTTTCTAATTGTCGTAAAAATATTTAGCTTACAAAACCCGGCCGCGTCGGATGGTCTTTGATCTCATAAACGACCGCGATCTGGCCGATCGCTACATAAGCGACTTTCTCTTCCTCATCCCGCAGATAAAGCACGCCGCTTTTTACATCGACCACATCGCCGCGAAACGACGCATTTGTGCCGCACGAAACATCGATCTTTTTACCAAGCAATTGTTTTAGTAACTCTTCCATATCTCGATAGTATCAAAAGCGGCTGTTCATTGCCGCCATTCTTCCTGTTAAGGCCCATTTGCTCGTCTTAGTTTCGCCGCTCGCCGCAGCAACGGAGACGGACTTCTGTTTCTGCTTGTACGCAAGTGCCGCCGCGATCGCCGCCTTATCACGCGTAGCCTCATCCGGCTCGACGGCTTTTTTGCGTTCGTTAAAGCCGGTGATAAAACCTGTGTCGAGGTTGCCCTCAATAAAAACGGCATCATTCATCACCTCGCGGAAAAACGCCAGCGTCGTCTTAATACCGCCGACCTCGTATTCCGCCAGTGCCCGCCGCATCCGTTCGATCGCCTCGGGCCGGTCTTTGCCGTAAACAGCGAGTTTCGAGATCATCGGATCGTAATGGATCGACACCTCGCAGCCCTCATAAACGCCGCCGTCATCGCGAACGCCCGGACCCTGCGGCAACCGAAGACGCGTGATCGTGCCGGGGCTAGGCATAAAATTGGCGTCCGGATCCTCGGCATAAACGCGGCACTCGATAGCGTGGCCTGTGATCTCGATTTCGTCCTGCGTGAACGATAGCTTTTCGCCCCAAGCAACATTGATCTGTTCACGAACCAGGTCGATGCCCGTGACAAGCTCTGTCACCGGATGCTCGACCTGCAACCGTGTGTTCATTTCAAGAAAATAAAATGATTTATCAAGATCCGAAACGAGAAACTCGACCGTTCCGGCACCGACATAATTTACGGCTTTAGCGACCTTAACGGCACATTCGCCCATTTCCTTTCTAAGCTCCGCCGAATTGATCGGCGACGGAGCTTCTTCAATAACTTTCTGATGCCGACGCTGTATCGAACATTCGCGTTCGCCCAGATAAACGTGATTGCCGTGCGTATCCGAAAAAACCTGTATCTCGATATGACGCGGGCGGACGACTGCCTTTTCGACATAAACGGCGTCATCGCCAAATCCGGCAAGTGCTTCGGACTGTGCACCCTCGAGAGCAGATTTGAGTTCGGATTCCTCAAAAACCAGCCGCATTCCCTTGCCGCCGCCTCCGGCCGACGCCTTTAGCATCACCGGATAACCGATCTCGTCGGCAGTAGATTTGGCCTCTTCAAAAGAACACAGCGGTTCGGTCGTGCCCGGAACGATCGGCACGCCCGCCTCGATCGCGATCTTACGGGCCGACATCTTCCCGCCCAAACCTTCCATCGCTTCGGGCGGCGGGCCGATAAATGTAATGCCCGCTTTAGTTACCTCGCGGACAAACTCGGCGTTCTCCGACAAAAATCCATACCCCGGATGTATCGCCTCGGCACCCGAAGCCTTTGCGACCTCGATGATCTTTTCCCACCGAAGATAGCTCTCAGCCGACGGCGGCGGGCCAATGTGATAAGACTCGTCCGCCATGCGAACGTGCAATGCAGCCCTATCCGCATCGGAATAAACCGCGACCGTGCCGATCTTCATCTCGCGGCAAGCCCTAATTACACGACACGCGATTTCGCCCCTGTTAGCTATGAGGATCTTCTTAAACATCTATTCCACTATTGAATTGTACTGATTCTTAGGATCGAACCGAATACCGACCTTGGCTCCGGGCACATATTCACCGGCTCTTTGTTTTTGCTCATCGGTTAGTGCATCCGCTGATTCAAAATCAACGCCATTTAGCGTATACACAAAAACAACCAGTTCCTGACCATCGCCATCGATCTTGGTATCAATGATCGTGCCGTCCGTGATGCGGCCGTTTTCCAACAGGAAACGCCGCCGGGCACCCGGATCAAAAGGCTTTCTGCCAAGTATCTTGTCAACGATTCCCATTATCTAATCCAGTTCGAGCGGCGGTTTGTCGTATTTTGCTCTGAGTTTGTTTATAGCCGACAGCACCGATGGGCGTTTGATAATTCTCGCCTCGAGCGGCCGCTTGCCCGGAACATCAAGAAAGATGAGCCCAAGCAAGATCGTCAATATACCCTGACCAGGTACACCCGGCAACGACAATACAATGCCCAATGCTATCAACAACACACCCGCTATGTTTTTAGCAATGACCGCTCCCCATCTGACGATAAAAGGACTGTCGGGCAAAAAGTCTCGCTGATGGTCGGCGGCAAAATAGCGCGGCGGTATCTTGACCATCACAAGAGCAAGAGCCCCAAAGCTGATAGCGAGCGAGCCGAGAAAAAGGCCAACCGTAATGCCGATACCACTCCAAGTGAGCGATTCCCAAAATGTTGTCAAACGTTCGATCATTCCGCAGGACTCACTTCGTCCATCGCCCGCAGCTCGCGGCGAATATAGACCATTCGCTGAACCAGCGTCCACATTGACCCGATCGCGAGCACCCACAGCACCTGCGGCATTCGGTTGGCGAGGAAATGTTCAGAATGCCAATTCCAGGTTGAAAGAGCTCCAATAATAAACAGCACAACGCGTTCAGGCCGCTGGAGAAAACCAACGTTTGCCTTAACGCCGAGCCCCTCGCTGCGGGCGGTCGTATAGCTCACTAAAACCGACGCGATCATTCCGGCGCCCGCAAGAAATACGTTAAGCGTCGAGTGAAACTCGGTCAGCCGGGCATAAAAGATCATGATGCCCATAAACGAGCCCATGTCGGACAGACGGTCGAGCGTCGAATCGAGAAAGCTGCCGTACTTGGTAACGCGGCCCGAGAGTCTTGCGACCCCACCGTCGAGCATGTCAAAAAGGTTTGCAAAGATCAGTACGATGCCGGCCCAGAAAAATTCGCCAAAGCCAAACAATACGCCGCAGCCGAGATTGATCGTCACGCCGATCAGTGTCAGCACATTTGGCGGGATGCCGGCGGACGCTAATCCCCGCACCATCGCATTGATGATGCTCATCGCCCCGCGTCCTATGTTTGCACCTATTCCTAACATTGCTTAGTCAGCTTTTTCGTGAATGGTCGTTAACCGGCTGATCTCAAAATTACGCCAGCCGTTCGGCGTTTTGACCTTGATCTCATCGCCCTCTTGTTTGCCCATCAACGCCTGGCCGATCGGCGAAACGGTCGAGATCAGCCCGTTGTCGGGATCGCTCTCTTCGGATGTGACGAGACGGTATTTTATCTTTTCTTCTTTCTCAAGGTCATATAAAACTACGTTAGAGCCATATGCGACGCGGTC
>DEQS01000011.1 GCA_002360555.1 Chloracidobacterium sp. UBA3360
TCGCCGACGGTCTATCAGGACACGAGCGGCCACTATCGCGGCATCGATCAGCGGGAGCATTGGTCGCCCGGCTTCACTAATTACACGACATTCTCGCTCTGGGATACATACCGGGCTTTGCACCCTTTGCTCAACATTATCCAGCCGCGCCGCAACAAAGACATGGTCGCCTCGATGGTCGCTCATTACGAACAGAGCGTCCATAAAATGCTGCCCGTCTGGTCGCATTACGCCAACGAGAACTGGTGCATGATCGGCTATCACAGCGTCTCGGTCATCGCGGACGCGATCGTCACGGGCAATCTCACCGGCCCCGAAGCTATCAAAGCACTCGAAGCCTCAGCCCAAACTGCTCGTCAAAAATACTACGACGGACTCGAATACTATATGAAGCTTGGCTACGTGCCGGAGGATAAAAACACCTCGTCCGTCTCAAAAACGCTCGAGTACGCATACGACGATTGGGCGATCGCGCAGGCTGCAAAAAAACTCGGCAAGACGGCGATCTATTACGAGTTCATAAAACGAAGCGAGAACTGGAAAAATGTTTACGATTCGTCGGTCGGTTTCACCCGGCCCAAATCTTCTGACGGCACTTTCCTCGCCAAATTCGACCCGCTAAAGACCGAGGGGCAAGGTTTTATCGAGGGAAATGCATGGAACTACAGCCTCTACGTTCCGCACGATCCGACGGCGATGATCGATATGATGGGCGGGAAAAAGAAATTTGCGGCCCATCTCGACGAGCTATTCACGATGCATCTGCCCGACGAATTTTTTGCCGAGACCGAGGACATCACCCGCGAAGGCATCATCGGCGGCTACATCCACGGCAACGAACCGGCCCACCACGTCACCTATCTCTACAACTGGACCGACGCTCCGTGGAAGACGCAGGAACGTATCCGCATGATCCTAAAAAACCAATATCACCCCGCACCCGACGGCCTCGGCGGCAACGACGACTGCGGCCAGATGTCGGCGTGGTATCTGTTTTCCGCACTCGGTTTCTATCCTGTCGCACCGGCCTCAGGCCAGTACCAACTCGGCAGCCCCGTCGTCAAAACCGCCGTAATCTCTTTGGAAAACGGCAAGAAACTGACCATCGAGGCTCAGAATCAATCCGACAAAAATGTCTATGTCGAGAGTGTGTTGCTCAACGGTCGCAAGATCGATCGTAAGTATCTGACCTTTGCTGAAATAAACGGAGGCGGTAAACTGGTATTCAAAATGGCGGACAAGCCAGCAGTTTAAGGAGAAAATTATGTTAAGAAAAGCATCAGCCGTTTGGAACGGCGGTATCAAAGACGGCGGCGGCAAGATCTCGACGGACAGCGGTGTGCTGTCAGACACTCAATACTCGTTCAGCACGCGGTTTGAGGACGGCATCGGAACCAATCCTGAGGAGCTGATCGCGGCGGCACACGCGGGCTGTTTCTCGATGGCTCTATCCGGTCAGCTAGGTGCGGCGGGTTTGACCGCGGATAGCATCAACACGACTGCTGCGGTGCGTCTCGAAAAACTCGACGACGGTTTTGCTATTACCAAAGTGCATCTCGATGTCACTGCTCAGATCCCCGGCGCCGACGATGCTGCGTTTCAAACTGCCGCCGCCAACGCAAAAGCCGGCTGCCCGATCTCAAAGCTTCTAAAAGCTGAGATCACGATGGACGCAAAACTCGTCGATTAACCAGCGAGTATCCACCTCAATAAAGCAATTACTAATAGGGCGGTGGCGACCATTGCCGCCCCTTTTATTTGGCTGGCAGAAAATCTCATTTTGCGTCGAATAGCAGTGCGGGATTTATTTTGAATTGCAGCATCTTTGCAGTCTCCCGGCCCCCGTCGCCGCCTTTTCGCTGCATTGTGATGCGGCCGATCTTGAGGTTGCCGTTGCGTGTGAGTTCGACCTCGCCTTCGCCAAAGAATTTGATCGTGTCGGCATCTGTACGCAAAACCCAACGAGGTTTGTCGGTGGATTTGAGTGCGACCATCACCCATCCTGCGGCGTGAGTGCCGTCACCGGAAAACAGGTCTGAGACGATCATTTTTCTGTTCGCGGCAAAAAAATCGATCACAGCTTTTTGAGCGGCTGCGTCGAGTTCGTTTAGAAACATCCGGTTTTCGCCCCTCGATGTTCTGGTTGGCGGAGTCTCGCCGACAAATAGTTTTAGAGCCGCTTCAACATCAGCCGGCATTTTCCACATCTTCACATAGTGCGCCAGCCAGCGTTTATCGATCTGGTTAAAGCCGTTTGTGTTGCTGACAAGTTTGATCGAAATGCCCTCTTTCTTTGATCCGGTTTTTGTTTTGACGACAACCTCGACATCCGCCTTTTCGCCGTGCGGTTTGGTCGCGGTCACCGACTCGATCTCGGCAAGTTTGTAGTTCATTGTTACCAGCCAAACGCTTGCGTCTTCGTCCGTTTTCCAGTTGTTAAACTTATCGCGGATCTCGTCTTCGTTTTTAAACCCGTTCTTTGCCGTCTGCGAACCGATCTCGGCCTTTGCCGTCTTCGGAGCCTGAGCGAAGTCCGATCCCGCGAACATCGCAAACGCGACGATCAAAACTAATAAAACTTTACGTATATTCAACTTTTTCATCTGTTGCTTTTGCCAGCGATTATCAGACAAAACATTACACAAATGCAATCCCCTGCCCGCAGGTGTTACAGTTAGCCATGGTCTCAGTCAAGCTCGTCACCAAAATTGTCCTCGGCGTTCTATTCATCGCCGCGGGAGCAAATCATTTTATCAACCCCGCATTTTACGAGAACATTATGCCGCCTTACCTGCCGTGGCACTATGCTCTGGTGATTATTAGCGGTGTTGCTGAGGTTGTGCTTGGTGTGGGGCTATTGATACCTAAGACGAGCCGTTATGCTGCTTGGGGGCTGATATTGCTTCTGATCGCCATCTTCCCTGCGAACATCCACATGGCGACGCACCCGGAGCTATACCCGAATATTCCGCCGATAGCTCTGTGGATCAGGCTGCCAATTCAGCTTTTGTTGATACTGTGGGCCTATTGGTACACGCTCAGATCTACCCGGATCTACGAATCATTTCGACGTTAATACGCTTTAGTCACATCGACGCCGGTGTAATAATGCCGGATGATCTCGTCAAATTTGACGCCCATTTTAGCTAACCCAAACGCTCCGTATTGGCACATCCCGACGCCGTGCCCCCAACCGCGACCGGTGAATGTATAGCCCGTGACGGTCGAACCGGAATAACGTTTGTTCATTACAAAAAGCTGCTCCGGCAGCCGCAGAGCCGAGCGGATCTTGCCACCCTTGAGCGTCTTGACGCCGTTCGAACCGATGATCTCAAGCTCGATAGGGCGGCGCGAATAGCCGACCTTTTTGACATTGATGTCATAAAGCGTCCCGATTCCGCGGACGTATCGCGACAGCCGCGACTGGACCTCGCCTGCTGATGCCGACTTATTCCAAAACACCCAAGGCGACATATTCTCGGCGGTCGTTGGGGTGTCAGTCGGTTTGATCTCAAGATATTTTACCGCTCCGAGGGCATCGAGCTGATAATTAACTTGTTCGCCCCCAACAAGAGCCGCTTCGCGGACCGGGTACATATTGTTGCCAAATTCGCGAAACAGAAAAACGTCCGGCCGGACCGTGACCTGCCGCTCGCCCTTACCGTTTTTTAGGACCAACTTACCGTCAACGGTCGGTTTGGCGGTGCCGCTGAGCATCTCGGGCATCCATTTTTTCTTTTGATAGATCTCGGTGATGAGCCGGAGCAGCTTTGCTCTTGAAAACGGCCGGTTTGGCTTAAGCGTCAGATCAGGGTGGATCGTAAAATAGCCGTCCCTAAGCAGCAAAGCGACCTCGGCACGGCGATCTTTTGGTATCTCGCCCGCGTCGTCAAATGATAGCTGATAATTAATATCCGATTCGGTCAGCATCGTGTCCGCATAACCGGGAGCATAGATAAATCCGGCGATCAATCGGGCAAGTTCGGTCGGCCGTGCCGAATCTCGAGTAACGCCAGTAAGCGGTTTGCCGAATCGGCCGGCAAGCTGCGTCAGCCAGTTGGACACTTCATTTTCGTGCGGCACATCCTCAAACCAATCGTCCGTCATCTGCGACGCCGAGAGGAAAAATCCGTTTGACGCAAACAGCGACATCTGACGTGCAAGCTCAAGATTGGCTTCGTCGCGGAGTTTGGCAGGTTGCCGCGTTGTTTTGATGAGAAAAGGTTCGAAATGACGATGCCCTTCGAGCGAGCATTCGACGCCTTTCAGATACGGCTCACCTTGGTCAAAAATATTGCCACCATCCTCTGTCCGCCCTCCGCAAGTTGATGTAAAATAAGCCATTATCGGCTTGCCCTGATATGTCGCGACCAGCCCGCGTGTCTGCTGCACGGCCATCGTGCCCATTTTTGTCTCGATCGAAACGCCCAAATATACCTGCGACCAGATCGTCGGCACCATGTCGAATCCCTGCTTACCGTAAGCACCGATATTTGCGATCGCATATGTACGGGCGGCAACGGCCTGTGCCTTTTGCGCCTCGAGTTGCGGCAGTCCCAATTCGGCCGGAACGACGCCGAGCAGGTAATCTTCGATCGGCACGACATTGACCACCGTCAACGAACCGCGGGCATTTACAAAAACCTCGATCTTGCCGCGATACGCCTTGCCGTTAAGCCGGACGGGATTTGCACGCTCATTGACCGAGCCAAAAGCGATGGACTTGAGCGACGAATAGCTTGCCGACGGTGCGTTGACGATGACCTCACGCAGATTTGGATCGACAGGCCCAGAAACATTTGGCTGCGACGATCCCGTAGTTTTGATCAGGCTTCGAACTTCACTTTTCCCGGCGGTCTTTAACTGCTGTGACAAAGCGACAGCGTCGGGCGAAACGACCGTCTTCTTTTCCGTCACGATCACGGCATCGTCAAAATCTTTTTCCGCCAGCTTTGCCTTTAGCTCGTCGGCATCCACGCTCGTTTCCTTGACCGATCCGACCCACACTTTCCACAAATTAGTCGCCGGGTCGAGGCTCGCAAGCGCCGTCTCGCCGGTCGATTCGCGTATATCTTTGGCAAGGGCGGCGGCGTCAGCCTGCGTAGGCAGGTTTTGAAATTCGACACGGTAATTTTCGATCTCAGGCGGACGATACGCCCTAGCCGAAACCGTCACTCGGGTCGATGCCAACAGCCGCGAAGGCTCGTCAGGGCTGACCGCCACGAGCGAAGAGTCGTTAGTCGTGATCGTCGCCGAGCTCGCATTTGTCGCAAGCCCGATGCGGATAACCGGCTCCGACGCCAACCGGTAAAATTCATATTCGTTGTTGGCACGTGTGGACGCAGTCGGGAGGCAAAGAATAGCGATGACGAATAACAAACTTCGGATATTCATATTTCGATTTTAGCAGACCTGACAGGCGCTATTTCTCTAATGCATTAAAGATAAAAGGAAATGTGCCCCACGACTGGCCGCGATGCTGCGGGCGAAAAGCGAACAGGACTATCTTGCCTTTGCCATAGCTCGCTTCGGCGAGTGCGGTTTTGCCGTTGAGAAACTTTTCGCCGAGCATCCAGCCGGAGAGCAGAGCGTCTTTGGTGGCGTATTCGGCGATGGACTTGACGCGTTTGTCATCGGCGATATCGTACGCCGAGCTGCTCGAAAAATATGCCGCCGTTACGTCGCGAAGGCCGCGTCCCAACGGATGTTTTGTATCCACGTCAAGACTGACGATGGACCCAGGGTTGTAAAACTCGCTGCGTTTTAATCCTGCTAGGACATTTTTTATCGGCAGGTTGAACCGCTTGATGACCATCTCGCACGAGTCGTCAAAGCAGATCAGCTTACCGCCATTTTCGACAAATTTCTTGAGATTTTCGACACCCGCAGCACCGATGCCGCCTGAAAATTCGACGGGGTAACGCTCGGCACTCAGGCCGTTGACAATAGTGTTTTCATTGTCCGCCGGCAAGATGATCGCGTCGAGATCGAGATTGGCGGACTTGATATCAGCGTCGGATACAGAGCGAAACGGTATCTGAAACGTATCAAGTACCAGCCGCGTCCAGCCCTCGTCCATTGAGCCGGTAAACCCTTTGTAAAGCCCTATCTTTGGGTTAGTTTTTAGCGGATTTGGTTTTTTGGCAAACGGGCCGCCGCTCGGGGCGAGGTTCATTATCGCTCTAGCTTGATCTAAGTTTTCGATGCGCTTTATCGTCGGCGTATCGCGATCGATGTCGCGTATCTGCCACGCCGCGTCATACTCAACGCCCATCTGCATCGGTAGCGTCCATCCGGCGACATCATATGGCACCTCGGCGTCTCCGTTGGGCAGCAGACGTTGCGGATAGACTTGTTTTTCAAACAGGCTCAGCACATTGCTCCGCTGCGGCTGGTTTACATAGACCAAAAAACTGCCGTGCGGCATCTCGTGAAATTCGGCGGTCGGCGTCATCTTGACCCACAGCTCTTTGGTCATGTGATGGACCTCCATCCCTTGAGCCATCAGGATCTCAAGGAACCGCGAGATCGTCTCGGTATTTGGCTGGCCCGCCGAAACGATGAACGCCTGTGGCTCGTCCGTCTTGCGGACCGTGTTTGCACGGCCGTATTCGTAAAAATTGCGCAGATAACGCGGGCGATACTTTGCCGCCATCGAGAGCAAAGCCCGCGACGCCGTCATCTCGATCTCGTTGATATCCGCCGGGCGCCACAGCCCGCCTTCCCAAGTGTCAGGATAGTTAGTCGCCGTCTCAAGCAGGTTTGGCAACCCGCGTGTGTTGCGGTTGCGGGCAAGATCCTCTTTTTTGATCGTGATGGGCGACATCAGATTTGCACTCGCTGCCTCGGATAGGATGCCGATCGAATTGTGATAATACGGAGCCGAGCGAAACCCGCCATGCCACCATGTGTCGTAGGTCGAGTTTGTCGCGACACCCTCAATACCTTTGGCTTGCAGATCCGCCGCCATCTTGTACCCGATCAGGCCGACCTCACGCAATATCGACGGTGCGACACGCGGATTTGGCGGGTCAAAGAACGGCGGGATGATAAACCGCGACGCGTTTTGCCCCTGTTGGTGAACGTCGTAGACAAGCTGCGGAAACCATTGCTGCCAAAATAGTTTGGTGATCGCCTGCGTCTCAACTAGATTGAGCATAAACCAATCGCGATTGTCGTCGTGGCCCGCGTAATGATGGTAAAGCTCGGGCGGAGCGGTACCCTCGCTCTTTGTGCCGAGCGTCTTGCGGTACCAGTCGGCGACGATGTCGATACCGTCCGGATTGGGCGACGGGATCAGCAGCAGGATCGTATTGTCGAGTATCTCCTTGGTGTCAGCGTCGCTCGCCGTCGCAAGTTCATACGCAAGATTCATCGACATCTGCGACGCGACGATCTCAGTCGAGTGGATCGAACACGATATCGACACGATCGTCTTGCCGTTCTTTATCAGGTCCGCAAGCTCTGATTCGCTTTTGACGGTTCGCGGGTCGGCAAGTTTGGCAGAGATCTGGCGATACTTCTCAAGATTTTTGATGTTGTCCGGCGACGATATAAATGCGACGATCAGCGGCTTGCCGTTCGTGCTCTTGCCGATCTCCTTGACCGTGACCTTGTTGCTGGCTTTGTCGAGTTTCGCAAAATAATCGGTGATCTGCCGCCAATCGGCGATGGTCTTGTCATCGGTCGGAGTAAAACCAAGCACCGACTTTGGGCTTGGCACTTGTGCTGCGGCGGCGAACGCAAATACAAACAACATCCCGCAGAGCCGCAAAGACGCTGAGAGAAAATCTAAGAAACCGGATTTACTAAAACGCCCCACTTTGCTCATAATCTGTTTTATTCTCTCTGTGACCTCTGTGGCTAAAATGGCTAAACACGAAAACACAAAACTGACCTTTCCTGTCCAAAAGTCTAACAAATCCCGCGCCGTCGGGAAAATTCGCTATTGGTGGAGTTGGTTCGTCGCCGGGGCTTTGCTGCTGGTGATCGCCACGCCCGCTCTGATCGTGCTCGGGATAATCAATAAACGGATGTGGCTGTTTCCGCTGGCCCATTGGGGAGCGAGGACGTGGCTGTGGGCGTGCGGAGCGACCGTCAAAGTAACCGGCCAGGAGAATCTCGACCCAAACCGCTCATACGTATTTGCCTCGAACCACCGCTCTTACTTAGACACAGCAACGCTCTTCTTCTACGCCGGTCAAAAGATGGGTCTCGTCGCAAAACGCGAGCTGCTCAAAGTCCCCGTACTCGGTCAGGGCATGAACTACGTCAACATCATCGCCATCGACCGCTCAAACCCCGAGCGTGCGTTAAGATCAATGGAAAAGGCCCGCAAGGTGATGGACGACGGTTATTCTTTCGGCGTATTCGTTGAGGGAACCCGTGCAATGCCCGGAGAACTGCTGCCGCTCAAAAAAGGTGCCTTTCATCTCGCTCTGCAGACAGGTTCAGCCATCGTCCCGGTCGCAATAAAAAACACCGACTGGATGATGGGCAAACGCACCGGTGTCGCATACGCCGGCGAGATCGAAATGGTGCTGCTCCCGCCGATCCCTACTGACGGCAGGACAGAGGACGATGTTATGAGTTTGTTGATCGAAACGCGTGAAGCTATCGCCAAAGAGCTGGGACGGGAGCAACTAGCGTAGCAATTGCCGCGTTGGTCCACCCTGGTCCATCTTGGTCCACCTGGTCCGGACCGGACTAAAATACTACTCCGGTTTCTTCGGTGTTGGCGTTGGTGTCGGTTTTGGATCTGGCACGTCGTCGAGGATTCGCACCTCGCTGCGGCCGACGGCGTAGTTGGTATATTTCACACGCATGCGTATCCGCACAACGCTGCCGTCGTCAAAAACGAGTTCGTCGTCGGCGCGGGCGTCGATCGGAAACCAGTATTTGCCATCGACCTGATCGCGGTAGGTCTCGACGATCGGAAACTTATTGGTTTTGGTCTCGGGAACTGCCTTTCCCTTGGTTTTTACGATCATTAGATCGTCAACGTCGATCCAGATACGGCCGGTGAAAAGCCGCATCTTCGATTTTTTTGGATCGGGGATCACCTTTGGCCGCACCTCAAAAACGTAGAGATTCAACTCGTCGATACGCTCGACGCCGAGATAAGAAAAATTGTATTGCGAGACGAATGCCGGTTCGAGGGCAAAAGGATTGACGCCGCCGAGGTCTTCGAGATCTTCGGGTGTGACAAATCCGGGCGGCGTTGTCGCGACGGGAGCAAAGAGCACTTTTTCAAACCGCGAGCCGTCTTGGTTAAAGGTCATAAACGAATCGCGTCGAAAGGTTCCGGCGATCTGCCCGCCGAGGCCGATGATGTTGACAGTCGCGTTGCGGTTAAAAACATAATTTGTGAGCGCCGCACGAAAATCACCCTCGTTCTCAGTGACCTTTTTGATAATGCGGTCGATCTCAGCCTGACTCAGGTCCTTTTTGGTGATGCCGTCACCCTGTCCAATCGCCGCGACCGACAAACACAACACAAACAAAAATATCGCTGTCTTTTTCATAGTCTCTTTTTATCCCTCAACCAATGCATAGATGCCGTTAGCGGGCGAAAAGTTCACAAATTAGCTAGGCTGGGTGATTTTTACCCGCCGAAGCCTCTCGCTGACCGCCGTAAATACCGCCTCAACATCCGAATCCATACAGATCCATTTCGAACACGTCCGGCGATGGCAATCGACGCGGCAATCGATGTCGCTACGCTGCACACAGATATCATCAGGGTTAGGGCTGCCGTTTCGCCACCATTCGGTCGGCCCAAAAAGCCCAACGACCGGAGCCCCCGCGGCAACCGCGAGATGCGTCGGCCCCGTATCGCCGCCAACGTAAACTCCCGCGTGTTTTACTAGTTCGTAAAACCCCTTGAGACTCGGCTGTGTGACGACAAGTTTTCCACTTTTGTTATTTACCTCAACCGTGTCGGCGAGGGCAGCCTCTTTTGGCCCGGTCGCGACTATCGAGACCAAACCTTTCTCTTCCCACAACCTGTCCGCGAGCTGTCCAAATTTCTCGGCATGCCACAGCTTTGTCACCCAGCCGCCGCCCGGGTTGAGCACCGCGAAATCACCGCCCGCCGTCTCGATGATCGCCGCTGCCTCGGCCGTGTGTTCGGCGGATGTCGCTATCGGAAATTCAAAATTGCCGGACGGCACAGCGATCTGTAACGCTCCGGCGGCGAGTACCAGATTCTTTTCGATGACGTTGATCTGCGTGGGCGTTTTGACCGTGTCGGTCAGCAATATGCGGCTCGCCGGTTCCCGCAAACCGTCCCGCGAAAAGCCCCATCGCCGCTTAGCACGCGACAGTTTGCCGATCATCGCCGATTTCCAAAGCCCCTGAAAATCGATCGACAGGTCAAACTCATGTTGCCTAAGTTCCTTTATCTGCCGGCTCGCCCCGAGCAGCATCTCCTCGACAATACGGCCCCCGCGAAGCGAATGCGTATCAACCTCGATCAGCTCATCAATAAATGGATTACCTCGCAGAATCTCAGCCGATTTTTCCTCAGCAACCCAAGAGATATGAGCATCAGGCAGGGCTCGGCGAATAGCCGCCAGAGACGGCAGCGTGTGGATGATGTCGCCAATACTGCCGAGTTTTATTATGAGAATCCGCACTAGGACTATGGTAATTGGAAAGTGCGGGATAGTTAAATGCCTCAGGACTGAGAAACCATCGGATATGCTGTCAGACGACCCGCTACAGCTTGCTCAAAAGTTCACGGCATTGTCGCGTCGCGGGGTGATCTTCACCCTTGGTTTTGACATATCCGTCGAGTGCCGACGATAAAATTTCCTTAGCCTCAGCAAACCTTTTTTGAACGATGAGATTTTCCGCGAGGGCCGTTTTTACTAAAGAAATTTCCTGATTCGGCTCCTTAAAAGTCTGAAAGATCATCTTTAGAGCCTGGCGTATTTGATCTTCGCCCTCGCGAACAAGGCCAGTTTTTGTGTAAATGGACCCTAGCAATCGGCGAGAAAAGGCGATGGTGTAGTGACCGTTGGGGTAGATCTTATCCTGTATTTTCAATGTCCGCTCAATTAATGCCTTAGCTTCTCCGTAACGCTCCTGTTTATAATAATTGGTCGCGGTGTGCAGATTATTTTGCAAGGTATAAAAATGTTCCTCGCCCCCAGAATTCGTCAGTATCTCGCGAGCCTTCTCATAATTGTATTCGGCTGTTTTATAGTCATCGAGGGCTGTGTACATTCTGCCGATATTATAATAGGTTGAGCCGCCTTCGAGAGTCTGCTCGTTCCCCGCCGCCCGCATGTCTTCGAGTGCATTGTTAAAATATTTCAAGGCTTCCTGAAAGTCCCCGGTTTGCCCCAAATGAGTGCCCAAATTTGATTTGACGACGGGGAGCACATAACGATCTCTCCCTGTAATATTTTCGGCGATCTCAACGCTTTCGCGAACCAGTGCTTGCGACTCCTTGAACTTGCCCCTGTTGCCATAAACGTTGCCAAGATCGTTTAGTGCGATCGCAAGCCATTTGTTCTGACTCGTATCTTCAACAACTTTTGGGCGAAAATAATTGATGGCATTCGTATAAAAAATATCGGCCTCATCCAGTTTTCCCGCTATGTACAGAGTGTCTCCCAAAATTACGGATGTCTGCATTGCCCTCAAATTTCCCTCGCCGAAAACCAAGTTAAATTTTTCGATCGCCTGCCTCAACAGTTTTTCTGCTTTATCGGACTGCCCTTGGCCGAGATAGGTCTGACCGAGCGTAAAGAGCAATTCAGCTTGAATTTCCGGTTCATTCGCCAG
Organism: Chloracidobacterium sp. UBA3360; assembly: GCA_002360555.1. Taxonomy (GTDB): domain Bacteria; phylum Acidobacteriota; class Blastocatellia; order Pyrinomonadales; family Pyrinomonadaceae; genus OLB17. Next base: position 11,794 of record DEQS01000011.1, read on the forward strand.
ATCGGTGTCGATATTTTTGAGAGCTTCGTCCAAGGCATCGGAGATCTTGGCGTCACGATTTCGCTTTGGATTTGAAGAAAGCCAGTGCGGATTGGAGAAGTTTAGGATGTTTTGCGTGTAGTTATTTATTTTCCTTACCTTTTCGGCCTCGAGTTTCGCCCGGTCGCGTTCTATCTGAGCGATACGTGCCTGCCACACGGTAGCGATTATTCCGGCTACGACAGCAAGTAACAGTAAACATACCGCGATGACGCTCGTCCTATTTCTATTAATAAATTTTGCAGCCCTGTAAGAGAAAACATCCGGACGCGCCGTGACGGTCAGGCCGCGCTGATGACGATGAATGTCTTCGGCCAAATTTTCAGCGGAGGAATAACGTCTCTCAGGCTCTTTCTTCAACGCCTTTAGGACAATGTTATCGAGATCGCCTCGCAGGTATTGGGCATCAATCGCCAAGACGTTTGGTTTAGTGTCCGCCAAATTGGCATCTGTGTGTATTTTTAAACCGTCACTCTCGACTGCCGACCGAAACGGTAAGACTCGCGACTGTGTCCCGGTGATCAACGACGGAGCAGGAGGGTCGGCATCAATGACAGCCTGATAGATCTCCTTGAGGTCATGCTCGCGCGACTCGAACGGACGATGGCCACTTAGCAGTTCATAAAGCACGACCCCCAGCGAGTAGATATCCGTTGCGGTCGATGTGGCTTTATTTTGGAGCTGTTCAGGCGAGGCGTATGACGGCGTCATCGCCCCTAGCTTTGTGATGGTCGCCGTTTGCTGAAACTCGTCGGAAATAATTTTCGAAATGCCAAAATCGAGCAGTTTTGGCATGCGGTCGTGATTGACCAAAATGTTTGAAGGTTTGAGATCGCGGTGAACGACAAGATTACGGTGTGCAAAATTTACTGCCGAGCAGACTTCGCGAAATAGATCAAGTCTTTCGTCGAGGGAGAGATCATTTTGCTGACAAAAGACATCTATCGGGAGCCCTTCGATGTACTCCATCGCAAAATACGGAATGCCATCATCCGTCGTACCGGCGTCAAGCAACCGTGCAATATTGGGGTGGTCGAGCGACGCGAGTATTTGCCGCTCTTGCTCAAACCGTTGACGGAGCGACGATGTATTTAACTCGCGTTTTAACAATTTGAGAGCTACACGCTGTTCAAATTTACCGTCATCTCGCTCAGCAAGATAGACTGCTCCCATGCCACCATGCCCAAGCTCGCCGATTATTTTATAGACACCGATATGTTGGCCGAGGAGGGCATTGTCAGGCCCGTCATCATCCAGGAAAGCTTGTGCGAATGCGATCGCCGGAGCGTCCATCAGATCAGCTGCCGCGCCCTCAAATGCCAGGAGCGACTCGACCTCGGCAACGATCTCAGGAGTGGCACTTACTTTCGCCAAAAACGCACGTCGACCGTCCGGCTCGATCTCGAGAGCCTGACTCAAAATATCTTTTACCTGATTCCAAGTTTTCGCTTTCATACGATCGAAATTCGCTGCCTTGGAGTGATATGCGTAAGCCGTGCACAAAATCAGCCAAAAAATTTTCGGCTATGCGGTTTGATTCAATTCGCGGTAGAGCCAAAGCCGCGCCGTCTGCCAGTCACGACCAACCGTCCTCTCGGAAATTCCCAGAGTCTCAGCGATTTCGGCGTTGCTCAAACCGCCAAAAAATCTCATCTCGACGATCTTTGCCTGCTGCTCATCAAATTGTTCGAGGCGTTCGAGTACCTCATCAAGGCACAAGATAGAATGCGCCCGCTCTTCGACCGGGATTTGCACGTCATCGATGGAAAAATGCACAGCATTGCTCCCGCGTTTGACCGCTGCGTGGCTCCGCGCATGATCAACTAGTATCTGACGCATAAGGCGGGATGCGATGCCGTAGAAATGACCGCGGTTTTGCCAGTCTATGCCGGATTGCTCCGAGATCCGCATAAAGGCTTCGTGAACGAGAGCCGTCGGCTGGAGCGTGTGGTTGGAACGTTCGCTCGACATCAGGAAACGCGCCTGACGGCGCAGTTCGTCATAAACGAATGGCAGCAGACGCTCCTTCGCGTCCGCATTACCGCCATTCCAGTCTTGCAGGATCTGAGTGATCTCAGCAGATCGAGGTTCGCCCATAAACTTCACCGTATTAACTTATTGATGGCTGTGATTTTACCGCGTTTTCACTCGGAAAAGAAGAGAGCGGCCGATCTTAAGGTGAAACCAGCATATGGGAGGTAGCCAAATGAAAGATAGGCGTAGCAAGCATTCACCGACCCGTTTTTCATTACTAAGCTTTTACGCCGGTAAGCCACTCGGCGATTCGCAGCCATTGGGGCGAATCGGCCATCGTCAGCCGGACGACATGCGAAATGATCATTAGCAATACGCCGGCGAGAAACACCTTATTTAGCTTTCGGTTCCGCCAGGTGTCATAAACGAGGCACCCGACGGCGATCAGGTCAGGCACACCCCAAAAGAACGGCGGTGCCCCTGCCATCGCGAAAGGAAAACGTCCTAGGGCGGGCGGCAGAAAATTTAGTACTGTCAGCAGCATCAGCCGCTTGTGATTACGGGCGTTCTTGCGATAATAAATGGCTCCGGCGAAGAGGATCGCAAAAACAAATACGTCGCCCACCGGCACGATCAAAAACGCGAGCGGTGAGATGCCGGGCACTGTCGCACCTCGGGCAGCACCGGCGATACCGGTCATTGTCCCGGCTACGACGATCAAGGGCGCCAGTACGCAGCCAAAAATACCAAGCGTCTGGTGCAGCTTGATGCGTTTTGACGAGATCAAATATACCTGCGTGACAAAGAGCGCGACCCACACCGACATTAACAATCCATGCACGTGGACGATCATATTTGGCAATGCCGGGCTGTTAAAAATCCCTTTGAGATAATACGTAGGCCCAAATCCGATCAGTACCGTCAACGGAAACAGAACTGCAACCGCAGCATATAACCGTCGATCAGAACGCCGCCAGTCAAATGGTTCATTCATCGCCATAGATCTCCTCCGAACAAATGTGTTTTATTGGTTCAGCGGAATATTACAACGAATTGGGGATTTTGTGAAACGTGTCCTAGATGCCGTAATGCTCAAAGACCGAAAGTCGTTCTGCGACGGTCTCAGGTGTAAAGCCGGCCTCGTCGACCAATTCCTGTAGCGGTTTGGACTCGATGAATTGCTTAGGGATCAGTGCGCAGAGGGCAAAGACATCTGCCTCGCGTTCGACGCGGGTGCGGCGGCCAACGCCGTGAAAGTTCGCGGTCGCGCCGCTCTCAGGTGTGTGAAACAGAAAATGTCCGAGCTCGTGAAACAAGACAAGCAGCTTTTTCTCTCGCCGCAGGCGGCTGTCAACCGCGATAAAATCCCGTCCCATCACGCGATAATAAAATCCGCCCGTCCGTAGCGGCATCTCGACGACCTTGATCTTAAAGCGACGACAAAGACGGTAAAAATCCGTCTCGGTCATCTCGCGTTCGTTCCAGCCGATCTTGAGATGTTGTATTTTTTCAGTGAGAAATCGCATCGAAGGTAGGGCGTGTAATTTTATAGATGCAACATTGTATCACAGATACAGAGATGAGCCTATAAAAATTAATCGGCGAGGGATCGGTCCAGTACGCGTTTTGCGTCGTTGATAGCGGCGATCTTTTCTTCGGGTGAAAAACTCTCCCACCCGCGAAAGAAAACAACCCCAAAATCTTTCGGATATTCCCGTTCCTCAAAAGCAAACCAATCGCTCATCACCCGCTGCGGATCGTCCGACGCGGCAAGTGCTCCGGCAACGTCGAATTCGTCGATAGTCCCAAGATCCGTCACGCCGCCATTAAGAGCAGCGATCCGCTGATCGATCATCTCGGCGATCTTTGCCTCAATAAACTTACCCAAGCCCACCGGCGGGCTCTGACCGGCGTACATATCGCCGGTGCCGATGAGCAGCCAATTGAGCGAAACGCCCGTCTCGGTCGCGATCTTGATCAGGACCTCGGGAGCCGGCAGACGGCCTTGGTAGTAATTGCGTACGGTCGCGTGAGGTATGCCGAGCCGCCGTGCCACCACCGCCATCGAGGCGTTGTCAAAGGCCTTTCGCAGCCTGAGGATAAATTCGTCGTTCATATTGCTGGTGAAACGTATGTTTTGGTCTTCACAGCAAATGTTACTATCACTCGCGGCAAAACACCAACCGCCGCAATCTGACCTTGACATGGGCCAAGTGAGAAACGTATATTCTGAAATTCGGGTTTACCGAAAAAATTCGCGTTGTGCACGCGTTAATTGAAATCTCACATAAGCCGTCCTAGCTCAGTTGGTAGAGCATTCGATTCGTAATCGAAAGGTCGTCGGTTCGACTCCGATGGACGGCTCCATATATTAGAAAAGGGCGTTACAAATATGCAACGCCCTTTTTCTACCTACCAAGCAACATTTTGGCTATCGAACCTCCTAGAGCGTATCGATCACCTAATGCGGCCGGAATTGAAACGCTGATCGGACACGTATATCTTTTGGGCTGAGCAGAGTCTCGCTCTTTGCCCGCTTTACACGTTTTACCACCGGGGCTTTTTCTACCGGCTCGTGCGAATGTCCTACAACACCGGGAAGAACACACATCATACCGACGAATACCAAACCAAACGCTACGAATCCAAACGCCGTGAGTGCAAACATCGTCATCGAACCGCCGAGCCAAACTACCCCTACCGCTACTGCGAACAATGCCCAAAGGAATGAATAAAATTTCGGTGTCATGATCTTATTAAGTACCTCCAATAAAGTTTGGCTCGAACGATATGTCGGGGCCGCTTTCCTATGTCGCAAGCGGCGTTCCATACGCGAAACTCAATGTTTATCGACATCAAAGCGTTTCGCAACGTGCGTAGAATTCCACGTTCGCGTGAGGTTTTGCGTGATTTTTCGCACGCAAAAAAGGGCGGGCGGACGACCATCAGCTTGGCGAATGCCGATGTCGCAAGCGGTTCGACATCTAGTGCCGGATCGCTTCAACGGGTATAACGATTGCATATAAATATGGTGAAGATACGGAGGTACTCAAGTGATGAAGATAGTACTTGGAACGGACGGGTCAGATTACAGCAAAGAGGCGGTCGAGGAATGTTGTCGACTGTTTGCCGGACGCAAAGACCTTGCGGTAAAAATACTGGCCGCATATGAGGATGCTTACGCGATCGCAAGCGAGCCCTTTGTCATCTCAGAAGAATTTTATCAGGCTGCGACTGACGCGGCGTATGCTCAGGCCGAAAGCTCGGCAAACGAAGCATTAGAGATATTTAAGACGCGCTTTCACGATGCATCTTTGGATATCAACACGCAAATAGTTAACGGAGATCCCGGACAGCAGCTCGTAGAGACCGCGAAGGCATGGGATGCGGATCTCATTGTTGTCGGCTCTCATGGACGCGGATTTTGGGGCCGGCTGCTCGGTTCGGTGTCAGACGGAGTGACGCATCATTCGCCGTGTTCGGTTTTGGTAGTAAAAAAGACGGTGTAAGGTCTAAGACAAAACTTCGGCAAGCGTCGTCAGTAATTTCTCGGCAGTGAAAGGCTTTGGCAAGAGCTTTTCGACGCCGAGTTTTTGCAGGTCGACGGTCTGGTTTTCGTGGATCATCCCGCTCATCGCAATGATATTGAGCTTGGGGTCGGTTTTCCGCAACTCGGCGATCATCGCAGCTCCGTCCATATTTGGCATCGCCATATCGGTCAGCACGGCTGCTATATCATCCTTGTTCGCTTCGTAAACATCCATTGCTTCACGGCCGTCGGCCGCGGTCACTGTTCGGTAACCGTTTGCAGCAAGGGTGGCGGCGGCGACCTCGCGTATACTTTCTTCGTCATCAACAACAAGTATCATCTCGCCGTTACCGCGCGCGGTCCTGCTACCATCCGCGGTCGTGGTTCGAGCAGCATGCTCCTCGGCCGATGGCAGATAGATCGAAAATTTTGTACCCTTTGTCGGCTCGCTATAGACGTTGATAAATCCGTCATGGCTTTTGACAATGGTCATTGTCGTCGCAAGTCCCAGACCCGTTCCCTTGCCGACATCCTTCGTAGTAAAAAACGGGTCAAAAATGCGGCTAATGACATCCGTGCTCATCCCCGTCCCGCTGTCGGTGACGGTCAGTAATAGATAGCTGCCGGCGCGCGCGTCGATGTTCATTCGTGCGTAGTTATCATCGATCACGACATTTCCAGCCTGGATCGTGAGCGTACCGCCATCGGGCATCGCATCACGTGCGTTCAAACAGACGTTCATCAAAACTTGATGGATCTGGGTCGGGTCGGCCGAGATCGTCCACAACTCAGGCTCAATCTCGTATTCGAGTTTGATCGAACGCGGCAGGGTTTCCTTGAGCACGGAGACGATCTCTTTGATCAAGTGCTTGAGATTCACTGTAATGCGTTCGCCTGCCATCCCGCGGGCAAACGTCAGTACTTGTTTAATTAAGTCGGCACCGCGTTCGGCATTTTCTTTGATCATCCCTACCCAACGCGTCGTTTCCCCATCAGGGTTTGTACGCATCATGTCGGCTGCCATCATTATCGGCGAGAGGATGTTGTTGAGATCGTGGGCGATGCCGCCCGCCAGCGTACCGATCGATTCCATTCGCTGAGCCCTGAGAAGGTGCTCTTCGGTGCGTTTCTTCTCGGTAATATCTGTATTAATGATCAGATAATAATCCGGCTCACCCGCGTCGTTTTTGACCAGCGTCCAACGGCTTTCAACGATTATTCGCTCGCCGCTGCGGGTAGTGTGTCGTGACTCGGCTTTCCATTCATCCGCAGCCTCTAACACTTGGTGTACTTTTTCAAGCTCCCGGCGATCGCCGCCGCTAAGTAGGTCAGCTATGTTCCGGCCAAACGCGTCCTCTTCCGACCAACCATAGACCCGCTCGGCGCCCTGGTTCCAATACAGAACCTGATGATTAAGGTCACAGACAATGATCGCGTCCTGAGCTTTGTCGAGTAGCGATGCCTGTTGCCGAATGCGGTCCTCGGCAAGCTTTCGCTCGGTGATCTCGTAGCGGATCGCCACATATTGAAAGGGCTTTTTTTGCTCGTCGATCAACGGCACGATCGTCGTATCGACCCAATAGATCGAACCGTCCTTTGCCCGGTTGCGCAATTCGCCTCGCCAGATCTCGCCCTTGGCGATGGTCGTCCAAATACAACGGATAAACTCTTTTGGATGATAGCCGGAATTGATGATACGGTGGTCTTCACCGATCAACTCCTCGCGGCTATAGCCAGAAATATCACAAAATTTATCGTTAGCGTAGTTTATCCGTCCGGTCTGATCGGTCATTGCAACGATAGCGGATTGGTCGATGGCATATTTGAGATCGGACAGTTCCTTAATAAGGTCCTGTCCGCCAACCGTCCGTCTATCTGATAGATCTTGTTCAGTCATCGTGGTCGTCAGAGCTGCTACGCATTTCAAAACCGGCTTTACGCAATTTGTACCTTAACTGATCGCGTGAGATGTCCAGCAGCTTGGCCGCCCGCGTGAGGTTGCCGTTGGTCCGGTCATAAGCCTGTTTCGCAAGCTCAAATTCGACCGACTCGAGCGACACTCCGGCCGTCGGCAGGAGTATGGTCGAAGAACCCGGGTTTGCAACCGCTTGGACCCCGACCATGTCGGCCGGCAGGTGTGCGGCGGTAACAACCTCGCCATCCTCAAGGATCGACGCCCGCTCGATGACATTGCGCAATTCGCGCACATTGCCGGGCCAGGAATAATGCAAAAAGATCTTTTCGACATCCTTTGCTAGCCCGCTGAGCTGCTTGCCCCGACGCTTGAGATTAGCCTTTTTTATGTAGTAATCGGTAAGCTGCAGCACGTCGCGGCCGCGTTCGCGTAAGGGCGGGATATCGACCTGGATGACCGAAAGACGAAAATAAAGGTCGAGCCGAAAGTTGCCGGCAGCACATTCCTGCTTTAGGTTGCGGTTGGACGCCGCAATAATACGGGCGTTCAGTTGAATATCCTTGAGCCCGCCGACACGTCGGAAAGCTCCTTCCTCAAGTACCCGAAGCAATTTTGCTTGCAAGGCGAGTTCCATCTCACCGATCTCGTCGAGAAAGATCGTCCCGCCGTGCGCCTGCTCAAATAGGCCCTCTTTACGCGACTTTGCGTCCGTAAATGCCCCTTTTTCGTAACCAAACAATTCTGACTCGATAAGGTTCGCCGGAAGGGCGGCGCAGTTGATCGCTAAATACGGAGCCCTCGCACGCTCCGAGGCAAAATGTATCGCCCGTGCAAACAAGTCCTTACCCGTTCCGGTTTCACCGTCCAGCAAGATCGAACCTACCTCTGATGCGGCGACCCGTCGGGCGAGATCCTTAGCACTCTCCATAGTCTCGGAATCGCCTATTATCTCGTCAAAACTAAAACCACGCGATCGCTCAGTGCGTGCGTGCTTTACCTCTTTTCTGAGCGTCTCGGTTTCGAGGGCGTTGCGTAGAGTCACGCGCAATTCTTCTAACTTAACGGGCTTGCCGATAAAATCATGAGCTCCGCCGCGCAAAGCCGCGACCGAATTTTCGACATCTATGTTTCCGGTGATCATCACGACGATCGCGTCGGGATTGATGGACTTAAAATACGTTAAGGCGTCGAGGCCCGACCCGTCGGGCAGGTCGATATCGAGCAGGACGATGGTCGGCTCGGCCTCGGCAAACATCTTTTTGGCCGACGCGACCGTGTCAGCCTCGACCGTCTCAAATTCCCACAGACGCAGAGCCTCGACGAACGCCATACGTACAAAACGGTCGTCGTCAACGATCAATACCTTACCTGCGGTCTCTGCCATTTACGTCATTTTGTCACGGGTGAATCTATTTCGCTGCGAAGCTGCTTTATAGCCGAATTGCCGGGATCGACACTCTCTAATCGAGCAAGTGTCGCTCTAGCTTTTGCCGTGTCACCCTTTTTATTATACGCCACTGTTAGATTTTGCAGGGTCTGTATATGGTTCGGATCTTTTTCGAGCGAGCGGTTAAATTCCTGGATCGCACGGTCGTAGTTTGGCGGACTGCGAAAAACAAACGTCAGCCCGAGGTCGGTGCGGACGTTTACGTCATCAGGTTTTTTGGCGAGAGCTGCCGCGTACCATTTCTCTGCCTCTTCGTAATGCTCGCCGTCGAAATTCGCATTGCCAAGGTGGACGAGCACTTCGACGTCGTCCGGCTTTAGCTCGTTTGCTTTTTTGAGATAGGTGATCGCATCGTCAAAACGATTGATCTGATAGTACAACTCCGCGGCTTTTAACTGCGCGTCTGCATCATTTGGCGCCTGCTTGGCCTTATCGACGGCTGCGAGCACCTCGGCTTGCGGAGCCCCCTGTCCGGTCATATCACCGCCCGTTCCGCTGATATCCGGATGACCGGGGGGAATGTTCGAATTTGCCGACGCTAATTGAGCGGATGGCATTTGAGCAGCCGTGGTTACTGTCTGTTGGTTGATCGAGTTTGCAAAATAAAACCCGACGACCAACCCCGCGATCAGACCTGCGACACCAAAGAGAATTTTGTCCTTATTCATTGTCTATGCGTAAGAATGTAGTCCCGGCAGCAGATAGCTCACCCCGAGATATGTAAAAATAATAAACAGGAACGCAACGACCGCAAAGTACGCCGACCGGCGTCCACGCCAGCCGTAGGCGATCCGCGAATGTAAAAAACCGGCATAGGTCAGCCATGCGACAAGGGCTCCGACTTCCTTAGCGTCCCATCCCCAATAACGTCCCCAAGACTCGTTCGCCCAGACGGCACCGGTGATCAGCAATAATGCGAGCCCGGCAAACGTAACGCCCGCGAGCTTATACATCAAACCGTCGAGCCTCTCCGCGGATGGTAGCAGCGAACGGATACGCTCGGTATTGATGCCAAAAAGAACGACAAAGAAAGTGCCCGCAAATGCCGTGATCAGAGCAGCAAGCTCGACCGGATTTGCGTTTAGATTTAGGTGCAGCTGCGAGCCGTTCTCGAGAACCCATTTATTTGCGATCTCATAAAGCTGCTGCTGGCCGAGCGACGCGATCTGCGTCTGAGGCATATCTTGCTGCTGCAGCATCCAGACGGCAAACTTTTGATATTGCGCGGTGCTAATGAGCGAGACGACATTTTGTAGAGTTTTGAGTTGATAGACAAGCATCGCAATGCCGCCGGCTTGCACCGCCAAAGCTCCGTAGAGCAGACGGTTGCCCCATTTGCGAGCGGTGTCGTTCTCTTTAGAAAACGAAACGATAAACGACGCTGTCGCACCGATCAGCATGATCGCGGCGATCACAATGAACCATCCAACATATGGTATATCAGCCCGCAATCCCAACGATTGACGCGACGTGCCGACAAACGTCGATGCCGTATATGTCGCGAACGAAGCCGGCGAAAATACGCTAAATTTACTGATCGTAGCGAACACCGCGAGTGCAAAAAAGCTCGTCCAGACCGCCATCTTTTCGACCTTTAACCCGTCCTTTAACAGGTAAAGTACTGCGACCGCAAAACACACGAGGGCGATACCGTAACTCAGGCTGGCGATCCCGACGTGTATCGGACGCCAATACGAATCGAGCACCGGCGGCAGATCGATGATCTCGCTGCCGATAAATCTCGCAAGCACCAAAATGATCGCCGCCAGCGGCAGGGATAACGCGGCAACCACTCGAAAATTGCGGTTCTTCATCACGAGCAGCGTCGTGATACCGGCCCCGAACGCAAATGCCAAGCTTAGATCGTAAAGATTAGCGAACGGCACATAGCGAAACACCCAGGGCATATCGGCAATGTTCGACCCCTGCGAATTAAAGATCGCAAGCTCGCGGTCGTAGGCCGTTACCCAACGAACCAGCCAACTCGACAGGTTGAAAAAAACACCGAGCGTCGCGGCCCACATACCGAGCTTTTCGGCTAAACGAAACGGAGCATATAGATTTGTCAGATGAAAAACCGCCGCAATCAGATACGACGCGAGCGCGAGCATCATCAATGCCCCGTCAGAAATAAATCGCTCTCCGCCAACGTTGATCCTCAGCATCAGCATCGCAAACGAACCCACGATAGCCAGCGCTGCCGGCACGTACAATGATGCCCGCTCTGCCAGATTTCCGGCCTGTGGTTGAAGTCCCGAGCCGATCATCGGCCCATCGAGTATTTCCTGATTCATGATGTTTTTGTCTCCAAAGCGTTAATAAATCGCTTGAATTTTTCGTCAAAAGCGTTCGAATTGCGGTTTGTGTCGCCGCCAAAAGTGACCTTTGCGTTTCCATCGCCCGACGGCTCGATCGCCGCCCACACCCGTTGATGTGAAAAGAAGAAAACCGCGACGAGCGTGAGCACGAGTAGCACAAAGCCGACATAAACGACCGTCGCACCCGGGTCGCGTTGGATCGAAAGGACGTGTTGGTCCGACACTTTTTCAAAATCGGCAAGTTGAAATGTGTACCCGGCAACGGGTTTGCTCGCGACCGGCATATTCGCCATCTGTGGCCCAAATGCATAAGCTGTCTGAGCCGTACCGTCGCCGCCCGTCACCTGCAAGACCGCCGCAGGATTTATGTAATCTGATGTATCCTCGTTAGGATCCTCAGGGCCGATGCTGAAATTGCCGCGAAACTCGCTGAAATTGACTCTCGTCCCGTCGGCAAGCGTTGCCGTACCGTCACGCGGGATCGTCACCGTCTGCACACCGCCGTCTGCCGCTTTTGCGTTGACGGTTATATTTCGCGCCCGACCGACCGGGATAAAGCTCGCCTGAAAAAATCGATAGCCGCGATAGTCGAGTGGACGGTTCATCTGAACCATCGCCTCGTACGTTCCTGTTTCGTCCGTGATGTTAAATCGCGTGATCCAGTCAATGGTATTCATCGCCGAGATCGAACCTTCTTTTTTGATCAGCTTTTGCTGGATGTCGGTGGCGGTGACCTTGAACGGTAGCCGTTGCGTGATCTCATTTGTTTTGTCGAGTTCGACGACCGTGTCCGACATCAGATCCTTAGACTCACCCGGTGCCAATGGCATCTGTCCGGTCGAACCAAGCTGAGCCGTTAGGAATCCGCCAATAAAAATTGTTAGCAAACCGACGTGAACCGGATAGGCGCCAAAGCGATTCCACCGGCCGGACTCTCCAAATATGTATCGTATGCCGTTCTTTTCGGCAGTTTGTACTTTTCGCCAACGGCTTGCTTTCATTTCTGTAGCGACTTTTTCAGATACGGTTTCGCCTGTACCTTCGATCTCGATCGCTGCGGTCTGCTTTTGTTCGCGAAGCCAGCGGAGCGGAACGGTAATACTTGGCTTGGAAAACCTGGCCCACGTTTTTGGAAAACGATCGATCGACGCCAAGATGATGTTCATCGATAACACGGCAAGCAGGGCGTTGAAATACCAGACGTGATAAATGTTAAAAAGCCCCAGCTTGCCATATACAAGCCGCTGCGAAGGCGTCAGCTCAGCAAAATATCGCTCAAACCCGGCGACGTTTTGTTGCATCACGAGCATTCCTATCAGACAAGCTAGCCCAAGTAGGACGAGCAGAGTCACGCCCAGACGCACCGAGCAAAGCAGCTTTATCAGCTTAGTTAGAAGCGATTCGCCCACGCGTTCTTTTGTTTTTACAGCGATGTTACTGTTTTGAACCGTATGATCTAATGGCAGCATAGTTTTGTTGGAACTCCGGTAACAATATGGCAACCCGCGTGCCGTCGATCCCCACTGTTTGACAAACAGCTAAACTATTGTGTTTGAATGATTTCACCTGCAGCTGATACAGTGTTCCCCGCTCTCGATCGATTACTTAACCAAAATTAGTGCGAATTTTCTCGCGCTTTTGACACGCGATATTTTTGCTTGTGATAAAGGTCACATTGAATTGGCAAAGTAATAGACTAAAATAGCTCGTCAGCATTCTGTAATGTTATTTCCGCGTTCAAAAGCGATATTGGTCTTGGTCTTTGTGAGTGCCGCAGTTGCGGTAGCGATCGGAGGGCCGTACATAGGCGCCTCGACTGAGTCGATTGCGGAGGCGGCAAAGCCTAATTACAAAGAGTTTCCACACAGTGCAAAGGCGCATCAGATCGAATGTTCATCGTGCCATAAGTTCCCATCCGATAACTGGAACAAGGTTCGCACCGGCACCGATGCTTTTCCCGATGCGACCGAATACCCGCGTCACGAGTCGTGCCTCAAGTGCCACATGCAGCAGTTTTTTAAGGGTGCAAAACCTAATATCTGCTCGATCTGTCACACAAATCCGAGCCCCCGCGACGCGACACGTCACCCATTTCCAAATCCACGAGAGATCTTTGACGCCTCGCCCAAGGGCAAAACCGCAACGTCTGATTTTGTCGTAGGCTTTCCGCACGACAAACACATCGACATCGTCGCGGGACACACTAGCAAAAGTAGAGTTTTCGTTAATGCCGCATTCACAAGCGTTCGCAAACCGTTTGCTGAGGAAAGCTGTTCAGTTTGTCATAAGACGGTGCTGCCGCAGGACAAATCGGATGATGAATACATCACAAAACCACCCGCGACGATCGGTGACGGCTTTTGGTTAAAAAAAGGGACATTTAAGTCCGCCCCTACCGGCCACACGACCTGTTTTACATGCCATTCGGCTGACACGGGGATATTGCCGGCACCACAGACTTGTGCGGCTTGTCACCAATTAAAACCGCCGCAACCAGCGGGCGATTTCGATGCCAAATTTGCCGCCACGCTCGGCGTCGAGAACAAGATGATGTTTGATAGTTGGCGTCGACGCTCGTCCGCAGGGACGTTTCGGCATGAATGGTTTAGTCACGCCGAGCTGAGCTGTGCGACCTGTCACAACGTTCTGAAGATGGACACTGCAAAGCCGGAGACCACCAAGGTAGGCATCGCATCGTGTGCTACATGTCATGCGACGCCGACGTCTGACGACGGCGGTGCATTAAATTACGAGATAGACTCACGCACAAAGACCCCGACATTTCAGTGTGTAAAGTGTCATATTACTTTCGGGAAAATGGCGATCCCGACTTCGCACACTGATGCGATCAAAGCAGCGGCAACCGTAAAATGAAACTTAGATCCGCCAAAACCTTGCTCGCCGTCACCGGACGAAAACGCCGGGCAGAGGCCGCCGTCCTGCTCGCTGTATGCCTGGTGTTTGGATATATGTTCTACGTATTTCAGGGTTCTGCCGCGGCTAATGAACTAACGCCGGAACTCGTTCCGGAATCGCAGCCGAATTACTCAAAATTCAATCATAACGAACCCCAACACACGCGGCTCCCATGCTTGCTTTGCCATCAACGGAACGATAATTCTCCGACTCCGAAACGCTCGGGGCATATGCCATGCGCAGGCTGCCATGTACAGCAATTTGCCGACAATACAAGCCCGCTGTGTACGATCTGTCACACGGCGACTGGCGTAAAACCTTTTCCGCCGCTACGAAGTTTCAACGCAATGTTCAACCATGGCCGGCACCTGCGGCAGACGGGTTGCGCGACCTGTCACAAACCGACACGTCGCGGCGTCGCACTCAGCATTCCGTCAGGGGCGTCAGCACATAGATCATGTTTTCAATGTCATGGGCCGCAAACCGAGACCGGCGGACGAAATATCGGTTCATGCAGTACTTGTCATCAACCGGGCCGTCTGGTCCGCACGTCGGAAAATGCTAAAGCCTACGGCGTTAATTTCAGCCATCAGGAACACCTTCGCCGAGGCGGTATCAATTGTGCTAGCTGTCATACGGTGCTTGCCGGAGGAGTACGCGGGCGACAGGTGACATCGCCGGCCGCGTCGATGCACTTTGCACCAGCCGGAAAGGCTAGCTGCGCTGCGTGTCATAACAGCAAACGGGCGTTCGGAATAAGCGACTTTGCGAACTGCCGCAGGTGTCACGAGGGAAAGACTTTTAAGTTCTAGCCGTGGGGGGGGGCGCGTAATAATTCGCACTCAACGCGTAGTTTGATCGCGGTGATCTATCGGACCACAAGCGTATTTTCTTTATTTTCAGCGATTTACTGACATAACCGTAGTACAGGCTATTGGCACATTGATTGCGACTGGTAAGGGCGGAGACAGACCGGGCAACATGCCCGCTCCGAATTAAGATTTGGTTTGAGGTAAAGAAAATGAATACCAATCGCATGAAACTAGTCGCAATCATATTTTTCGCATTACCACTTTTAATGTTGGCGGTCCTAAAGGTGACGCCGACAACAACGGCTGCAAAGGCTGCGGATGAACCGGCAGTAGTGTACAAGGCAAAATGCGCCGCGTGTCATACACCTGGCGCTACGAAGTTCTACGACCCGGCGAAACCCGATGCGGAGCATGTTCAAATCATACTCAAGGGCAAAAAGGGCGAGAAGCCGCCGTATATGCCCGGTTTTGCCGAGAAAGGCATGACCGAGACCGAAGCAACGGCCTTGGCTGCATACATGAAAGCCTTGAGAACGGCGAATTGACAATTTAAGACCCGGTCTTATTCCTCCAATAGGAACCATGGCCGTCACGCTTTCGTCCCGGAGATTTGGATGAGTTCGGGCTCCGAGAGCTGACGGCCTCGGCTTGTTTGCATTTACCGGGCACCGCAATAGAAAGTGAATATGAGCGAATCAAACGAGAACGGAACATCTGGCAACAAACCGATAAAGCATCGCATTCCAAGTCTTCTAAGAAACTACATCAGTTTTGTCGGAACTGCCATTGTTACCGCGAGCCTAGCGAGCGTCGTGCTTTTGTTCGCAATTGAGATCACATCCTCGACTGAAAATCCATACATCGGGATCCTGACGTACATAATTTTCCCCTCGATCCTGATCTTTGGCATATTTGTAATGGTGGTGGGAGCACTCTTCGAACGCCGACGACGCCGGCGTAGTGATCCTGATTCCATCATGGCTTATCCAAAGCTGGATCTGAACGACGCCCAAACACGACGGTCGTTTATGACGTTTCTAGTGGTGACGTTCTTTTTTGTCGCCGCCAGCGCTTTTGGCAGCTATCGGGCATTTGAGTATACCGAATCAGTTCCCTTTTGCGGTCAGACTTGCCATACGGTGATGAAACCGGAATTTATAGCATATCAGGCCGGAGCTCATGCACGGGTCACATGCGTTCAATGTCATGTCGGGTCTGGAGCGGGTTGGTATGCTCGTTCAAAATTGTCCGGTGCCTATCAGCTTTATTCGGTAGCATTCAATAAGTATTCACGGCCGATCAGCACGCCCGTCCACAATCTGCGCCCGGCTCCGGAAACGTGTGAACAATGTCACTGGCCCGAAAAGTTTTTCGGAGCTCAAATGAAGGTTTTCAACCGCTACCAAAGTGATGAGAAAAATACTCTTCACCAGACACGTATGCTGATCAACGTCGGCGGTTCAAGCGCAGGTACGGGACAGGCCACCGGAATACACTGGCATGTTAACCCTGCCAACGAGGTTTCGTACATCTCGACCGACAAGCAGCGACAGGTTATCCCTTGGGTACAAATGAAAGACCGCGATGGCAACATCACGGAATTTTTCGACCGCAGCCAACAGCCCAGCGCAGAGCAGATCGCTACCGCACCTCGGCGAACCATGGATTGCGTGGATTGCCACAATCGTCCCGCTCACCAGTACCTTCCGGCGAATATCGCCGTGGATCAGTCTCTTGCCGCAGGAGCGTTAGATCAGTCATTGCCATTTCTGAAGCAGAAAGCTGTTGAAGTTCTCAACGGCTCATACGAAACCACACCCGAAGCGTTGAACGCAATTAGCTCCAACCTCAATGATTATTACCGGACAAGCTACCCGGATGTTTATTCGCAAAAGCAGCAAGTGGTCCAAACTTCGGTCACGGAAGTGCAACGTATTTTTCAGACCTACTTTTTTCCTGAGATGAAGACGAACTGGCAAACACACCCGAATAATGCGGGTCACCTCAATTCCCAGGGGTGTTTCCGGTGTCATGATGGCCAGCATGTCAGTAAGACTGGAAAAGTGATCACAAATGACTGCAACGTTTGCCATACGGTCATCTTTGATTCAAAAGCACCGCCTGAGCAGAATACGCAAACAGGTCCATTCAAGCACCCCGTAGATCTCGGAGCACTCGCCGAACGCAGCTGCTCGTCGTGCCACAAACCCGACCAACCCTTCAAGCATCCGCTCAACCTAGGTGATATCTCGATGTTTCAATGTGCGGCCTGTCATAAGAAGCCCGATTGACCGGTTACCGGATCTTGATCGAATAAAGAGGCTTACCCAAGCCTCTTTTTTGGTGTGAAACAGAGAAGCTGAGGTGATGTTGGAAGGCCAGTTTTAATGCCTCGCCAGGAGGGTCCAGAAAATAGCGATCACCATGATCAAGCCGGATATATAAGCCGCGAATCCAAATACCTTTGAAGCGATCTTCGCAAATTTGGAAGGTGGTTCTGCCAGCACGCTCTCGAGCTTACCCTCGCTGACGAGCCTGTCGTATTCTACCGAGCGTTCTTCCTTAAATCTGGAAAGCGTCATCTTGCCCGTAAAGATCACTGTATCCATCGGGAAGTTCTCGGGCCGCAAGTGGTTGTGGAAAAAATGAAACGCAAAAATGAACGCCGTGGCGAGCAGAGCCTCTTCGCCATGGATGATCATGGCCAGATTTAGCACTACGCCGGGTAGATACTGCGTGACAATGGTTGGGAACCAAAGCATCAATCCTGAAAGCCCGATGACAGGAACGCCCCAAAACACAGCAAAATAATCAAATTTTTCCCAATAGGTCCATCGATCGAGCTTTGGCCGAGGCCCGAGGTAAAAGAACCATCGGAACATATTGATCACGTCCCAAATATCCTGCACGCGCGGAACCATCGAATCAGGTCCGTACAAAATCGAATATTTGCGCTCCAGAACCGCTTTTCGGAACACGTAAACGATGTGGATCAGGGCATAGATAAGCGTAATAACCGCACATATGCGATGTATGACCCGCGTGACTCCGAGTCCGCCACCCATTGCCTCAAGAGCCCGTCCCCAACTGGTGTAGTAATACATCAGCGGCAAACCCGTCGCCGCCAACAGGATAAAACTGATGACGATCAGGATGTGTGTAAATCGATGTACGTTTGCAAAACGGACGACATAAATATCGTCATCAGGAGATTTTTCGTGTTTCTCACGGATATACGCAACGATCGACCGCTGGATCCATAGCAGCGTGTGGATGCCGAAAAAGCTGAAAACACCGATCAGCAGCCACTCCATGAAATGGCTGACGTAATACACCAATGCGGATTTTTCCGGATCGTCCGGTTCAGGATGCGGACTGTACATCGCGAAATTCGCATTTACTTCCGTGTGGCACTTAGAACATGTTTGCACCAAATTTGCGGGGTTTACCGATGACCGCGGATCGCTCGCCGGCAGATTCTTATGCGGGGTGTGGCAGTCCGCACAGGTTGCCGCTAGTTTGAAATCTAGAGCTGTCGCTTGGCCATGGAAAGTGTCTCGATAACTCGGAGCCTGTTTCGTGTGGCAGTTGCTGCAGTTGTTGACCATCTGCATGTTGAAATCACGCAGGCTCAACGGTGCCTGAAGATGCGAGACTGCGGTGTGGCATGATGTGCACGTCGGGGCTTTTAGATTTCCCGCCTTCATGGCCTGGCCGTGGCTGCTGAGATCATAGTCGGCGACGTTTTGCGAGTGGCACTTAGCGCACATCAACTCCGCATTGGCTCGATTCATCGTCGAGGCAGCTTCCTTTACAGGCAAGATACTGTGCGAACCGTGGCAGTCGGCACATGACGCGGGCCTCGTTTCGCCGCTATCGCGACGTCCGCCGTGAATACTCAAGTGAAATGACTGGGCAGCTCCCTCGTGACAACCGCCGCAGGTCTTAGCTATATTGGCCCGGTTCACCGTAGATCTCGGGTCCGCCGCAGGCAGGATCGTAGTCATGTCTCCGTTTACCGTATGACAGTTAACGCAGCTTGGGGCCGGCTTTCCGTTTGCCCCGCTTTTTGCATGAATACTGGCCGTTATCGCACCATGCGTATCTTTGTGAAACTGTTCGCCGGCCAAATACGGCAGCTTTGTTCCCGGTCCGTGACAGCCGCTGCAGCTCAACCCGACGTTCGTAGGAAATTCCCCTTTCTGTTGATTTGCAGAGAGGTACGGTTGCTCAGGCGCTTTTTGCGCATTAGTTTCGGCGAAGCGATAAAAGTAGGGTGTCGCCGAAAGAAGCAAAACACCAATTATTGCCGCGACTTTAACGTATGGTCTCATTAGTAGAATATTACGTCTAAATTATATACCCTTTTTCAAAAGAGACGGTGATGGTAGTCACTCTTTCGATCTTTCGTTCAGTCATTCCACTCGTTGCACGGCGGCGAGGCAAGCCGCCTTGTTTGGTCCGGTCCGGACCAGGTGGACCAGGGTGGACCAAGAATTCGTCCTGAACCGTCGGAGACGGTGAAATACAAGTAGCCCACAGCGCGAGATGTGGGCTGCAAATATGCCGTCCGCTGCGCAGACTGAGACCATCGCAACTACGGTTGACATCATTTTCAAAATTAATACAATGATTTTCGGATAATCACTTACGCATATGTGAAGATCCTCCTTTATACCGTGGAAAACCAAGACGCCGGCTGCGTGGGAACAGCCGGCGTTTTGGCTTAAAGACCGCTACAATTAATATGCTGAAAAGAAGGCCGTCGCGGAATGTATCCCGGGACGGCCTTAGTTTTTCCTTAGGGGGAAAATGCGGCTTAGCGGTCGGCCGCTCGTCCGCCAAAATATATGCGGAGCGATGTGTAGGGCAGGTGTGCCCGGTAGTTCATAAACGGCGTCTGATCGTCTTTGTAATCATAGTATTGATAACCGATGTTCCAATCTACATTACGGCTGATGCGAAAAACGACGCGGCCCTCCGGCGAGGCAAACTGCATCGGATATGACGTGATAAAGTTTGCCGCAGCGATCGTGATCGGCGACGACACGAGATCGCCCTGGCCTTTGTCGCGGTTGATGCGATAGCTGGCATAGAGCGAAACACGATTTGTCGGCCTGGCGGTCACGTCAAAGTAAAAGAAGTGGTCACGCATGAAGAACTGGCTAAAGCCAAATGCGTAACCACCCGGTGCTCCGCTGATCGGCACGGCGACCGG
>DEQS01000106.1 GCA_002360555.1 Chloracidobacterium sp. UBA3360
ACGGCTCGAACATTGTTTATCTCCGTAATCCTGATAAGGTTGAGGCAACTTCGACAAACAGTGACATCTACATCCAATCACTCAACGGCGGCAGTGTGAAAAATATTACCGCTAACATGAAAGGCTATGATACGGGACCGGTTTACACGCCGGACGGTAAATATCTGCTATTCCGTTCGCAGGAAAGGCCTACATTCGAGGCAGATCGCTGGCGGATCATGCGTTACAAACCGCAGAGCGGCGAGATCGTCGAGCTTACACGCGGTTTTGATCAACAGGCTGATGACATCGTGATATCGCCTGATGGCAAAATGATCTATTTCACCGCCGGAGAACGCGGCAAAGCTCCGATCTTTAGTGTCCCGGTCGAACCTGATTTTCGATTAAGGATCGCGACACATGTTAGAAAAGTCATCGATGGTGTCTTTGCGAGCAATCTTAATGTCACGTCCGACGGCAAGCTGATCTTCGCGGCGAACTCAATGAGTATGCCGACCGAGATCATGAGTGCCAGCACGAGTGGTGGTGGCGTTACTGCATTAACTACAGTAAATAACTCTTCGCTTGCTTCGTTTGGTCTGCAAAAGCCCGAGGAAATGGATTGGAAAGGCGGGCTCGGCGCCAATGTTCACGGATTTTTGCTCAAGCCCGCCAAGTTTGACCCTGCAAAAAAATATCCGCTCATCGTTCTTATACATGGAGGCCCGCAGGGTGCGTGGAGCGATAATTGGGGTTACCGCTGGAACCCGCAGATCTTTGCAAATCAGGGCTATGTCGTGTTTATGCCGAACCCGCGTGGTTCGACCGGTTATGGCCAAAAATTTGTAGATGAGATCTCCGGCGACTGGGGCGGTAAGGCTTACACCGACATTATGAACGGTGTTGCCGAAGTCACGAAAAAGCCATTTATCGACAAGACACGAATCGGTGCGGCAGGTGCAAGTTATGGCGGATACATGGTCGATTGGCTGCTCGGGCACAATAATGACCCAAGATTCAAATTCAAAGCATTCGTCTCGCACGCCGGGGTTTATAACCTGGAAAGCATGGCCACCGCGACCGAAGAGCTGTGGTTCGTTAACTGGGAATTCAAAGGGTTCCCGTGGCAAAACCGTTCGCAGTACGAAAAATGGTCGCCTAATCGTTTTGCGGCCAACTTTTCGACACCAACACTCGTGACGGCGGGTGAACTTGATTATCGCGTGCCCTACGATCAGAGCCTGCAGCTTTACACGACGCTCCAGCTAAAGGGCGTTGATTCAAAGCTGATAATGTTCCCCGACGAAGGCCATTGGATCCTCAAGCCGCAGAATTCTGAATTTTGGTATAACAACGTCAACGATTGGTTCAAGAAATACCTGAAGCCATAAAACTATATGAGATCTTTACGATACTTTTCATTTACAGCCGCAATACTTTTTATTGCGGCTTTTTCCTCATTTGCCCAGATCGGCAAACCTGAGTTCACTCGTGCACAAACCTTTGATGTTCGACATTACAGCATCAGAGCAAGTTTTGACCGCACGAATAAAAAGGTCATAGGTGATACGACCGTGACGTTGTCACCATTGAAAACAGACCTGCGAATCGTTGAACTTGACGCGGTCGACATAGCGTTCGCGTCTGTAACGCTCGACGGCAAACCAGCACAGTACAAAACTATTGACGGCAAGGTTATCGTCACGTTAGATAAAGCCTACGGCCCGGCAGATGTTATTGCACTACAATTCAAATATACCGCCTCGCCAAAAAAAGGCGTGTATTTTGTCGATGCCGAAAGTGGACGAGGTGCTCACTCAGCACAGATCTGGACTCAGGGTGAGGCTGAAGAAGCCCGTTACTGGATACCTTCGTACGATTTCCCGAGCGACAAAGCAACGACCGAACAATATCTGACGGTTGAAAAAGACGAGACCGTCATCGGCAACGGTGAACTGATCGGAAAAGAGCCAAACACAGATGGGACAGTCACCTGGCATTACAAGATGCCGGTGCCACACTCAACTTATCTGATCTCATTCGTCATCGGCAAATATGTGCGGGTTGATGACAAACACGGGGATATCCCACTTGGATTCTATGTCTATCCCGGCAAAGAAGAAACGGCGAAAAAGGCTTTTGGCGATACGGCAAAGATGATGGCCGTTTTCGAAGAGCTGACCGGCGTAAAATTCCCCTACAACAAATACGATCAGACGATCGTTGCCAAATTTCAGTTTGGCGGTATGGAAAATATTACTGCGACGACGATGTCCGACAATGAGATATTTTTTGCCGATTTTGATTTTGGCAAAGCCATCGTTACCGATCTCGTCTCTCACGAACTCGCCCACTCATGGTTTGGCGATCTCGTCACTTGCCGCAACTGGGCTGAGCTATGGCTTAACGAAGGCTTTGCGACCTACATGGAGGCCGCATACCGAGAAAAGGTAAATGGTCGTGAGGACTACATCACTAAAGTAAGATCTGACGCCGGCGACTTCCTCGTTGACGATTCGATCAACCGCAAACGGCACGGCCTATATAACCGCCGAGCCGAAGACGTAAATGGACTTTTCGATAACGCCGCGATCACCTATAACAAAGGCGGAGCCGTCCTGCATATGCTACGCGAACAGGTCGGGACCGAAAACTTTTGGAAGGCGGTGAACATATATCTAAACCGCCATAAACTTGCCAACGTCGAATCCACCGATCTCAAACGAGCGATGGAGGAAACATCCGGCCAGGACCTCGGTTGGTTCTTTGACCAATGGGTCTATGGTATCAGTGCTCCAAAGCTGACCGTGAAACCGGTCTATAGCTCGCGAACAAAAACGCTAAAACTGACCATAACTCAAACCCAAAAGCCCGAAGCTCTTGTCACATCCGCATTTCGAATGCCAATGGATATAGAGATCAAAGCCGCTCGTACGACATCAACAAAGCCGGTTACGCTCACCAAAAGGGTCGAAGTAATATCCATCCCGTCAGCGACAAAACCGTCCGAGATCGTCCTTGACCCAACCGATAAGGTCATCCTCAAAACCGTCAAGATGCTGCCGATAACGGTCGTTCGCTGATCTTGGTCCACCTTGGTCCTAGTTGGTCCACCTGGTCCGGACCGGACCAAAAAGACGAAAATCCGATCGAGTAAACAAAAAAGTTCCGCCAATTGCTTGGCGGAACTTTTCTCTTTGAGAAGACCGGATGTCTGCTTCAAGTGTTGAAACACGATAGGCGAAGCACATCGAAAATCGCGCCTATATCCGGCTTGATCCCTACCTGTAACTTCTTTGCCACACCTACGAGGTTAGCTGACGGGCTAGGAACGAAAGATTATCCCTGCATCTCACGAGATGCTTCGCCCCCGTTCTCACAATAAACTGTGAGACATTGGTTCCCCCGCTCTCGACTCATGTCGAAATTCGGTGATCAGGTTTTCAACATTGAAATAGTAACACCAATTAGGGCCTATTTCAAGCGTTATGATGCGCTGTGTGAGAAAAAAGTTGGGCAAACCGAAAAAAATTATCGCCCGGGATAGATCTGGTACAAAAGTAGATAAACAACAACCCCGGTGACCGACACATACAACCATATTGGATACACGAGTCGGGCAAGTTTCCTGTGCTTGTCATACATACCTTTTAGCCCGCGACGGAGCGTGATGATGATGAATGGACCGATCAAAGCCGCAAGTATCGTGTGCGAGGTCAATATTGTGAAATATATCGGCCGTATCAGCCCTTCACCCGTAAATTTTGTCGGCCCGAGTCCAAAGTAATATGTGCGGATCGCATGATGAGTGAGATATCCAACGAGAAAGAGTGCCGAAACGGAGCTTGCGGCAAGCATACAAAACCGGTGACGGTGGATCTGCCGCCGCATGATGAAGTAAAATCCGCAGATCAAAAAAACACCGCTTAGAGCGTTGAGCGTTGCGTTGAGATGCGGAAATATTTGCAGTACGTCCATTATTTCCAGAAGCCTAGCAGGATAAACAGCACGATCCAAAGCCCGCCCATAAAATGCCAGTACCAGCCGACGACCTGCGCCAGAGTCGCTCGGCGGGCGATCTTATCAGCGTTCCCAGTCGGGTACCACACCCGCAGCAGAACCGCTCCGAGGGCCGCTATGCCGCCGAGAACGTGCGCAGCATGCACCGCCGTCATAATGTAGAAAAATCCGGCGTACGGATTGCTCGCCATATAAAGCCCACGACTAACTAAAGCGAACCACGACAGCAGTTGTGATGAGATAAACGCCGCCCCGAGCACGGTCGTAATGACCCACCACTTTTTCGCAGTCGGTTGGTCGTTGCGGTCGATAGACAATTTTCCAAGATGATAGGTGATGCTGCTCGCAAGTATTATCACCGTGCTAACCCAAACCTGTATCGGCAATGAAAAGGGCTGCCACTCGGCGACGTTGTTTGTTGCGATCACGACGTAGGCCGCGATCAACCCCCCGAAAGTCATCAACACAACGACCAGTAAAAAACCTGTAAATATGCGAGATTTACTTGGAACAAAAGGCTCGGGCTGTACGCGGCCATCATTACTTGGGCCGTCGCCACCGCCGCCCGGATCGTGTCCGTCACCGCCGTCTGGTGGCCCCGTGCCGATCGATGAATTCGATCGGCGAACCTTAGGTTCCGGGGCGTCTTCTATGATGTCAGCGGTTCCGATCTCCATACTACTAACGCTTATCCGCAACCATCAGGATAAACAGCAATGGCAGATAAATAACAGATGCAAGCAACAGGCGCTTTGCTAGCTCGTTAGTTTTGGCGCGAGCAGATTGGATGCTTACGATCAAAAACAACACGCCCAAAATGCTAGCCCCGATCAAAAAGACAAATCCCGAAATTGCGAAAAAGAATGGTGCAAGACTAACCGGTAACAACATTACTGTGAACAGCACGATCTGCCGGGATGTGAGCCTTCCGGACGGCTCAACGACAGGCAGCATCAATATGCCCGCCTTTTTGTACTCTTCGCGGTACATCCACGCGATCGCCATAAAATGTGGAAATTGCCAAAGAAACTGCATCGCAAACAACGCCCACGCAGCGAGTGTGATCTCATTCGCCGCCGCCGTCCAGCCCATCAGCGGCGGCAAGGCTCCTGGGATCGCTCCAACGGCCGTGGAAACTGACGTTCGCGTCTTTAACGGCGTATAGACAAGCACATAGCCGACGATCACAACCAGACCCAATATCGCGGTCAGCGGATTTACGAGCAAAAACAGATATATCTCAGCGATCGAACATAGACCTATGCCAAATATGAGGGATTCAGTCGGTGTCACCTTGCTGGTTGGCAGCGGCCGCGTCGAGGTGCGTTCCATCAGCTTGTCGATATTACGTTCCCAGTACTGATTGAGCGTCGCAACGCCAAAAGCGAGTAATGCGATCGCTATCATCGAATTCGCAAAGAGCACGTAATCGAACGGCCCGTGCGACGCGAGATAAAATCCCGCCGCCGAGGTCAAAACCAGCAGCACGGCGATACGCGGCTTGGTTAGTTCGACAAATGCCGCGATGCGTTCTCGCACGGATGCGACCTTTGTTTCGTTAATTTCGGCGGTGACTGTTTCCATTGAGTTACAACTGATGCAAAACCTTAATGGAAAGAATAACGTCTAATAATGGTATTTCCAAATTTCGCAACGATAACGGTTAATAAATAGACGTACAAGCGGAACTTATTTACAGTCGGATGACAAAGTTAAACCGCATAAGTTATTCTTTTGGATAAAGATGTCAGCTGCAGAAGATTCCATAAAACCAAAACCCGCCGTAACACGAAAGTCAGCGCCGATTCTCAATCGGTTTCTCGATTTTGTCAGTTCGGTCAGATTTGGCGTCGTTCAACTATGTCTGCTTGTCGTGCTGGCGATGATCGGCATGCTCGTACTACAGCAAAACGTCGAGGGTTTTGACGCCTATTACGTTTCGCTCACACCGGCCGAAAAAGTGGTTTTTGGCAAACTCGGCTTTTTTGACATCTACCACAGTTGGTATTTCAACCTGTTGCTGCTCACTCTCTCGCTCAACATAATTCTTGCGTCGATAGACCGCTTCCCTTCGGCATGGAGCTATATCGTCAAGCCCAAGGTCAAAGGCACGAAAGGCTGGCTACTCGCACGTAAGGATAACGAAACGATCAACTTTGGCGAACGGTCAATCGATGAAGTAAAAGACGCGATACAGAAGGAATTTAGGACGAAAGGATTTAAAACTACCGTGTCCGAGGACAAGGGTGGGACCTTCGTCTTTGGCGAAAACGGCAAATGGAATCGGCTCGGTGCGTACATCGTTCACGTCTTTTTGCTAACCTTGTTTCTCGGTCATTTTGTCGCTCTTCAGACAGGGTTCGACGCAGATGTCAGGATGATACCGGGTGCGACGACCAGTCAGATACAGTTGATCCAATATAATCTCGATAAAAAAGAGCGGTTTAACGTCAATCTTCCATTTTCGATGGAATGTACTGACGTGCAGCAGCGGCTGATCGACGAGAAAGGCAACATCGATGTCACAAACACTCTCGATTGGCGAACGCAATTGAAGATCGAGGACCCGTCTTACGGCACCACGATCGCCGACGTCAGCCTTAATAAGCCATACAGCTATCGCGGTTACAGGTTCTTTCAAGCGCAGACCATTCCGGTCGGCAATGCCCGAACGATCAAGCTTGAGCTCAGGCCAGAAGGCGGCGGTCAGCCGATCTTTGCAGATATCAGCCGAAACGGCGAAACTTCGTTGCCCGACGGAACAAAGGTAGAGTATGACGAATTCATGCCCGACTTCGTAATGGGAAGCGACGGCAAGCCGGATACTAGAAGCGGCGAGTACAATCAACCTGCGGCGATTTTGAACGTTACCCCGCCAAACGGTGAGCGAACAAGGGTCTTCGCTATGCCCGCAAGCATTGCCGACAGAATCCCAATGGGTAATGCAAAGCTCGGATATAAATGGCGCCTTGCCGAGTTTGAAAAAGCACCTCTCGCTCATATCTTGTCGATCAAATACGATCCGTTCGAGGCGGCATTTATCGCATGGTACATCGGGGGCTTTGGTTTGATCGGAGCTCTGATGTTCGTATTTTTCTTATCGCATAAACGAGTCTGGGCGCACATCGAAAAACGCGAAGATGGAACGACCGAGGTGGTGTTAGCAGGCGAGGCTAACCGCAATCAATTGGCATTTGGCGATAGGTTTAAGAAGATCTCTGACGATCTGAAACGCATGTAAACGGAGACATTATGGAAGCAGTAGAAAATATCAATGGCATTTCACCTGAAAATGTAGCAGATCCCAAAACATCGTGGAAATCCTACATCCCCGTGATCCTCGTAATTGCCGGGTCGTTTATGATGCTCGGACTGCGTTTACAGATCGGCGGAGGTTTTATCGCCGACGGTGCTCTGATGATGCTTGCTCTCGCATGTTACATCGTTGCCGCCCTATTCCATCTCACGAACCTGTACGCCCCGTCATCGATGGCGGAAAAGATCGGTTTCTTTACAGCCGCTCTTGGCGTCTTCTTTAATCTTTCAAGTTGGCTCGTCCGCTGGGTTAATGCTCTCGACCATGAGATCGCAATCATGCGCGAGAGCGGGAATATGGCAAATCCGTGGATATTTCGGTATATCCC
The DNA here is from genome assembly GCA_002360555.1 of Chloracidobacterium sp. UBA3360. Classification (GTDB taxonomy): domain Bacteria; phylum Acidobacteriota; class Blastocatellia; order Pyrinomonadales; family Pyrinomonadaceae; genus OLB17. Next base: position 7,644 of record DEQS01000106.1, read on the forward strand.
GTTTGCGAATTTGTACGATCTAAGTCTTGCATTCGCATTCGGAGCCGGCATTGCCACACTCGCGTTTGCGCAACGAAAGAGTTTTCGCGTTTTGAGTGCGTTTACCTTGCCGCTTGCGGCGCTGATCCTTACGCTCGCACGTTTTATCGGCGGTGAGTTTATAAACCTGCCTCCGGTGCTCGATTCTTATTGGCGGCCGATCCATGTGGGCGATGCCTCGCTCAGTTACGGCGTCGCATTGGTTTGTTTTGGCGTAGCAGTGATGTATCTGCTCAAAGATGGCGTAAAGGTAGAGGCTATGGCGATATGGTCAAGTCTTTTCTGTATATCGGTGATCGCGACAGTCAGCAAATTTTCTGTCTTTACAGAATTTGCATATCGTGCCGGATTGTTTGTGCCTGCACAGGGCAATAGCAAACCGTTCTCATCGCCTTTCCGGCTTGAGGTGCCATACGTCGGTGCTCTGCTCGCGATCGCCGGGCTATTGCTGCTGGGGGCGATCATCTCATTCCTGATCTACATTTATCAGAACAACGAAAAAGCAAAGCTTTTTGGCCACTATCTATTGCGAGCTGCATTTGCTGCGCAACTGATCTCGCTGGCTTTTTTGGTTGTCGGTATCAAATCAAATGCGGATGTGCCAGCTCGTCTGCAAGCCCAACTTACCAAAGATCCCACCCAATACGTCATCGCGGGTATGGCGATGGCTGAGAATCAGCAGCTTTCGGTACAAGAGCTGTCGGCAATGACGTCAAAGGAATTTGACCAAATGGGCCGCGCATACATTCAGGCGAACGGCAGCCAGATGTTCATGAGCCTCAATACAAATCCGGTCGAGATCGCTGCCCTGCTTACGGCGTTAGTGGCGACTTTGTTCGTGCTGTTTTTCAGTTTTAGGACAGAAAAACTCCGAGAACGTCTGCCGAGTCTCGAGTCCTTAGACAGCCTGATGTACAAAACGGCATGTCTCGCATTTGCGGGCCTCGCCTTTTTGTTGATTACGGGAGCGATCTGGGCAAATGAGTCCTGGGGGCGACCGTGGGGATTTGATTCCAAAGAAACCGGAGCATTGATCGCCTGGCTTACCTACGCCGCGTTTCTGCACACTCGCATTGCTCGCGGCTGGAAAGGCCGCAGTTCGGCGTACTTTGCGATCGTTGGGTTTCTACTCGTGATATTTACTTATCTGGGAGTTAGCTATTTATTGAAAGGGCTTCACAGTTACGCGTAAGGCTATTCGATAGTCACTTTGGCCACCACCAGAATTGAATACCGCGTGATCTTCCCGTCTTTCATAATGACGGTCAGAACGCCTTTATCGACGCTAAATTTGAGCACTTCGCTCATCGGGCTCTCGATCACGTCGCCGTCTTTCATCTGAACCACGAGTCTGATACTCGCAAGCGGGTCAGCCTTCGGCTCCTCGGTCTTTACCTGCTCCTCAACCTTCTTGGGCTTTGGCGGACGCTTGCCGGTGGTCTTTGCTGTATCAGATTCCTTCTTAGGCGTCTCTATCTTTTTAGTTTCAGCCGGAAAATCTTCGACAACTACAACGGGTTTCTTTGTAGATTCTTTCTTTTCTTTCTCTTTGGGCTTCTCCGCTATGGTTTTTTCAACCTTTGGCTTTTCGACCTCAACCTTTTTGGGCGGCAGAGGCTTGGGCTCGGACGGAAGAATAGTGCCGACCGAGTTTACCCTTATGCCTGTGTCTTCTGTCTTTGCAGTTGCGTCAACAACCGGCCCTTTCTCCGCCTTGACCGGTTTCATAGCTATAAAGCTGCCGGCAAACTTTATCTTGTAAGTAGCTGCTTCGTCGCCGGGTGTGCGGCCTTCGACACGTAGGATGAGGCGTTCAGGCTTTCGCAGATATACAAGCCGCCCCGTCTCGCTCGTACCGATGTCAGCGTAGATCACGACCTTTGTCAGCGGTCGCAGCCCTTCGGCGGTATAAACGTCGATGTCGCCGGAGAGGTTTTTTGTGACAACGTTGATAAAAATATCACCTTGTCCGCCGTCGAATTCGTAAAAGTAGGTAGTAAGCCGCGAATCTCCGACATCGCGGGCTTTGATGACGCCGTTGATTTCGGTTGATGTGACCGGTGTCGGAAAGCTGCTGTCGGTCGATTGGGCAATGCTGGCAAGACAAAGTAAGAGCCCGACACCAAAAGCGGTTGTCAGCCGAATTACAATGTCCCTTACGTCGTTCATCTAATTCAATTCTTTCCGCAAATGCACAAGTTTCGACGTTACCTTATAACCGAGCCGCGTGTGTGCCTCTAGGCTGATCTCGTTACCGACCTCAGCGTCGGATGCCATCTCGGTGCACCCGTTGGCTTTGGCCCACTGCTCGGCAAAATTAACCAAGGCCCTGCCTAATCCATGCTGCCTTGCATCGACATCGACAAACCAGCCCTCAAGATAGCCGACGTGATCGCTTTCGCAATCTTCGGCGAACGGGCGGATGCTGGCCTCAAGAAAGCCCGCGAGCCGCCCCTCACCACGATCGGCGACAACGACAAACTGCATATCCGGGTGCTCGAGTATATCGACCATCTCTTCGCGATGATCGTCTTCGCTCGCCTCGTCCCACAGCAGTGTGCGGAGCCGGAGCCATTCGTTCAGATCGGATTCGTCGAGCGGACGGATCGTGTATTCGATATCGGCCATTGGAAGATAATTCTAGCAGTCTTGCCGTGTGCCGACAACAAAAAAAGCCGGAACAGATTGCCCCGGCTTTTTGTGTAAAACACATCGCGTAAGAACTAACCCGCTTTCTGCGTCATCGCCTTGTCCTGCAGCACCTCTAACGCTTTCTTGAGTTGGATGTCCTCGACCGTTTTTGGAGCCACCGTTTTTGGTGTCGCTGACGGATTTGGATTATTTTGCTGATCAACAAGCGTTTCAACCTCTAGAGGCTCCGGCGTGTCGGGGCGTTTGACCTCGATGGACGGCTTGACTCCTGTCGTCGCGCGATCGTCACCGAGAAACGGCGTTCCGTTCGGGCTAGCCCATTTTGCAACGGTCAAAAGCAATCCGTCGCCGCTCTTGAGCGGGAAAAGCTGCTGTTCGGTGCCTGCACCAAAGCTGCGTTCGCCGACGACTTCGCCGCGTTTGCGGTCGATTACGGCCGAAGCGACTGCCTCAGCGGCTCCGGCGGTTCCGAGGTCGATGAGGACTGCGAGTCCGCCGTCGAAAACTGTTTTCGCCGGGTCTGCGGTGAATGTCTGCGTGACCTTTGCTTCTTTGCCGATCACTTTCGCAAGTTCGCCGCTCTTGATAAATAGATTTGCGACCGCAACTCCCTCGGCCAGACTGCCGCCCGCGACTCCGCGAAGATCAAGCACGATCTTTTGTGCTCCTTGTTTGGTGAGGTTTGCGACCTGAGTTTTGATGTCGTTTGCTTCGCCATCGTCGAGGCTGTTGACTTTGATCACGCCGACCTTGCCTGCTTCGAGACGGGATTCGGCGGCGGGTGCTTTGAACGTCCCACGGGCGATCTTAAATGTCTGCGGCTTTTCACCCGAACGCAGCACACGCAGAGCAACGGTCGTTCCGGCATCACCGGCGATCAGTTGCTGGGCGTCATATAGCGAAATGTCCTGTGTCGCTTTGCTGTCGATGTATTCGACGACGTCACCGGCACGCATACCGGCTTTTTCGGCCGGGCCGCCTTTGACGACGGAGATGACATACAGATAACGCGATATCTGTGAGAATTCGGCACCGATGCCAACCTTGTTCGAAGCCTTGTTCGCCTGATACGCCCGGACCTGATCGGCCGTGAGGAAGGAAGAATACGCATCCAATCCGCCCGCAAGCCCGCGAAGCGCTCCCAAACGCACTTTCTCCATATTCGGGTCGTCAACATAATCGTTCTGGATGTGGTTCAGCACCGATTCGACGATCCTCAGCTGCGTGCCCGCATCGTTGACCGGCTCTTGTGCCTGCGTCGTCAGCAAACTACCGACAAACGGCAGCCCGCCGACCACAGCATACACCGCGATCGCACCCGATAGCAGCATCACCCAAAGCTTTCCGCGAAATGACATATAATACCTCTGTTATAATACCGATGAATCAAACTATGGGCAGAAACGCGACAGTTATGGAGCGTGCAAATGCTTCGAATGTCGGCACGCTCGTTAACACTCGCGTTTCTGCCCCGATGAAATCAATTATCCATTAACCTTTGTATCCGTGCAAGAAAAAGAAACTACCAATCCCGTCGATTTTACAGACCTTTCGAGCGTTCCGCCCGCGGGCCGCATATTGTGCCTCGATCCGGGTACAAAACGCGTCGGCGTCGCCGTCTGTGACGAATTGCGTATCACCACACGCCCGCTTGACGTTATTACGCTCGAGAGCTGGAAAAAGTTACTCGTCCGCATCAAAGATCTACTCGCCGAATATGATGCCGCCGCACTCGTAATTGGTTTGCCGTTAGCTGGCGACGGCACAGAAAGTGAGATGTCCGCGTACGCCCGCGACTGGCAGCGAAAGTTTGCTCTCTCGCTCGACACGCCCGTCTATCTCCAGGACGAACGCTCCACCTCATACGAAGCCAAATCCCGCCTCTGGCAACAAGGCGTTTCCCTTGCCGATACAAAGAATCTAGTAGACTCCGAAGCCGCCGCCATCATCCTGAGTGATTTTCTCTCGCGATTGTGAGAAATCGACCGTGCGCGGTGTCGAGAATAATAGATAACTAAGGTCCGGCCCACCAAACCTGTATTCGTTGATTGTTACCCGATGTAAATATGAAATGGTCGCCATAAACCTCTAATTGAGGGTCACTTGCTTTTGTTGGACCGAAATGGACGCATGGAGCCGCCTCGTCTCGCATTATTAGACCCACGTAGACGGGTACGAAACCAGGCGTACTACAAACACCCATTGTGGAAGTGCCTGGGCAAAACGAATACCAACTTTCTTCGGATGCCAGGTAAATGAGGAAATTTCCATGATTTGACCTATAGGAAGTTGCATAAGGTAGTGGGGTTCCATCACGAGACGCTTCAATCGATCGTCGAGACCAGTAGCGGGACGAAGTGGTCACCATCCGTACAGTGAAAAGAACCACCGCAGCGATAATGATACCGATTATCCAAAGGTGTTTGCGTCGTAATGCCATAGTCTAGAGACTACACGAATAAAATCGGATTTGTTCAAAAAAGGCCGCGAGCGTGATGTTCGCGGCCTTTACTTCCTGACAACTGACAACCGACAACTGCTCACGGCGTTGTAACAAGCTGTCGAAGTTACTTCAAATTAGCTCTGACTTACTTCCGATCACTTCTGAGTAACTTTCGATCGTTTCTGAATTACTTTCAAACATCTCTGCCTAACTAGCAATCGCTTCCGATTTACTTTTATCCGCTTCTGGCTTACTTTCATTCACTTCTGACCTACATTCACATGCATCTTAAATGCTCTCGTTCATATCTGAGCGGCTTTCATCCATTCCTGAGCGGCTTTTGGTGGCAAAATTACGCTTGACAATTTAAAACAGATGAATATTATCGTTACACCGCAGCATTTCCACGGTAATTTAAAAATTTAGGAGGTTCATAACACCCTATGAACGATAAAACTCGCAGATACGTCGAATGCGGCCAGCGTTGCCGTCAATGGATAGTTGATTTCGTCGCGCTCATTCCGGGCGGCAGTTTGTTCGAAACCAAAACCGCTTTGCTGACTGCCATTGTCAACGAGCTCGAAAACCTTGCCGGAGCGGTCGCGTCATTTGTCGGCGAAGGCCTCAGTGCCACCGATGTCAAAGGCTCCGAACGCATCGACCTGCTCGATATTATGGCAAAGGTCCGCAACGCCGCACGCGCCGCCGAATTTGATAACCCCGGCACACGCGACCGTTACCGCTACACAACAACAATGGCAGATCAGGCCTTGCTCGCCGCCGGACGAAGCTTTGCCTTAGGTGAGCCTGACGATGGCAGCTTGCTCACCAGCTATGGTGCACCCTCGCACTGGTGGTC
>DEQS01000003.1 GCA_002360555.1 Chloracidobacterium sp. UBA3360
CAAAATGGCTGAATTTAATGTACCGAGTCCCGGTGAAATATGCTGGCGTGAACTGAGAACAAAGGATCTAGGGGCAGCTATGGAGTTTTATACAAAGCTGTTCGGATGGGAACTGCCTCAGACAAAAGTATCGCCGTTAGACTATAAAGAGGTGGTCATCGATGGCGTCGCTCACGGCGGGATGATGGCGATAGATGAAAATTGGCCGCCCGAAGTGCCGTCGCATTGGGCAACTTACATTGCCGTGGCAAACGCAGACGAAACCGTAGCAAGCATCACCGAAAATGGCGGCAGCGTCCGCGTCCCGCCGTTTGATGCTCCCGGCGTCGGCCGCATGGCAATGGTCGCCGATCCGTCAGGTGCAGATTTTGCGATCATCCAGTTCACCGAACCGATGTAGGATATTTGCCCACGAAATACGCGAAATACACCAATAAGAAGAATTTCCTATTTTTTCGTGTATTTCGTGTATTTCGTGGGCACTTCTTATTTCTTATTTCCTTCCGTGTCGAAGATCTCGACCGTCGCCGCATATTCCTTTGCCTGCGGCAGCACGTCACTCGCATCACCAACTATCACTATCGCCATCTCGTCCGGGCGGACGTATTTGAGCGCGACGCGTTGGACTTCATCTGCGGTAACAGCACTTACGTTGTCGCGATAGGTTTGTAAGTAATCTTCGGGCAGGCCGTAAAGATGCTGATTGACTGTCAGATTGGTAAGCCCCTCTTGCGTCTCGGCACGGAGCGGAAAGACGCCGGTCAGAAAGTTTTTCGCATCCGCAAGCTCTTCATCACCGACCTTTTCATGGCGAATACGTTCGAGCTCGTAGAAAAATTCTTTTAGCGACGCACCTGTCACGTCGTTGCGAACCTCAGCGGTCGCCTCGATATCACCGGCAAGCCGCCTCGTATTTAGCCGTGTGTAGGCCCCATACGTATATCCCTTTTCTTCGCGCAGATTCATAAACACACGCGACGACGCTCCCGCACCGAGCACCTGATTCATCACTATCATCGGAAAATAATCAGGATCGTGACGGTCGATGCCAAGGTTGGTGATAACGATATTTGACTGGGCGGAACCCGGCCGGTCAACGATGGTAAGGCTGCGGGCATCACGTTTTGGCGGTGCTTCAAATTTTTCTTTTGCGACAGTTCCCTGCTGCCAGTCCCCGAAATGCTCGTTGAGTTCGGCAATAAATTCATCACGTTCGACATCGCCGACGACGATCAGTATCGCGTTGTTCGGGATAAATTTTGCAGCGTGAAACCTTGCGACCTTTTCGCGATCAAGCTTTTCTATATCCGTAGCTTTTGGTGAGACGACAGCATACGGATGTTTACCATAGACCAGCCGTGCGGCCTGTTCGCCGGCAAGAAATCCCGGCTGCGAACGCTGAAATTTGAGGCTCTCGATTGTGTTGCGGCGATAGAGGTCAAGCTCGTTCTCGGGAAAGGTAGGACGCAGCACCACTTCAGCGAGCAGCGAAAGTATTTCCGAGCTATATAGCGACAGAGACGAGGCAGAGACGATCGTAAAATCATCCGACGCGCTCGAACCGATGCTTGCACCCAGCCGCTCGATCTTTTCCGCAAGCTGTAGGCTCGTGTAATTTTCCGTCCCCTCGGTCAACATCGAAACCATCGCCGAAGTTATGCCTTTCGCATCCGCCGGATCGTTGATGTCTCCGGAGTGAAATGCGAGCCGTATGCTAACAAGCGGCAAGCGTGTCTCTTCAAATATAACGACACGAAGGCCATTCGCGAGCGTTGTCTGAAATGGCTGCGGGATATCAAACGAAGTCGGAGCAAGCGGCTCAGGTGCTGTTTTTCTTAATTCTGGTGTCATAACTTAATAGAGTAGAGGAGTGGAGGAGAAAAGGAGTGGGGGATTAATATGGTCGGAAATGTTTACTTTCCCCTCCACTCCTTTACTCCTCTACTCCCCTAATTCTTAACCCTGTCCTGCTGGCACGACGTCGAGCAGCGACCTATTTTCGGTATTTAGATAGACGCCGACGGCGTGGCGTATCTGTTCGGCTGTAACGGACAATAGCTCGTCGAGGTCGGTGTTTATCAATTTTGGGTCGCCGTCGTATAGGGCATATTCAGCGATAGCCTGTGCCCGCGACATCGACGATTGCCGCATACGGACAGAGTCGTTGATGAGCTGATTCTCGATCTTTTCCATCTCTTCAGCGGTAGGACCATGAGCGGCGAGGTCTTGGATCTCATGCATTATCGTCTCGCGGATCTTGCTCAGGTCTTTGTCAGGTTTGGGGATCGCTCCGACGAAAATGCTCGACGGGCCGCGACGTTCATCTGTAAAACCAAAAAGCTGAATGACCGACTCCTCGCCCTTTACCAGCTTTTGATAAAGCCGCGAACTGTCTCCGTCATAGAGAACCTTTCCGGCAAGATACAGGGCGTTAAACTCCGGCGTGCGTCGCTTTGGTATCTTCCAGCCGACAAGAAAGGCCGGGAACGGGGCGAGCGGGTCTTCCCATTCGCGGTAATTGGCAGCGACCTCGTCGGGCTCGCTCACATCAAGATCGGGCGGCAGCGGCTGCGAAGGAATATCCCCGAAATACGTCTCGATCAGTTGCTTTGCCTCGTCAGTCTCAAACGCTCCGGACAGCACGAGAACGGCATTATTTGGTGCATAGTAGATACGGAAAAATTCCTGTACGTCCTCGACCGACGCTTCGTCGAGATGCTCCATCGAACCGATCGTCGAGTGCGAATTGGCAAAATTCTTATAGATCATCTCGTTGATGAGATCAAAGATCTGCCCGTAAGGCTGATTGTCGTAACGCAAACGCTTTTCTTCCTTAACCGCCTCACGCTGGTTGTCGAGATTCTCCTGCGTTACAGCCAGCGAACGCATCCTGTCCGACTCGAGCCAGAGCCCAAGCGGCAGTTGGTTCGCCGGGAGCGTTTCGTAATAATTTGTCCGCTCACTAGACGTTGTGCCGTTCATCGTGCCGCCGGCTTTCATTATGTGCTGAAAATGGCCGGCCTTTGGCACGTTCTCCGAGCCCTGAAACATCATATGTTCAAAGAGGTGGGCAAAGCCGGTGCGGTCATGGCGTTCGTTGCGCGAACCGACATTGTAATAGACGGCAAGCGAGACAACAGGTGCAACCGTGTCGCGGTTTAGCACAACGCGCAGGCCGTTGGCGAGGGCGAATTCTTCGATATCGAGCGGCGGTAATTTGAATGAATGGGTCATATTTACTTTATATTTTATGAGAACACTTCCGCACGCAAAAATCAACGCACCTCTATCAGCGAAATTTCGGCCACAAAATTTGGAAATACACCCCGTTTGAGTGTATAAAGTAGGCATACCAAATGTGTGATCGGCGGTAATTAAGTGCCGTTAATTCCGCCGATCTTTTTTTACAGACAGGCCGCCTCGCGGGTGTGCCAGTCATGGGTCTATTTGTTTTTCATTTCGTCTATGTACCAAGCCGGCCGCATTTTAAGTATCTTTCTGATCGTAACTGCCGCGACGGCGAGTTTCCCCGCTCAGAGATCACCTTTGAATGCGCCGGCCGAGCCTTTCTCGATCAAACGCGGCAGTACATTTACAGCTTCAGGCGGTTCGGCGACCATTCCGCCAAATGCCGAGCCCGAAACAAAAACCTCGAGGATCGCCGCCGAAATACGCGAAGCCGAGGACATTATTGCCCGCAACTACATCGACGGACGCAAGATCAGCCGTGCCGAAATGACCGAATCTGCCCTAACCGGGGCACTACACACGCTTGACCCACACTCTAATTTTCACGGTGTTGCTGACTGGAAAGATCTGCTCGACGAACAAAAAAGCGGTTACACCGGCATCGGAGCGACAATCGCTAACTTTGAACGGTCAGGAGTGCTCGATACATTTATCTTAGCGACGTTTCCGGGTTCACCCGCGTCAAGGGCTCAGCTTCGTTACGGCGATAAGATCGTTGCAATCAACGGCGAGAAAATGACCGGCAAGGCGTCGGATGACGTTCGCGATAAGATACGCGGGGCGAATGGCAGCGTGCTCCGCATTTCGATCGAACGGGCTGCGACAAACCGGATCGAGACGATAGAGTTACGTCGTGGACGCGTCGCCCAGCCGTCGATCCCGGACGCGTACATTTTGCGTCCAGGCGTTGGTTATATTGAGTTGTCAGAGGGATTTAACTACACGACCAGTGATGAATTCGACGTAGCAATGCGCGAGTTGAAACGACAGGGGATGCGTTCGCTCGTGCTCGATCTGAGAAATAACGGAGGCGGTATCGTCGATCAAGCGGTAAAGATCGCGGAGAAATTTCTGCCGGCCGGAACGCTTATCCTTTCACAAAAGGGACGATCGCGTATCGACAACCGTGTATGGAAATCGGCAAATACCAACGCCGAGACAATGCCGCTCGTCGTGCTTGTCAACGAAGACACTGCATCTGCCTCAGAGATCGTCGCGGGAGCTTTTCAGGATAATGACCGTGCGATGATCGTCGGCGATAAAACGTTTGGCAAGGGACTCGTCCAAAGCGTGCTCGACCTGCCGGGCAACACTGGCTTAACACTCACGACGGCTCGGTATCTGACGCCGTCGGGCCGATCGATCCAGCGGGATTATACGCGGATGGATCTTTACGACTATTTTAATCACACCGAAAATGCCGCCGCTCTCGTCGGTTCCTCGATCGCCATGCGAACCGTGACCGACCGCACCGTCTATGGCGGCGATGGCATAACGCCCGACGAAAAGGTGAAAGCGGACGAGATCACCGCACTACGCACGGCTCTGATCGACCCGATATTTTTCTTTGCCCGCGAGGTCGTCTCTGGCCGTGTTGTTGGCCTGGAATCATACTCCGCCACAACTGTTACGCTAGGTAAACGCTCAACGCCCGCGGATCTTCCCTCAACCGAGGCTCTTAAATCTGCGTTCCTCTCATACGTAAAGAAACAAGGAACGTGGAGATTTAGCGACAAACAGCTGACCGCCGAAGCCGCGTTTATAACGCTCCGGCTTCGCTACAACATCATAATGGCCTCGTACGGCGTCAACGCCGCTCAACAGGTCGTGACCGAGGACGACCCCCAAGTCGCCAAAGCAGTCGAAACCCTTCCCCGTGCCGGCCAATTAGCCCAGTTGGCTGCAAAACAACGGCTCAATAAATAAAAAACTCTGCCGCCCTATTCAGAACGGCAGAGTCAATGTTGTCAGGTGCTTCCCTTTCTCTAGAAACTCAGTTTCCCTGAAAACTGTATTCTACGTGAGTTGTTTGCAACACCGGCCCCTGGATTCCGGTTAGAATCAAACAACTTGCCAAACTGAGGCGAAAACATTGTCATGTTGTCGTTCTGAGCCGAAATGTCAAAGTCGACATGATTTGTCAGATTCCTCGCATCGACGCGAAGATCAAACGCCCAACGTTCGCCAAACTTGAATTTTCGCAGTAGAGAAATATCAGTCTGGAAATATGGGGCATTGCGGAAGTAGTTTCTGCCTGTGTTACCGATCGTTCCCGGGGTTGGAACTGAAAACATCGCACGCTGGGCTGCACTAAAAAAGGTATTAGTACCAGCTTCAAGAAAGACCGACCCCATGTTTGGAGTACAGCCATTACAATTTGCAGGTGTCTGAATTACGTTACCCATAGTCAGACGTCCCGAGTAAACGGTGAACGGCCTTCCCGTCATATTGAGCGTTGTGCCCGAAACCTGCCACCCGTCCACAATATAATTCAGGACGCTGTTCGTCGGATTGATCCATTTGCCTTTACCAAAAGGCAATTCGTAAACATAGGTCACCTGAACAACATGGCGTCGGTCGAAATCGGAGTACGCATAGTTCAGATTTCGATTACGATTGTCGAACGGAGTACTCGACCCGGCCTGTGAATTACCCGTATTGATGGTACTAAGTGATGGATCCCATGATCGATTGTCCTTTGACGTAGACCATGTGTAAGCAACCTGGAAGCCGAGCCCGCTGGTCATTCTGCGTTTAAAGATGAATTGCAGCCCGTGGTAATTCGAGTAATCGCTACTGTCAAACACATTCACCCCACCATTAAACTGCGGATAGTTTTGGAAATAAAAAGGGCTAAACCCGCGTGATGTAAGCGATGTTGCCCCAGACTGACGAGCTAGCGTCTGTGCGGAACTGCCAACGTTACCATCATTAAGATTGGTCGAGAACTGGGTCCTGAACGCAACCGAGTTACCCGTTGCTAAGCCGCCCGTAAGCAGCGATGCCAGGCAATTTGTGTTAGCAGCACCGGCTGCATCTTGAGCCTGAATGAACGCCTGTACAAATGTCTGAGCTCCGCAACGAGGATCTGTTGCGAATATATTAACCTGATTAGCATTATATCCGCCGGTGAGGTGTACGCCGTGCTTTCCAATATAGTTAAACTCAGCGACATATCCATTACCGATCTCGCGTTGGAAGCTAGCGGACCATTCGTGGATCTGCGGGAACTCTAGGTCAGGGTCGATCACGCTCGTGCTCAAGGCACCAAAAGCAGCTGGCTGACGTGCCTGGGCAGGTGTCTGTGTCGGAACGAGCCCGGCGATGATCGGAGCAACGTCACGATAGAGGCCGCCTGCCTGTCCAAAAGCTGTATTCGTCGCACCAAGTGTGTTGCCGAGAGCACTCTGAAAGATCGACGATCCAAACAAAAAAGTAGCAATGCGGTCTGACGCCAGCCTGTAATTTGCCCTGATCGAGGTTTTGCCTGTCTTGAAAGGATCCCACGCAAACCCGACCGAAGGTAAGATCTTTCCAAAGTCCGTATCGAATAACTTACCCTCAACAAACTTTATTGTATTTGACGGAGCCGCTCCAAGTTTCATTGGCTGGTCAGGCACGAGGATCGGCCGACCATCTATCGCCGGCGTTGCCTTTACCTCCCAGCGAACACCGATGTCGAATACGAGATTTGGCCGAAATCGCCAATTATCTTGAAAGTAAGAATCGTATTCCTTGTATTTTGCTTTGTTTAGCCAATGAGAACCGGCTGAAAGGAATGCATTTGGATTCGAGGGATCAGCAACAAACGCCCGGGAAACCGAATTAATCCGCCCTAAAAAGTCTGCTATCGTGTTGTGCAGCCGTGTCAGGTCAGTTGAATTAATACCGGTGGTATTTGCGGGAATATTAAAATTTGAATACCCGGCGGACGATGTGCCAAACGAAAACGTCATCGCGGGCTCGACCGAAGTACCAGCTACGCCCGATCGATCATCCTTATGTAGGTTGAATCTAAAGTTGATCCCGGTCTTTATCGTGTGGTTCCCTTTCACCCAAGTCAAATTATCAACGAGTTGATTTGTGGTAACACCACGAGCGTTATACGAAAAGTTGGTATTAATATCCGTTGGAAGTTGGAAAACAAAGGCGTAATTCGGGTCGGGTTGAGGGGTAGCAAATGAAAAGAAGAATTTGCTGAACCCGTAAATAAACTCATTTACAACCGTAGGCGAATGCGACCAGCGCCAATTCACTGCGAGATTTTTTGGTGTTCGAGCCGTATCGACAAAGTTAGGAGCATTCGGAAACCTTGGACGGCCACCATTCCCCGCGTCGCCAAGGCTGCTTTGGCTACCCTGAGCGTAGCGCACGTATGACGAATGCCGTTCGTTGAACGTAAAATCAAACTTTGTAGC
>DEQS01000048.1:0-51504 GCA_002360555.1 Chloracidobacterium sp. UBA3360
TCTTCGAGGATAGACCGGCGGGATACGGGGCGGCCTTCGTTGGCGATCAGGTAACGCAGCAGATTGACCTCCATCAGCGTCAGGCGGACGCTCGCTTCGCCGTGACGCAGCTCAAGATTTACAAGGTCGATCTCGCGGCCGTTGATGTGGAGCGTTTCGAGCTCAATAGGTGCGGCCTCGTTTTTCATCCACCGACGCCGGCGAAGCAGGCCGTTCAGACGCGCGAGGAATATTTCGAGGTCAAAAGGCTTTGGCAGATAATCGTCGGCACCTGCCCCGAAACCGCTGAGCACGTCTTCGGGTCGTCCGCGTGCCGTCAGCATCAAGACCGGCGTGTAATCGGAGCGTTCGCGCATTGCCGCAGCGACTTCGAAACCATTGATCCCCGGCAGCATCACATCCAAAACGACAGCATCAAACGCCCCCGCCGCCAACAGCTCAAGCCCCGTCTCGCCATCACCCGCGATCACGGTCTCATAACCCTCGGCCTCAAGGTTGAATTTGAGGCCGACGGCTAGATGTTCTTCGTCTTCGACAATGAGGATGTTCATATAAGAAAGTGAATAGTGAACAGTGAATAGTGAACAGTTAAGAAATCTCTTTCATCGCTTACTGCGTACCGCTCTCTTCGCACTATTCACTGTTAACTATTCGCTGTTCACTTTCAAGCTTTTGGCAATTGCACAATAAACGTACTTCCTTTCCCAAGTCCGCGGCTTTCGGCTTTGATGCGGCCGCCGTGTTTTTCGATTATTGATCTCACGATCGCGAGGCCGAGGCCGTTGCCTTTGGCGGCGGTCAAATCGGTATTTGGAACGCGGAAAAATCTTTTGAAAATGCGTTTCAGATCCGCCCGCTGTAAGCCGACGCCGTTGTCGCGAAACAAAATATCGGCCTTGCCCGAACGCGATCGCGTCATCCGCACCGAGATCTTTGGCTCGCCGCCGGAATATTTGATGGCGTTGTCGAGCAGATTGGCAAACGCCGTCTGCAGCTCGCCGCGATCGCCCATCGTCTTGATGGTCTCGGCCGGGGCGGTGTATCGGATCGCCGATTCGTCGAGGTTGTGCCGGCTTAGGACCATCTGTATCGTCTCAAGCAGCAGTTCACTGAGGTCGATCTCAGCTAAATTCATCTGACGCCGCTTTTCACGCGTTTGGCTCGCCTGTAAAACCTGCTCGACCGTGCCGAGCAGACGGTCGCTGTCGGACAGCATAATATCGTAAAACTCGTTTCGCTTTGCCTCCGCGACGGGGCGGGACTTTAGCGTTTCGAGATAGAGCTTGATCGAGGCGATCGGCGTTTTTAACTCGTGCGTGACTGCATTTAAGAATGCGTCGTGCTGTTCGTTACGGCGAATCTCGCGTACCAGAAAAATAGTGTTCAGCGTCAGCCCGGTGATAATCAGAGCGAAAAATATAACGCCAAAAACCAGCAGAGCGACCTCGCGCACATTGAGCAATATCCACCCGACGTTCAAAGCCACCGCGATCACGATCAGGCAAATGCCCAGGATCAAAAAGAATATTGCTGTCTTACGTCTTCGCACGACTCGATATTATTGTTATTACGCCGTTTGAGCAATTGAGAAGAGGAGAAGAGCGGAAAAGGAGAAGAGGAGAACTGTTGTCTCCCCTTCTCCTTTTCCCCTTTTCTCGCATTCTCAGTTACGCTGCTTTCTTCAAAGCCTTGACGCCGTCGATCTCTTCTGACAGGTCGATCGAGTGGACATCTTTGATGATGCCAAGCATTTCGAGTGCGCGGAGCTGGACCCAGTTGATGTCAAACTCGCGCCATGTGAGGCCGTGACGTGCCGAACGCGGATACGCGTGGTGATTGTTGTGCCAGCCTTCGCCAAATGTGACGGCGGCGACGAGGCCGTTGTTTCGCGAATCATCACCAGTCTCAAACCGGCGATAACCCCACAGATGCGTTGCCGAGTTAACCAGCCACGTGAAGTGCCAGCCAAGGACGGTGCGTAAAAATACGCCCCAGACGACCATCTGCCAACCGCCGATCGCCATTAGTACGCCGCCGAGGATGACCGACGATACCCAATAATATTTGTCGATAAAAACGAGATAAGGGTCGCGGATCAGATCGGGCGAATATTTTTGTCGTGCCGATGCAGGCTGTATTTGCGCGGTGCCGCGAAAGATCCAGCCGATGTGCGACCAGTATGTGCCGTTACGCGGGCTGTGCGGATCGCGGTCGGTGTCGGTAAACGCGTGATGTATGCGGTGCGTCGTGACCCAAGAAACCGGGCCGGACTGTATCGCCAATGTGCCAAACGTCGCGAGCGTTCGCTCAAGCCAACGCGGGGCTTTAAATCCGCGATGCGTCATCAGACGGTGATAACCAATGCCGATGCCCCAGCTCGCGGCAACCCACCAAGTGATAAAAGCGGCCGTCATATTTTGCCAGCTAAATGTAAACAGCGCCGAAACGGCGACAATGTGGAAAATTGCGACAAAGATGATCGTGTCCCAATTCAAGCGGCCCGCGTTTGGCCTGTTTAATTCGATTACGTTTTGCACAATGAGTATCCCCTGTAAGATCTGTATAATTACCGGCGAAATTTCGCCATACCATTAGGCTAACAGGTTGCGGCGGCTGTGATTGTAAGAGTTTTGTAAGGAAATAAGACGTGTGTCGAGCGTTGAATTCCGCCCGCATTGCCACTAAAGTAAATCTCGGCCCATGGCAAAAAAAAGCAGCACCATTATCAACGTCGAATACGCCGCCGCCCGCGTCGGGCTGGGGTTAATGGGCCTGTTGCCGCGCTCATTCGCGGTGCGGCTGGGTATCTTTATTCTTAAATCGACATCGTATGTTTTGAAAAGCATACGGCGGACAGGGATGCGCAATTTGGAGATCGCCTATCCTGAAAAGAGCGTCGAGGAACGAAAGAAAATACTCGACGGCACGTTCGAAAATCTCGGCCGCGTGCTCGGCGAGCTAAGCCAGTTTGATAAATACACGGCTGCGGACCTGGCGAAGATAGTCGATTTTGAGCTTGATGAGGAATCAAAGGCACTTTATGCAAAATGCAAGGCCGAGGGCCGTGGGGCGATCCTCACGACCGGCCACATGGGCAACTGGGAAATGCTCGTCTTTGCCTTTGCCGCTCTGTACGAACCGATCAGCTATCTCGCCCGCCCGCTCGACAACCCAAAGATCGAAGCGATGCTGACCGATTTTCGTACCCGATACGGCAACACCCCGATCAACAAGACAAATTCGGCAATGCTCGCGATCGACATCCTTCGCAAAGGCGGCGGCCTCGGCATCTTATCGGACGTTAACGCCCATCCCAAAGAGGGTGTTTTCGTTCCGTTTTTTGGCGTACCCGCTTGTACGCCGACGGGTGCCGCAATGATCGCGATACGGTCGGATTCATTTATATTTCCCGTCGTCTGCGTTTGGGACGAGGCGACGAAACGTTACAAGCTGATCCACGGCAAGCTGCTCGAACCTGCAAACACCGGCGACCGCAAACGCGACATCGTCGAAACGACCGCGGCATTTACCGCCGAGATCGAAAAATTGATCCGCCACTATCCTGAGCAATGGATGTGGATACATAAACGCTGGAAAACCCGCCCGCCGGGCGAGCCCGAATTGTATTGACCGCCCGCGAGACGTGCTTTGCCAGCAGTTACTGGCTATAATGATTTCGTATATTGAGTTTACTAATTACGAGGACGGCAAACATTATGTCTGATGGATCGGTTGCGGAAAGGGTCATTAAGGTCTTTGCGGCGTTTAAGAAAGTGGAACCCTCGGAGATCAAGATGGAAACCACTTTTGAGGAACTCGGGCTTGATTCGCTCGACGGTCTCAATCTGATATTCGAGCTTGAAGAAGAGTTTGACCTAATGGTGCCGGACGACAAGGTCCAGTCCATGAAAAGCGTCGCTGAGGCCGTCGAGGGCATACAATGGCTGCTCGACAATCCCGACCAGATACCCACGATCCCGCCGCCGCCTGCGGCCTAAACCTGCATAAATGAATAGAGTTGTAATAACCGGCATCGGTGTTGTTTCGCCTTTGGGCAACAACACCTCAGATTTTTGGGACGGGCTCAGTGCCGGACGCTCGGCGATAGCGCCGATGCAAAAACTCGACACCACGACGCTGCGGTTTCACAATGCGGCCGAGATACACGGTTTTGACCCGAACGAGCATTTCGAAGAAAAAAATCTGATCTGGATCGATCCGTTTGCCCAGTACGGCATCGTCGCCGCGCGTGAGGCGGTCAAGGATTCGGGTATCAAATTTGACGAAGCCCTCTGCGACCGCAGCGGCGTCATCACCGGTTCATGTCTCGGCGGCAAGATGACCGAGGACGAACTGTACTACAAACTTTACGCTCAAGGGCAGCAGCGGCATCAGCCGATCGCCATCCCACGCGGGATGAGCAACGCCGTCGCGAGCCACGTCTCGATGGAATTTGGGCTGACGGGCGCAACATTTACGACATCGACCGCATGTTCGTCGGCAAATCACGCCATCGGACAGGCATTCTGGCTTGTCCGTCAAGGCACGCTCGAAGTCGCCCTGACCGGCGGCAGTGAAGCCCCGCTTTGCTACGGTAACCTCAAGGCTTGGGAAACGATGCGTGTCGTGTCGCAGGACACCTGCCGGCCGTTTTCCAAAGACCGGAGCGGCATGATCCTGGGCGAGGGCGGGGCGATGTTTGTCATGGAATCGCTTGAACACGCCCAAGCTCGCGGTGCAAAAATTTACGCTGAGATCGCCGGTTTTGGTATGTCGGCGGACGCTCATCACCTAACAATGCCGCTTGCGACCGGTGCGGCTAAAGCAATGCGTCAATCGCTTGAGGATGGCGGCATCGCCCCCGAACAGGTCGGCTATGTCAACGCCCACGGCACAGCAACGCAGGCAAACGACGCGATGGAATCTGAGGCTCTGCGGATCGTCTTTGGCGACCACACGGACAACATCGCCGTCAGTTCGACCAAATCGATGCATGGCCATACACTCGGAGCCGCCGGAGCGATCGAATCTGCCGCGACCGTTCTCGCTCTCCACAACAACGTCCTCCCGCCGACGGCAAACTTTACCGAGATCGACCCTGAATGCAACATTGACGTCATCGCCAACGAGGCGCGTCCCGCTGAGGTCGAAGTGGCGATATCAAATTCGTTCGCCTTTGGGGGCCTCAACGCCGTTCTCGCTTTTAAGAAATGGACCGGTAACTGATGTTAAGAAAAGCTCTCGGCATCTTTTCGGAAAAATATAAGGACCCATCCGTCTGCGAATCGTGCGGCGAAGAATACATCTGCGGTGCGACAGTCAGAGGTTGCTGGTGTATGAAATTAGAGGTTTCGGACGAAGCCCGAGCTGAGATGAAAGCGAAATATAAAAAGTGTCTATGTCCGAATTGCCTGGCGGCTTACGCTGCTGGATCAAAAACGGACGTGACCGCTTAACTGCTCCACGTTACAAACATACCGATCGCTGCCGCGAACATCACCACCGTCGCGAGCCAGCCAAGCACATTTGTCCATAAGCCGTTTGTCCTTTCGCCCATAACTCGTTTGTTATTGGCAACGAGCATTATTACAACCAGCAGCGGCGGAGCGACAACGCCGTTGATAACGGCGGTCCAAAATAACGCGGAGATCGGATTGATGCCCGCGAAATCGATGACGACACCGACGACCGTCGAAGCAGCGATCACCGCGTAGAATTTTTTTGCGTGACGCGGTTTTTCATCCAAACCGGATTGCCAGCCAAACGTCTCGGCGACGGCATAAGCAGCCGAGCCGGTCAGCACCGGAACGGCAAGAAGCCCGGCTCCGATCAAGCCAATGCCGAATAAGACCGTAGCAAAATTTCCTGCAAGCGGCCTCAGAGCCTGTGCCGCCTCGGTCGCCGATTGGATATTTGTCTGCCCGCTAACATGCAGCGTCGCCCCGGCTGAGACGATCACGAAATAAAAGACAAGGTTGCAAAACAGCATACCGACGATGGTGTCGAGCTTTTCCTTTTTTATCTCTTTGTCGGTCGCCCCGCGGCGGGCATTTACGTCCTTTCGTCCCTCGCTCTTTTCTTCCTCGACCTCTTCGCTAGCCTCCCAAAAGAAAAGATACGGTGAGATGGTCGTGCCGAGGATGGCAACGATCGTCGTGATGTATTCGCTGGTAAATTGGATCTGCGGAACAAACGTGGCCCGAGCGACAGCGTACCAATCCGGCCGCGCGAGAAACGCCGCGATAACATACGCAAATAGCGACAACGTCAGCCATTTGAAAATCTTGACCATCACCCGATACGAGCCCCACACTTGTAAGACTACGATGGCTATCGCTATCGGTATCACCATCGCCGAGATCGGTATCGGCACGAACATATTTATCGCCGCCGAGATCGCAGCGATGTCCGCTCCGGCGTTGATGGTATTGGCGATGACCAAGCCGATGACGACCGGGTAGAGCAGCTTTTTGGAATAATAGCGATTTAGGACTCCGGCCAACCCGCGGCCCGATACCATCCCGATCTTTGCGCATATATGCTGCACCACGATCATTAACGGCAGCGTCACGATCGCCGTCCACAACGTTGCATAACCAAGCGCCGCTCCGGCCTGAGAATAAGTCCCGATCCCCGACGGATCGTCATCCGACGCACCCGTGATCAAACCGGGGCCAAGCCGGTCGAGAAGGCGTTTGATTGGATTGTCTTTTCGATCCATTAGTTTTGTTTAGGATCAAGCGGAGATCATGTCTGTTTTCTTGCCTGCGACTGAACCGCAGTAATAGCCACGGCATCGACAATATCTGCCGCCGAGCAGCCACGCGAAAGGTCGTTACAAGGGCGGTCTAGGCCTTGGAGGATCGGGCCGATGGCGGTGCCGCCGGTGAGGCGCTCGGTTAGTTTGTAGGCGATGTTTCCGGCGTTGAGGTCGGGGAAAATGAGGACGTTTGCCTTGCCGGCGACGTTTGAACCCGGTGCTTTCGAAGCGCCGACCGACGGGACTAGAGCCGCGTCAGCCTGTAGTTCGCCGTCAATGGCGAGGTCGGGCATACGCACCTTTACGGTCTTGGTCGCTTCGACGACCTTTTCGATGAGTTGGTGTTTTGCACTTCCCTTTGTTGAGAATGAGAGCATCGCAACGCGCGGCTCGACCTGTAATAATGCACGGCACGAATCCGCCGATGCGATGGCTATCTCGGCAAGTTCGCTGACGTCTGGATCGATGACGACGCCGCAATCGGCGTAGATCATCGCGCCGTTGGCTCCAAATTTTTTATCCGGGACGACCATCAGGAAAAAACTCGAGACGGTCTTCATTCCCTGCTTTACACCGATACAACGCAAGGCGGCCGCGACCGTGTGAGCCGTCGTATTCGTCGCTCCGGCGACAGAGCCGTCAGCTTTGCCTTCGCGGACCATCAGGTTGCCGTAATAGAGCGGGTCTTTGACCGTCTGCTCGGCTTCCTCAAGTGTCACGCCCTTTGCCCGACGCATCTGATGGTAAAGCGTTGCGAGTTTTCCGAAATCGTGTGACTTACGATGGTCGAGTATCTCAACGCCGTTTAGATTTGCTCCGGCACCGGACGCCAGCTCGCGGATCTTTTCTTCGCTGCCTAGCAGGGTTATCTTTGCGATCCCTTGCGACGCGCAGATCGCGGCGGCCTCGACGGTGCGGACATCCTCGCCCTCGGGCAGGATAATATGTTGAACATCGGCGGCGGCACGTTGGCGTATCTTTTCGAGGATCATAATCATCTCGAATTTACCATACAACTAAAACGCGCGAAACTTGCACAAAGCACAGGTTGTTTCTAGACTGAATATATCGGGTCGAGGCTAATTAAGAGATGAGCAAAAAGAATAAGCTGAAAAGGCATGAAAAGAGCGAGTTAAAAGGCCGTATGCGGAGCTTTTTGATGTTCCTGCCAAATATGGTCGGGCTGCTCGGCCGAATGCTCAAAGACTCGCGCGTGCCGACGGCTGAAAAGGCTCTTTTTCTCGCGGCAATCGTCTATGTCGTCTCGCCGCTCGATTTTATCCCTGACATTTTCCCTTTTATCGGCCAAGTCGACGACCTTTATGTTGTGGCTTTGACGCTGCTTAGGCTGATAAACCGCACTGATGAATCGATCGTCCGTGAGCATTGGTTAGGCGGAGGCGATATTGTCTCTCTGGCCGATTCGATCGCAAATATCGCACCCAAATTCCTACCAAAACGTATATCTCGCGTCCTCACTTCGCGTGTCGAACTCGCTCCGGCGGGCAAGATCCTGCGCGGCATCACGCACAAGGACGAAGCCCTCGTTCGCGAGATCGCCGGCGACGAAATTGATGGCATCGACGCCCGCTCGCGGATGGCAAACTAGCCCAACACAAACTTTTTTCGATTTAACCCGTAAATTATTGATTTTCTTGTGGATTTATTGCGCCTTTGCAACTATATTCAACGAAAGCTCGAAAGATCTGAATATTGAAAAATTTGGCGCGTGTCTGCCGTTTTTTCGTTATAATTGTTTTCCATTGAACATAACGAGGAAGCGGTATTAAATAATCCTATGTTTGAACGTTACACGGAGAGGTCACGGCGGGTGATCTTCTTCGCCCGGTACGAAGCTCTCCAATACGGTTCGCAAGTCATTGCTCCCGAGCATATTTTGCTCGGCCTTATGCGTGAGGACAAAACCCTGTCCGCCCGTTTTTTTCCGTTTCGCCATGCCCTGACCGTTGACAACATCCGCCGCGACGTCGAGGAGCGCATCGTTGTTAAAGGCCGCATCCCGCAATCGTCCGAGCTGCATCTTTCCGCCGCCACCAAGCAAATTCTCTTTTACGCAAACGACGAGAGCCGTCAGCTAAAGAATCGCCACATCGGCCCTGAGCATCTGCTGCTGGGCATCGTCCGCGAAGAAAAGTCCGTTGCCGCCGAAATACTTTTTGGCTACGGGCTACGGCTGCAGGACGTTCGCGACGAGATGACACGTCAGAGCGGTATCCCAGGCGTGCTCGCGGCAAACAAAGAAAATTCAAAAACACCGGGCTTGCTCGAATTTACACGCGACCTAACCGTCGATGCTGCCGAGGGCCGTCTCGACCCGCTCGTCGGACGCGAAGAAGAGGTCCAGCGGATCATCGAGATACTCTGCCGCCGAACTAAGAATAATCCTGTCCTGATCGGCGAATCCGGCGTCGGCAAGACCGCCATTGTCGAGGGACTAGCCCAACGCATCGTCGATAAGAACGTCCCGACATTTCTCGAAAACAAACGCATCCTGTCGCTCGATCTTTCATTGGTCGTTGCCGGTACAAAATATCGCGGCCAGTTTGAGGAGCGTTTGAAAAAGATAATGGCCGAGCTGAAAGAGAGCGATGAAAACATTGTATTTATCGACGAGCTGCACACGCTCGTCGGCGCGGGATCTGCCGAGGGCACGCTCGACGCGGCCAATATTTTGAAGCCCGCACTTTCGCGTGGTGACATTCAGTGTATTGGTGCGACGACGCCGACCGAGTTTCGCAAGACCATCGAAAAAGACCGCGCACTCGAACGCCGCTTTCAGTCCGTCAAGATCGAACCCGCGACCGAGGTCGAGGCACTTGAGATCATCAACGGCATCGTCGAGCGGTACGAGGCGTTTCATCAGCTTCGCTACACCAAAGACGCTCTGCTCGCCGCCGTCACGCAATCGAACCGCTACATCCCTGACCGCTTTTTGCCGGACAAGGCAATTGACGTACTCGATGAAGCCGGAGCACGCGCCAAACTGCGGTACCAACACGAAAATCGCGGAGAGCCTTCTTGGAAAGAGACTGTCGAAAACTGGAAACGCGCCGCCGCCAACGAGGATCAGTTGATCTCGTATGAACTGCGTTCGCTGGAAGATTCGTTCTTTGCCGTCGAGGTTACCAAAGATGATGTTGATGAGGTGATCGCACGCTGGACCGGCGTGCCGGTCTCGTCCGTCAAGCAAAAAGAAGCTGAGAAACTATTGACCATTGAGACTGCTCTGCACGAACGCATCGTCTCGCAGCGGCCCGCGATCTCGGCACTTGCAAGAGCTATTCGGCGTTCGCGTGCCGGACTCAAAAATCCGCATCGTCCCGTCGGTTCATTTCTTTTCCTTGGCCCCACGGGCGTCGGCAAGACCGAGGTCGCACGTTCGATCGCCGAATATCTGTTTGGTTCCGAACGCGCCCTGATCCGCTTTGACATGAGCGAATTCATGGAAAAGCACTCGGTCTCGAAATTTATCGGCTCGCCTCCGGGCTATGTCGGCCACGAAGAAGGCGGCCAGCTTACCGAAAAGCTCCGCCGCTCGCCTTACGCGGTCGTGCTGTTTGACGAGGTAGAAAAAGCACACCCCGATCTGTTCAATGTTTTGCTACAGGTTTTTGAAGACGGTGTCCTGACCGACGCGATGGGACAGGCGGTCGATTGCAAACACGCGATCTTTATCATGACCTCAAATCTCGGCGCACGCGTTATACAAAAACGAGCGTCACTCGGTTTTCAAGGCGGCGCCGATTCCTCACGTGAACGGATGGAAGAACAGGTGATGTCGCAGGTCAAACAGACATTTGCCCCCGAATTTATCAACCGCCTCGACGAGATCATCATCTTTGACGAACTGCTCGACGAGGATCTGCTCCGGATCATCGACTTGCAAGTCGCAAAGTTAAATGTTGTGACCGCCGGCCGTGATCTAAAGATCCAATTGACCGACGAAGCCAAAAAATGGCTGATCGAAAAAACCTGTGCCGACCGCAGCTATGGCGCCCGACCACTAAAACGAGCCCTGCAAAAACACGTCGAGGACGAGCTTTCCGAAGCGCTGATCCAAGGCCATGTCACCGACGAAAGCACGGTCGAGATCTATCCCGATGGCGCCAAACTCGCCTTTCGCGAGATCCGCGCCAAAAAGACGGAGAAGGAACTAACGCAAAAGGCTTGAGATCAGTGAGAGCGGATAAACTCTTTTATTTTAATAATTAGCTGGTCGCGTATTTTACGAAATGCGGCCAGCTTTTCTTCTTCTGTGCCATCAACCTCCGCCGGATCTTCTAGACTCCAGTGTGTGCGTTGAGCCTTCCCGTGAAAGGCGGGACAGGTTTGATTGGCGTTGTCGCATACAGTGATGATGTGGTCGAAAGCGGTCCCCAGAAATTCATCGAGGCATTTTGATCGATGACCGGTGATGTCGATACCGATCTCAGCCATTGCAGCGATCGCCTGCGGGCGGACAAAACTCGCGACCGTTCCGGCGGACTCGACCGCAAACCCATCACCACCCATCGACCGCAACAAACCCTCCGCCATCTGGCTCCGGGCTGAGTTGCCTGTGCAGAGTATTAAAACGCGTTCTTTTTTCATAGCCTTAAACCTCCGCAGTAAAATAGCGTTTTTGAAAAAATAGCGCGACATTGACCAGACCGATCAACACCGGCACCTCGACGAGCGGTCCGATCACGGCTGCGAATGCCGCGCCGGAATTTATGCCAAATATCGCGACCGCGACGGCAATGGCTAATTCAAAATTGTTGCTCGCGGCGGTGAACGAAAGGGTTGCCGTTTTAGAATAATCCGCCCCCGCTTTCTTACCCATGTAAAAACTGACGAGAAACATCACCACAAAATAGATCAGCAGCGGGATCGCGATCCGGACGACATCCAGCGGCAAGTGCACGATCAGATTCCCTTTCAGGCTAAACATCACAAAGATCGTAAACAACAAAGCGATGAGCGTTAGCGGGCTGATACGCGGGATAAATTTGTCGTGATACCAGTCTTTCCCCTTGGCCCGAACTAGCACAAACCGCGTCAACATACCGGCGATAAACGGAATGCCGAGATAGATAAAAACGCTCTGTGCGATCTGCCAAATACTGACATCGACGGCAATACCTTTGAGCCCAAAATACGGCGGCAGTACGGTGATAAACAGCCACGCGTACGCACTGTAAAATAGCACTTGAAAGACGCTGTTAAATGCGACGAGTCCCGCGGCGTATTCGGTATCGCCCTTTGCTAACTCATTCCAAACGATGACCATCGCGATACAGCGGGCGAGCCCTATCATGATCAGTCCAGCCATATATTCCGGCTGATCACGCAGGAAAACTATCGCCAGCGCAAACATCAAAATTGGTCCGATGACCCAATTTTGCAAAAGCGAAATACTTAGTATTTTTGTATTGCGAAAGACTTCGCCGAGATTTTCATAGCGAACCTTGGCGAGCGGTGGATACATCATTAGGATCAGGCCGAGCGCGATCGGGACGTTCGTCGTCCCGACATTAAACCGGTTGATCACGCCCTCGACGCCCGGATACAAATATCCGGTCACAACGCCGAAAAACATCGCGGCGAATATCCACAATGTTAGGAATCTGTCGAGAAACGACAGGCGTTTCACGGGATTGCAGTTGTTAGCCGACATAGTTTGTTGAAATGACGTCTTCGCAGCAATAGGTGCTGGTCTCGTATTTGCCTGTATTTTTGTCGAATCTTGCGACAAAAACCTCCCAATCAGTTTCGAAAAGCCCGCCGCCGCTCTGGCCTTTGGACTCGCAACCGCCTAGTATCCGGCGGCAGACCTTATCGAAACTTGGTGAATGAAAATCTTCTCTCAACTTCATAATGATCAGCAGCAAGATGTCGCAACTTCTTGTTTTTTGCCATCAATGTTTGTAAAGGTTGGCACACAGCAAGTCTTTTGGGCCGCATTCTGCGTCTCTTCCGATAAATTATCTTGCAGAACTACAAAGACTTCCCATTCATTTCCGTCGGGGTCGTTGACCCAAGCCTTGTCTTGCAGAGCGTAGCAGCATGTCGTCTGCATTTCCTCACGCGGAACGAGCCCTTGGCTCTGCCAACGTGACTTCATTGCGTTTACGTCATCGCTGCTCGCGACCTGTATCCCGAGATGCGACAAAGCCCCTTTACCGTCAAACGCCACCTGATTGAGCGTCAGGTTTAGCGGCGGATTTGCTACGTCAAATTTTGCGTACCCGGTTCGGACCTTGCTCGGGTCGATGCCGAGCATCCGCTGATAAAAATCGATGCTGCGGGTGACGTCTTTCACGTTTAGAGCAAGATGAGCTTTGAGTGTATTGATCTGGTTTTCCATAAATGCCTCCGTTATTTATAATTATGTTTTGCCATAATTGTATTCAGATTATCACGAATAACAATTATGTCAAGCCATAATTATGATTATGGTAGAATATTTACTATGGCCGCCAAAGACGCGTTTAATGCTGAGTTGTTTTTTTCGTCGCTCGCCGACAGGACGCGGCTGCGGATCTTAAATCTGCTGCGTGACGGCGAGGTATGCGTATGCTTTTTTGCGGGGACGCTCGAGACAAATAACCCCAAGGTTTCGCGTCATTTGGCCTATCTCAAGCGGGCCTCGCTCGTCACGGCCCGCCGCGATGGCAAATGGATGCATTACTCGCTAAACCGCCCAACAGACGAAAACGCTGCGTCTGTTTTTGACGCGACGATGAAGATGCTCGAGAGTGACGAAGAAATGAAAACCGACCGCAAACGCCTGTCGGAATTTTGCTGCGCCCCCGATGCGCCGGTAATGATTCGCGGCCGCGCGAAAACTGAACAGAGATAATTACCCCCTCGCCCGACAAATAGGCGCTAAATCGGCGCGCCGAGGTTCGCAGTTAGGCCAATTTCCCTGTATAATTCGTAAGTTTGCTGGATAAGTGCCAAAAGGCAACCTGTGGCCCTTGCGCAGAATCAAACAGGCAAGTTAAATCTGACGTTGTAATGCCGTTTTTGTTGCTTTATTCTATTAGTTCACATTGATGACAACGGCGAACCAAAAGCTTTTCGGAGCTTTTTAATTTGCACACAGTAAGGAAGTTCCCGGTTTATGTATAATCTTCGCGCACTCGGATTTGTAGTACTCGTCTTGGCATTTGCGGCATTTCCCGCCCTTGCCGCAACAGACGAAAGTGCGAAAAACAAAACAGGTACGGGGACGGCCGCTGCCGCCCAACAGGTAGTTGAGACGGTCGACATCCAGGGCAACCGCCGTCTGCGTGACGAAGATCTGCTCTATTACATTAAAACTCGCTCCGGCGACGTTTATGATCCTGCTGCTCTCGAACGCGACCTAAAAGAACTTCTTTCGCTCAACTTTTTCGATAAAACCGCGACACGCGTTCTTACGGAGGACGGGATCCGAGGCGGCGTTAACGTCATATTTGAGGTCAAAGAGCTGCCGATCATACGCGATCTGCAATTCAAAGGGTCGAAGATGATACCCGAATCGGACATCCTCAAAGAATTTCGCGAAAAACGCGTCGGAATCTCAAAAGAATCTGTCTATGATCCTGTAAAAGCTCGTAACGCGACTCGCATATTACGTGAAATGCTCGCGTCTAAGGGCTATCCAAATGCGACAGTCACCGTCAAGGAAGAAGAAGTTTCGGCCACATCGATCGCCGTTACGTTTGACGTACAACAGGGCAACCGTTCACGCATCGTCGAGATCGACTTTGACGGTAATCAAAAGTTTAAGGACGGAGAGCTGCGTGACGCACTGCTCCTAGTCAAAAAGACCGGACTGATCGCGAGGGTCAAGGGAATGGACATCCTCGACTTACGCAAACTGCAATACGATCTGCAAAAAAATGTCCGGGCGTACATGTTTTCAAAGGGTTATTTTCAGGCACGTATCGGCGACCCTGTGGTCGTTGGGCTTGGGTATAAACGCACGGGCTTTCCACTCCTCAAAAGTCTTCCGATCCCGATCCTCGGTTCAAATGACGACACGTTGAAGATAATCGTGCCCGTCACCGAAGGCAAAATATTTCGTGTCGGGGAGCTTAAGGTCGAGGGAAATTCGATCTTTTCCGAACAGCAGATCCTTGGCTACGTCGGCCTCCAAAAAGGTGAGATCGCTGACGGCAAACGCCTACAAGATGCAGTTTATGAGGATCTAAAAAAGGTCTATGGTTCGCAGGGTTTTGTTCAGTACAACGCCGAGTTTGAACCGGTATTCAAAGAAAGCACAACGAACCCGGGTGAGGGCATTGTTGATATTACTCTAACTATCGACGAGGGCAAGCAGTTTAGTCTACGCAGGTTGGAATTTACCGGCAACACATTTACCAGGGACAAGGTGATGCGTCGTGAGTTCTTGCTCAACGAAGGCGATATCTACAATCAAAACTATCTTGAAATATCCGTTGCCCGACTAAATCAAACGCAGTATTTCGACCCGATCGACAAAGATCAGGATGTAGAGATCCGCACTGACGAAGAAAAAGGCGACGTTGACCTGATCGTAAAGGTTAAGGAAAAAGGCCGTCAGCAGATATCGTTTAACGGTGGGATTTCTGGCATCGGCGGATCGTTTTTTGGCCTCGAATACTCGACAAACAACCTTGCCGGCCGCGGTGAGATCTTGTCTTTCAATGTCGGTGCAGGTAATCGTCAGCAGAATTTGCAGTTCACATATCAGCAACCGTATTTTCGTAACCGTCCGATATCTTTAGGCTTTTCTGTCTTTATTAGCAAATATAAGTTCTTTGGCGAAGGGACGTATCTCACGCAAAACCAAGACGTCCTAAACGATCTCTACAATCCGAATGGAACGGTTGTGACCGATCAAGCAAACCTTTTTACACAAAAGACTTACGGAGCCAATGTTTTTGCGACCGCTCCACTCTCTGAGTTGTTTTTTAAAAAGCGTCGGTTCACACAATTTTCGCGAGTTGGTCTTACCTATCAACTCTCGGCGACGAGCATCGAAGATCCTGAGATAAATTCGTCCGCTGATCCTGCAGCGACGATCCCGGTCATTTACAGACAACCTAATATCATTACCAGCCAAATCACGGCCACATTTGTCTATGATACGCGTCAGCCCGCCGCGAATGGCATCGACACCCTGAGCGGTAAATCGATATCGGCCTCTATGGCATTTGCGGGGCTTGGAGGCGATGTCCGGACCTATCAGCCGACAATACAGTATTCGCAATTTATCCCGGTCAGGAACAGAAAATCCAAAAATCCTCACGTGTTTGCGTTTCGCATACAGGCGGGTACGATCGGAGCATGGTCTGTAACAGACAAGATCCAAAATGCCAATTCGATCGCATACATTGGTGGCGTGCCTGCATACTCGCGTTATTTTCTTGGCAGTGAAAATGACATTCGCGGGTATGAGGGACGATCGATCAGTCCTGTTGCTCCATTTGATACCTACGTTACCAGCCGCAATGTCGTAGTTGCAATAAATGCGTCAGGCACCGCTAATCAGAATCACGGCCTTGACCCAAGAGATCGAGATGAGATCAAAACGATCGGTGAGGTGACAGGTGCGTCCGGATCAAATCCAGCACTGTTTTCTAAAAACTATAGGTTTATAGGCGGGGATACGCAGTTACTTGGAAATTTTGAGTATCGCATACCTCTATTCGGCCCGGCAGGTATGGCTTTCTTTGCAGATATTGGAACAGTTTTCAACCTTCGCAAAGCAGGCACTCAAACTATCAATAGCGAATTTCTGCCAGATGATACCTTTTTAGGCCCCGGACGATTGACCGCACTCGGACTTATAAACACGCCTGTTCTTGAGAGCAGTTTTGGCAGTATTCTTTATTATCGCGGCCGAGTGATGACGAAGACCGATTATATTAATGAGTTTTGTCGCGGCAATCGCTTTGGCTGCCCGACGAGCCTTTCACCACAAGTGCAGGCACTATATTTGCGCGGTGAGGTCCAGCAAAATTCATTGTTAAAGGTCGACGAATCACAATTTAGTAAATTCACGAATATTAAATCCAGCATCGGGGTAGAGTTTAGAGTTCAAGTGCCGATCGTCAATGTGCCCTTTCGCGTTTTTTATTACTATAACCCAATGGCAAAGATCGGATTTACCCAAGAACTGCCAGGCATATATTTGCCGGGTAAGAGTCACGGATTCAGGTTCACCGTAGGCCGAACGTTTTAGGCCGATAAGAAAATTGACTTTGAATAACCTTTTATTTACTATTGCCTTTCTTTTTTGAAACGCTAAGCAACACTTTACGTAAAATTAGGTTCAAAGCATTGTATAGATATTGAGGGCGGCAGACGCCCGCCGATAAGTTAAGGAGTTTTACACGATAATGAAGAAATTTAATCTACTTGCCGTTAGCTTTATTTTTGCGACGGTTTTCGCAATGTCGACCTTTGCCCAGACCGGAACCGGCAAGATCGGTTGGATAGACACAGGTATGTTTGCTGACGAAAAAGAAGGCGTCACAAAATACCTCACTGCCCTCAAGAATCTCCAGACCGAGATGAAACCACGTCTTACCGAGCTGCAAACACTTGATACAAGGATCAAGACGATCGCGGATGAGCTGCAAAAAATGCAGGCAAACCCAAATGTTCCAGTCGACCCAAAGGCTGGCCAGGCAAAGCAAGACGAAGGCCTGCGTCTGCAGCGTGAGCTCGAATTCAAGAAAAAAGAGTACGATGCAGCGTTAGCAAAACGTGGCGGAGAGGTCCTCGGCCCGATCCAGGCCGATATATTTAAGGCGATCCAAGCTTTTGCGAAAAAGAATGGGTATACCGCCATATTAGACATCTCGGCGTTGGCAAACGAAAATCTCAACGCCATACTCGCTCTTGATGAAACGGCGAATATTACTAAGGCGTTTATTACCTCGTATAATACCGCCGGACCGACAGCGTCGACGGGTACGCCAAAATAACAGGCTGACAATTAAACTTAACCTAAGTCATTAGCCGGTGAAATTGCGTTTTGCCGGCTTTTGGCTTATATGTTTTCTTTATCGATCAAATTATGTCGATCCTCGATTCAATAGGTATTCAGAAAATTTTGCCGCACCGTTATCCGTTTTTGCTCGTGGATAAGATCATCGAGCTCGAGCCGCGCGTGCGTATCGTCGGAATCAAACAGGTCACGATAAATGAGCCGTTCTTTGCCGGACATTTTCCTGAGGCCCCGGTTATGCCGGGAGTTTTGCAGATCGAAGCCCTCGCACAGGTCGGAGCTATTTTAGCGCTGCGTGAGTTTGAGGATCGCGACAGCAAGATACCGTTTTTTACCGGCATCGAAAAAGCTCGCTTTCGCCGCCCCGTTGTGCCGGGAGATACGCTAAGGCTCGAAGTGGTCGCTCTAAGGATCGGGAGCCGCGTGCAAAAAATGCACGGCATCGCCTCGGTTGACGGCCAGGTCGCCGCCGAAGCCGAGATACTATCGATCATTGCCGACCGCGAACAACAATAAACAATATATGGAACTTACAACTACTCAACTTTATACCTATGTGATCATCGGCCAGATCATCATCGGAATACTGCTCGGCCTGATCCCTTTCTTTGTTGGCCGGAGCCGCGGTAACGCAAGGCTCGGAAAATATGGTTTTTTGGCTACGCTGATCGCCGGGCTGTTGTCGCCGCTCGCAGCCATTATCGCGGCGGTGATCTCGGTATGGATGATCGTTAAAAAAACGGCCGCATCGAATAACGGATCAAAAGAAAGCGACCCCGCATGACATCGAAAATGAGTTTATTCATCCACGAGTCGGCGATCGTCGGCGAAAATGCAATGATCGGCGACGGCTGTCATATCGGGCCATTTTGCTCGATCGGTGATGATGTCACGCTCGGCGAAAACGTCCGGCTAGAATCACATGTCGTCGTTGACGGAAATACGTCTATCGGCGACGGGACGCAAGTTTTCCCTTTCGTCTCGATCGGGCTTGCACCGCAGGATCTGAAATACGCCGGCGAACCGACTTCGACCGAGATCGGCAAGAATAATCACATTCGCGAATTTGTCACGATCCATCGCGGCACCGTTGGCGGCGGCGGCGTAACGCGTATCGGCGACGGCAATTTGCTGATGGCCCAGGCTCACGTCGCTCACGATTGTCAGCTCGGCAATGAGATCATCATGGCAAATGCCGCGACGCTCGCCGGCCACGTCGAGATCGCTGATAAGGCAAGCGTCGGTGCCTATTCGGGCGTGCATCAATTTTGTCGCGTCGGTTACGAAGCATTTATCGGTGGATATTCTGTCGTCGTCAAAGACGCGATGCCCTACGCCATCATCCAGGGCAATCACGCTAAATGCTACGGCTTAAACCGTCTCGGCGTAAAGCGTCGCGGCTACAGCAAAGACACCATCGAAAAGCTTAACCACGCTTTTCATCTGTTGCTCTCGTCAAAACTCAATACGAGCCAGGCCGTCGAGCGAATCCGCTCTGAGATCTCCGGTTCGCCCGAGGTGGACCTACTGACGAAGTTCATCGAAAGCTCAAAACGAGGGGTCGTCAAATAAATGTCAAATGAAACCCACTCTATCGAAGATTTTGGCAAACGCATCCAGCGTTGCTATGGGTGTTTTATCGCCTATCACCTCAAGGACATGTATCTCGGCGAGGACGTCACATTCTTTTGCGACTATTGTAAGGACGAGACGATGTTTCACTTTGACGAGTTTTCAAAACTGCTCGACCTGTCAAAATTGAACCAACCCGGCGACGACCATCCTCATTGATATCAACGACGCTTTTCCACATCGCACGGTAATCCTTTAAAATCTATCCGTGGCCGAAAATACCAAACCAGAAAAGCCGACTCTCACCGGGCTTGCACGTCGCCTCGGGCAATTGCCGGCGGATAAAAAGCGTGCGGCGTTGGAGACGAGCGCGGCTCTAGCGGGCGTGTCCTTGCGTGTCAGCCGCGAGTTTGTCGAGGCGGTGCCGAAAGCGGCAAAGGTCTTGTCGACTGACGATCTGCGCAACTGGGGCGAGTTTGGCAGACGACTCGCTATGGGCAATGCCGACAGCGGCGTCAAATTTTTTGCCGACGGCGTCGATGGCCTAAAAAAGATCCCAAAAGCCGCCAGAGCCGCAGTTTTTCACGTGTGCTCGCGTCAACTAGTGCTTTCCAGCTCGATCGCTTTGCAGACATTTCACCTCATCCCTGGGATCGCGGCCGATCTCGCGGACAAAAGGCTTTTAGCAAGCATCCTAAACCTCGCTGTCGAGATCGCCCAGCGTTCGGCAAAACACAGTGCAGACTTTCTCGAACATACCCCGGCCGTCGCTCGCGCTATTGAGCAGTTTGGAGATGACTCGCCCGCCGTTGCTGATGCCGTGCTAACACTTGCAGCCGATTTTGTGAGCCGCACAGGCGGCCTGACTGCGGATCTCTGGCAAGAATTGCCAACCGCGCTCGCCGTCATCACCGCGCCGAATGCAGTCGCCCTGATGGAGAGCTCTGCCGAGTTTTTAGAATATGGCGGCAGCGTAACGCTCCATTTTGTCGCGTCGGGCAGCAAAGTGCTTACATTATCCGAACGAGCGTTTGACGATTGGCGCGCTGCCTCACGCGAGATCGCCCGACACGGCAACGCCGTACTGATCGCTTTTCTACGGGCGACACCAAAGCTCGTTGACCGCCTCGCCGGGCCAAAAAGCCGCCTCGAACAGGGCACGGTCAATCGCGTCTTGCTCCTTACAAAACGCATCGCCGAAACCGATGCCGAGAGCGCATTGGCCGCTTTCAAATCTAGCGCCGCTGCGTTACAAAAAGTCTCTGTCGAGCAGTTTGAAGAGTGGGTAGAGAGTGGTCTTCGCGAAAACGTGGACGAATCCACCAAAGCCCGCCGCAGCTATTTTGCCCTCGAAACCCGAGCCTCAAACGAACGGCTGCAAAAAGTCCGCCTCGGCCTCTCGCTAGAGAGCATCCAACCCGTCCTGCGGATGTACATCGAGGCGCTCACAGGCAAAGAAGTCGAGATCGTGCCGCTCAACGCTTTTGGGGCTGAGACGCGGATCGGTGACGGCAAGACCATCCATCTGCCGTCATCAATCGCCGAATTTGACGATGACGAAATGGATTTTCGCCTCTACAAAGTCCTCGCCGCCCACGGCGCCGGCCAGATCGAATTTGGCACCTTTGACCGCGACACGCTCGAACTAAAAGCCGCATTCACCGATCTCAGCGAGCTGTATTCGATGACCGCCGAAGAGCGTGATTCGTTTTCTCTTGACGGCTATCTGGGCGATCCAGGTCAGAACCGGCTGCGTGAACGGGCGGTCAGTTTGCCCAAAGATTCAGACTACCGTGCTGTCCTCAAAACCTTCCCCGAACCACGCTTGGCGCGCAAAATATTCGGCACGATGGAAAACGCCCGTATAGACCACCGTCTGCGGCACACCTATCGCGGACTGGTCAAAGACCTCGACCTGATGCGTACACACTTAGGTTCGAACCGTCCCTACATCTTCGACCTTCCAATCCATCAGGTTCCGTCCGAGCTGCTGTTTCAGATAACGCTCTGCGGCGGTGCGACCGAAGATGCTAAGAGATTTTACGGCCAGATCGTTTCCGAGATCGAAAGCGTGATCGAAACGTATTTTCATTCGACATTCGACATTCGAAATTCGTCATTGCCAACCGTTGCCGACAGTCTTATGGCAACCTCGCGCATCTACACGCTCTTTCAGAACATCACGCCCGAGCAATCGCAAGAGTCCGAGACGGACAGCACGGAGGAAAAGAGCGATTTTGCATACGACGACAAAGACGCCGCTGAATCCGTGACCGACGATCGCTCTCAACGCGAGCAGCAAAAACAGATGCAGGATATCCGCGATCTGTTCAACGCCTGGAACAGCCTCGACGACGAAGGCGAGCCGGATGATCTGCAGGGTGCCGAGGCGTGGTCGCAGAGCGAGGTGCCGGAACAGGCGCTTGAGGCGGACGACCTTGCATTTGCCTACGACGAATGGGACCGCGAACTAAACGATTACCGCGTTGGCTGGAGCCGTGTCATCGAGAAAAAGGTCAAGAACGGCGACCGCAATTTTGTCGAGCTCGCCCGCTCGCGTTATCGCGGCGTCATCTCATCGATCCGTCATCAGTTTCAGTTGATGAAACCCGAAAATCTGACCCGCATCAACCGCGAGATCGACGGCGAGGATTACGACCTCAACGCCCTGGTCGATTTTGTCGTCGACCGAAAAGCCGACGGCCTGCAGTCTGAAAATATCTACACAAAACGTCTGCGAAAACAGCGTGATGTTGCCGTATCCTTATTGCTCGACCAGTCAAGCTCGACCGCCCGCACGATCACGCGCAACCCAATGCAACCTTACACGCATCCGGGCCGCCGCATCATCGAGATCGAAAAAGAGGGGATCGTCTTGATGAGCGAGGCCCTCGAGGCCGTCGGCGATGTCTATTCGATAAATGGCTTTACCAGCGAAGGCCGGCGGAATGTGAAATTTTATGTCGTCAAAGATTTCAACGAAAAGTATTCCGACGAGATCGAAAAACGCATCGGCGGCATTACGTTTCAAAACAACACTCGTCTCGGCGCCGCGATCCGCCATGCGGCGGCAAAATTATTACGACAAGAATCACGCACCAAGCTGCTGATCATCCTCACCGACGGCCGCCCGTACGATCACGATTACGGCGACGCCCGCTACGCCCGCGAGGACGTTCGCGAAGCCCTGACCGAAGCGAAAATGTCGGGCATCACACCGTTTTGTATCACCGTCGATCGCGAATCCGAGGCGGAACTCAAAGACCTCTACGGCGACGTCGGCTACACGATCATCGACGACGTATTAAGCCTGCCCGAGCGTATGCCCAATATTTACCGGCGTTTGACCAGTTAGTAACGCATTTTATGAACATCGTCTCGCTCGAAAATGTCTCAAAAAACTACGGCTTCAAACCGCTTTTTGAGAACGTAACACTCGGTCTCGAAGACCGCGATAAGATCGGCATTATCGGTGCCAACGGCTCCGGCAAATCGACCTTGCTCAAGATCATCGCCGGCGTCGAGGTACCCGAAACCGGCCGGGTCACTCGCGCCAAGGGCCAGACGCTCGCCTACCTGTCGCAAAATCCACCGTACGACCCGGAACTGAGTGTGCTCGAAACTATCTTTGCGTCGAGCAGCGGCGTGATGCAGACGATCCGCGATTACGAGGCAGTCTGTCACGAAGTAGCAGACGGAAAAAGCGACCCCGCGACACTCCAACGGATGTCGGACCTGCAGCACGATCTTGAGATAAACGGCGGCTGGGACATCGAGGCAAACGCCCGCTCCGTCCTGACAAAACTCGACATCACCGATACGTCCGCCAAGATGGGAGCCTTGTCCGGCGGGCAGCGAAAACGCGTCGCTCTCGCGCACGAGCTGATCTTCAAACCCGACATCCTCATTCTCGACGAGCCCACTAACCACCTCGACGCCGACACGATCGAGTGGCTGGAAAAATATCTCGCGAGATATACGGGGATGCTGCTGCTCGTGACGCACGACCGCTATTTCCTCGACCGCGTGACCGACCGCATCTTCGAGGTCGATCGCGGCACGGTGCAGAATTTTAGCGGTAACTACGCCTATTATCTAGAGAAAAAAGCCGAGCAAGAAGAACTGCGTGCGGTCGAGGGACACAAACGCGAGCAGCTTATTAAGAAAGAACTCGCCTGGCTCCGTCGCGGTGCCAAAGCACGTACACGTAAATCGAAGCACCGCATCGAAGCCGCCCACAGCCTAATGGCGATCCCCAAAGAACAGGCCAAAGGCGAGGTCGATATCGCCATCGGTTCAAAACGTCTCGGGTCAAAGGTCGTCGAGATCAACAATATTTCAAAATCGTACGGCACAAACAAGCTGATCGACGATTTCACCTATCTGCTAAAACGCGACGACCGCATCGGCGTCATCGGAGCGAACGGCAGCGGCAAAACGACTTTGCTCGATATGATCACCGGCCGCATTTCGCCCGACGCCGGTGACATCGACATCGGCCAGACTGTCCACATCGGCTATTACGACCAGGAAAGCCGTGCCCTCAACGACGAGCAGCGTGTCATCGATTACATCCGCGATGTCGCCGAATACGTCACCACAAACGAGGGTATCCAGATCACGGCGGGCAAGATGCTCGAACGTTTTCTGTTCGAACCGGCCGCGCAGTACGCCGTCATCGGCAACCTCTCTGGCGGCGAACGCCGTCGCTTGTATTTGCTGAGAATTCTGATGGGTTCGCCAAACGTCCTGCTGCTCGACGAGCCGACCAATGACCTCGACATCCCGACACTCATCGCCCTCGAAGAGTATCTAGACGATTTCGCCGGTGCCCTCATCGTCGTCAGCCACGACCGCTATTTCCTCGACCGAACCATCGAAAACGTTTTCCGCTTTGAGCCGGGCGGCCACGTCCGAGAATTCGCCGGCGACTACACCGCCTACCTCGATGCCATCGGGCGTGAGGAAGCTCTTGTCAGAACCGGGAGCGATAGCGACAGGGTTCCTAAAACCCCCGACACCAAACCAACTAGTCCGGAAACGTTCACGCCCAAAAAACTAACCTTCAAAGAATCCCGGGAACTCGAGTCTCTCGAACAAAGCATCGCCGCCGCGGAGGCCCGCCTGCCCGAGATCGATAAAGAACTTGCCCTCGCCGCCAGTGACGCAGGAAAGGTCCACGAACTTTTTACAGAGCAGCAACGCCTGACCGAACAACTCGACACCGACATGACCCGCTGGGCCGAGCTTGCCGAAAGAGCGGAATGAATTGTCTACCGCACAACAATTTTCGCTTGTCGAGATCTAAAAACTTATGATATGACTATTTAGAGAACCCAATCCACGGAGGTCAGTGTCATGAGATCATCGGTCCGCACGCTTCTTTGTCTGCTTTTTATCCTTGTTCCGTTATTCGTATTCGCTCAACGTAGCGACCGTGAACCCCGCCAGATCAGATCATCGGGCGGCGGTGCAGCTCCCGATATCTCGGACAGCATGACCGACGAACAACGCGCCGAGATCCAGCGGGGCATCGCCGAGAACATTGCAAAGTTGAAGGCCGAGGGCAAACTTGCCCCCGAGAGCCCTCAGGCCGTGGGTCTGAATTGGCCGGTGCGGAAAGTGAATTTTAACGATCGTTTCATCGAAGGTATCTCCAATTATGTCGACCAAAATCCGGCCAATCCGGGGGCGACGCTCGAGTGGAACTGCGGCACCCGAACATATGACGTGGCGGGTTACAATCATGGCGGGATCGACATTTTTACATGGCCGTTCGGCTGGCTTAGGATGGACACATTTCAGGCCGAGGTAGTCGCTACTGCGGCCGGCACGATCATTCAAAAAGCCGACGGCAATTTTGACCGCAACTGTGCGATGGGTGGCGGTAATCCGAACATGATCTTTGTCCGTCACGCGGATGGCTCGGTCGCTTGGTATCTGCATATGAAGGCAAATTCGCTCACGTCGAAGGGCGTCGGAGCGACTGTTGCCCAGGGCGAGTTTCTCGGCGTCGTCGGCAGTTCCGGTTCATCGACCGGCCCGCATCTGCATTTTGAGCTTTATAACGCGTCGAACCAACTACAGGAACCCTATCAGGGTGCTTGCAATAGCCTTAACGCAAGCAGTTGGTGGAACGTGCAAGAACCCTATCGCAACACGCGCATCAATGCCCTCATGACCGGATCCGCTGCCCCGGTCATGCCCGCGTGCCCAACGCAGGAGGTGCCGAATGCCCAGTCCACTTTCGCACCCGGCTCGACCATTTTTATGACTGCGTTTTATCGTGATCAACTAATTAGCCAGCAGACGGTTTGGGAATTGGTGCGCCCCGATGGATCTGTGCATCTGACGTGGAATCACACCAGCCCGGACACATACAGTGCATCGTGGTGGTGGTACTCGCGGGTCCTGCCGGCCACACCGCTTGGAACCTGGCGAGTGCGTCTCACATCTTTGGGACAAACCGTCGAACGGCCCTTTATCCTCGGCACCCCAAGTTCGGCGTTGGTCACTCTGACGGGTCGCGTTACCTCTTCTTCCGGACGCGGGATAGGCCGCGTAGCCGTTACTCTTACTAATTCTACGACTGGTGCGAATGTAAGCACCATGACTCAAAAGAACGGCCAATATACGTTCAGCAATGTCGCAGCGGGAGCAAACTACACGGTCACCGCTACGCACAGGCGATTCATATTTGGTAACGCCGTCCGCTCCATCACGCCCGTCGAGAACACGACCGGACTAGACATCAACGCGCAATAGATGAATGTAAGCCCCCTAGAACATCCTGCAAATATAAGTTAACGAAAAATAAAAAAGACGGCACCAGATGCCGTCTTTTCGTTAATAAATGGTGGCTGGAGAGGGACTTGAACACTCGACCTCGGGGTTATGAATCCCGCGCTCTAACCAGCTGAGCTACCCAGCCACAAACAATTGATTATAGTTTTTGATGCGAAAAAATCAAGGCACGCAGTTTCGCGATGTTTAGCAAGTGGTGATGCGAGCTCCAACAGCTAATTTACAGCACAACCCGCAAGCGGCGTTTGTCGTCAAATATTGAGATATAATAGGTCTATGTCCGTTGCAGTATATAGAAATATGTTCAGAGTGCTCTCGATCGCGTCCCTGTTGTTGGTCGCTAATTTGTTTGTTTTGGCTCAGGCCAAGAAACCCGCCGCGACCGCATATCGATCGGTCACCATCAGCACACAGCCTAGCTCGGGCGTATGGATCGACGGCGTCAAATATGGCACGACTGACAAAACCGGCAAGCTCTCCATCAAGACCGTGGCGGCAGGCGGGCATACTCTGCGTGTGCGTGCGGATGGCTTTAAGGAAAAGGTTCAGCCGCTTGCGGCAACCCAAAAAGGCGAGATCAAGGTCGACCTGGTAAAAACTATAGACGAAGCCGAACTGTCATTTCAAGAGGCCGAGCGGCTCCTATCCGTTGACCGCGAAAAGGCTGTCGAAGCGTATGAAAAGGCTATCAAGCTGCGGCCAAATTACCCCGACGCCTTTGTTGCTCTAGCCCGCGTCCTGACCGAGCTCGGCGATCTCGATCTGGCCGAAGCGGCCATCGCCTCCGCCCGCAAATACCGCCCAGGCTTTGCCGAGGCGTCCGCCGTCATGGGCCGCATTTATAAAGAAGGAGGTGAGGAAGACAAGGCGATAGCAACATTCAAACGAGCTATCACCGAGGGAAAGGGCTTTCAACCTGAGGCGTTTGCCGGGCTCGGTCTGCTCTATAAAGAGAAGGCGGAGGGCTTTGGCGGCTCGGGCGATTTTGAAAATGAGGCCGTCAATTACGTCGAATCTGCCAAATATCTAAAATCCGCCGTCAAACAACTTGCCGGTGCCCCCGACACGATGGTCATCATGCAATTGCTCGGCCTCGTCTATGAACGCGAGAAAAAATACGCCGACGCCATCGCCGTGTACGAAGAATTTCTCACCATTTTCCCCAACGCCGTCGAGGCAACAGCCGTCCGCTCTTTCATCGTCCAGCTCAGAAAAGATCTCGCCGATCAGTAATCAGGTCAATCTGACCGAAAAATTCCTTGCCTTACACTCAAAAGAATTGTTGACACTCGTGAGTTTAACAATGTATTATTAGGAGTCAACAGTGTTTGTCGCTGTTTTCCATATAGCACCTCTCGATCAAATAGACCGAATATCCTCTTAGTAAACTCACCCTTTGCCCGGGTTTTTTTTCAGAGGCAGAGGGCCCCGCAGAAACTACAATGTCAGCAAAACTTGGTGAAATCCTAGTCCGCGAAAATCTGATCACGTCGCAGCAACTGCGCGAGACGCTGGAGTACCAGCGTGAGCACGGCGGCCGTTTGGGATCGAACCTGGTCAAGCTTGGTTTTGTCTCGGACGACGTCGTTACCGCAGTCCTGTCCCGCCAATATGGTGTGCCGTCCATCAACCTCGATCTCTTTCAGATCGAAAAAGACGTTAT
Source organism: Chloracidobacterium sp. UBA3360 (assembly GCA_002360555.1). GTDB lineage: Bacteria > Acidobacteriota > Blastocatellia > Pyrinomonadales > Pyrinomonadaceae > OLB17. The sequence goes on from DEQS01000048.1 coordinate 27,787, forward strand.
AAAACTGATCTCTGAGGAGGTCGCACAAAAATATTCGGTGCTACCGATCTCTAAGGTCGGAGCCACGCTCACGATGGCGATGGCCGATCCGACCAATGTCTTTGCCATGGACGATATCAAGTTCATGACCGGGCTAAATGTCGAGCCTGTGATCGCGTCCGAGACGTCGATCATGTTTGCGATCTCGAAATATTACAGCGGTTCGAGCGAGATCGATATTTTCGACGCTGCATTTGCCGTCGAGACCGAAGCCGCCGGTGCCATCAACGGCCGAAATGGCTCGAATGGTGCCGGAGCCAAGACCCTCAGCGGTTTCAAGGCCGATCCGTCTGAGAAACTGTCCGCCTCAGACCTCGATGTTTCGCTCGACCGCTTTGAATTTGGCGGCGGCGACCCCGAGGATTTTGAGATCGTCGAGGAAAAAGATGAGATCGATCTCGCCGCTCTTGCACGCGCCAGCGAAGACGCTCCGGTCGTCCGGCTCGTCAACGTGCTGATGGTCGATTCGCTTCGTCGCGGTGCGTCGGATATTCACGTCGAACCTTACGAAAAAGATTTCCGCATCCGATTCCGTATTGACGGTGTCCTCTATGACGTGATGCATCCGCCCCTCAAGATCCGCGATCCGCTTATCTCGCGACTCAAGATCATGGCGAAACTCGACATATCCGAGAAACGCCTGCCGCAGGATGGCCGCATCAAGATCAAGGTAAAGATCGACAACCGCTCACGCGAACTCGATTTTCGTGTCTCGACCCTGCCGACGCTGTTTGGCGAAAAGGTTGTGCTCCGTCTGCTTGATAAAGACAAGCTCATGCTCGACATGACCAAGCTCGGTTTTGAGCAAGAGAGTCTCGACAAATTCAAACGTGCGATCGCCAATCCATACGGCATGGTGCTCGTAACCGGGCCGACCGGCTCGGGTAAAACGAACACCCTGTACTCCGCTCTTCAAGCTCTGAATACGTCAGAGACAAACATCATGACGGCCGAGGATCCGGTCGAATTTAACCTACAGGGCATAAATCAGGTGCAGATGAAAGAGCAGATCGGGCTCAACTTTGCCGCCGCTCTTCGCTCGTTCCTGCGTCAGGATCCTAACATCGTGCTCGTCGGCGAAATCCGTGATTTTGAGACCGCAGAAATTGCGATCAAGGCCGCCCTTACAGGCCACCTTGTTCTCTCGACGCTGCATACTAACGACGCTCCATCGACGGTTTCGCGTCTCGTCAATATGGGTATCGAGCCGTTTCTGGTCGCGACATCGGTAAATATTATTCAGGCACAGCGGCTGATCCGCCGCGTTTGCAGCGAGTGCAAAGAAGAGGTCAGCATGCCCGTCGAGGGGCTCATCGAAGTCGGTTTCTCACGCGAAGAGGCACCGGATCTGAAACTTTACAAGGGCAAGGGCTGCTCGGTTTGTAATCAGACGGGGTATAAAGGCCGCGTCGGGCTTTACGAGGTCATGGAGATCACCGACGAGCTCCGCGAACTCATTATAATTGGCGCCAGCGCAATGGAATTACGGAGAAAAGCGATCGATCTGGGGATGATCACCCTACGCGAATCGGGCCTGTGCAAGATCCGCCAGGGCATTACCACGATCGAAGAAGTTGTTAAGGAAACGGTCATATAGGTTTTTGGAGGAAATATGTTAGTCAGGGCAATAGCATTATCATTGGCACTTTTGATCGGCGGAGCGACGCTAATACCGCTCGCGACCGACAGCACTGAGGCTGGACCGCGTCACAAGAAAAAGCATCGCAAGGCCAAAAAGTATAAAAAATATTCTAAGGGCTGGTGGCGCCAGTATCGTGCCCGCCAGAAACGCAAAAAGGCCATGCAGGCCCGCAAACGGGCTCTCCGCCTGCGTCAGCTCCGTCTGGCACGTGCCCGTGCCGCGGAACGCAATAATGGCGAAAACAACTTAAAACCGACGGTCGCCAAAGTTCAGAAAGCTGATACCGCAAAGGCCGTTTTGCCGTCAGGTGATGCTGCACCAAACGGTTGGAGCCCTGCGGCTTCATCACCGGCGGAACTCAAATTCCGCGTTGATAATTCGGCCGGCGATCAGGTCGGTTCGGCGTCGATCGCGGTCCTCGGGCCGGCACAGGATCAGCCGGGCGATTACAATCGCAGCAAATCTGTCGGCGGTGTCGCAACGACCGCTCTTCGCCGTGATGTGATCGACAAGATGATCCGCGAAAACGGCTGGGTCGTTAATGATTACCAGAAGGAGATCGACGGACAGCAAGTATATGTCGTTGTCGCTCAGTCACAGGCAAAGAACGGCGCGGTCAATCAGCGTATGTTCTATTTCACAGAGGTTGACGGCAAGATCTACAGCGTCGCGACCAACTCACCCGTCCAGGAAGCCGAACGCCTCGCCGAAGAATCGGAAAAGGTCATCAACTCGCTCAAAACCCGCGTTCGCGGAACACAGCGCGCGGCCCTCAAAGACTAACCCTAACTGCTCCCACTAAAATTATGAGCTACGAAAATCAAACATCCGTCGAATCATCGGTCACGCTGCCTGATCTGCTCAAAAAAATGACAGATCAGGGCGGGTCCGACCTGCACCTATCGACCAACTCAGCCCCGCAAGTTCGCGTACACGGACACCTGGCCCCGCTTTCCGGGTTCCCTGTACTGACGCCGTCCGACACTAAACGGCTCGCCTATTCCGTTTTGACCGACGCGCAAAAGCACCGGTTTGAGGAAAACCTCGAGCTCGACTTTTCGTTCGGCCTCAAAGGAATGTCGCGTTTTCGTGCCAACATCTTTAACCAAAAAGGTGCGGTGGGTGCGGTGTTTCGTGCGATCCCGTACGAGATCAAAACATTCGAGGCTCTCGGCTTGCCGCCGATCGTCTCTGATCTTTGTAAAAAGCCGCGTGGATTGATCCTCGTGACCGGCCCGACCGGTTCGGGTAAATCAACGACGCTCGCGTCAATGATCGACAAGATCAATGTCGAACGCAAAGAGCACATCCTGACGATCGAAGACCCGATCGAATTTCTGCATAATCACAAGGGTTGCGTCGTCAATCAGCGTGAGGTTGCTGCCGATACGCATTCGTTCGGAGCCGCTCTTAGAACCGCACTTCGCCAAGATCCTGACGTAGTCCTGGTCGGAGAGATGCGCGACTTAGAAACCATAGAAATGGCTCTGCGTATCGCTGAGACGGGCCATCTGACATTTGCTACGCTGCATACAAACTCGGCCTATTCGACGATCAACCGTATCATCGACGTGTTTCCGGCGGGGCAGCAGTCACAGGTTCGCACGCAGCTTTCGCTCGTGCTCGAAGGCATCATGTGCCAAGCCCTGGTGCCAAAAGCATCGGGCGACGGCCGCTGTATGGCGCTCGAGATCCTCGTGCCAAACGCCGCTATCCGCAACCTTATCCGCGAGGACAAGATCCACCAGATCTACTCGATGATGCAGACCGGACAGGACAAATTTGGTATGCAGACGTTCAACCAGAGTTTGGCAACGCTGTATCACAAAAAGCAGATCACGCTCGAGGGAGCGATGCAGCGTTCGTCCAACGCCGACGAACTAAAAGAACTGATCGACCGCGGTTCCGGGCTTAATGACGCTTACGCCGGCAACGCCCGCCCGGCAACACGTCCGCCCACGAACGGCAGCCCGTACGCCCAGGCCCGCAACATCGGCGAACGACCACGCTAACAATGGAGAATTAAAAATGAAAAATTAAAAATTTAATTTAGCATTTTTAATTTTGAATTTTGAATTGGAGTAACTATGCCAACATACGCATTTAAGGGAAGAAATCGTTTGAACGAACTCGTCGCCGGCGAAAAAGATGCCGCCAGCCAGGACGAGTTGCGTGCCTTGCTCCGCCGTGAGCAGATCGTCATGACGCAGGCCAAGGAAAAGGGCCGCGAGATCGCGATACCCAAGCTCGGCCGCCGTAAAAAGGTCAAGGCCAAAGAGCTTGCTGTATTTACGCGTCAGTTTTCCGTGATGATCGATGCCGGTCTGCCGCTCGTGCAGTGTATCGACATCCTCGGCGAACAGCAGCAAAACGCTTTTTTCAAAGATGTACTCCGTCAGGTGCGTCAGAATGTTGAGGAAGGTTCGACGCTTTTCGCTGCCCTCGAAAAGCACCCGAAAGTTTTCGACAATCTCTACACACACATGGTCGAAGCCGGTGAAACGGGCGGTGTGCTCGATCTGATCCTGCAGCGTCTCGCGACGTTGATCGAAAAGGTCGTCAAACTCAAACGCAGCATCGTCTCGGCATCGATCTATCCGGCGGCCGTTATCACGGTTGCGATCGGAGCCATCGCGATCATCATGATCGTCGTTATTCCGCAGTTCCAACAGATCTTTCTCGGCCTGTTAGGCCCGGGTGAAGCCTTGCCTCTGCCGACGCGTATCGTCATGGGGATAAGCGGCTTTATCGCCGGTTGGGGCGGTCTGGCCGTGCTTGTAACGCTGATCGGCAGCGGTGTTGCACTCAAGTTTTACTACGCCACGCCTAAAGGCAAGTGGCAGATCGACGCACTGCTATTAAAGACGCCCATCTTCGGCAGCATCCTGCGAAAGGTAGCCGTCGCACGTTTTTCACGTATCCTCTCGACGCTCCTATCGTCCGGAGTACCGATCCTGCAATCGCTCGATATCACGGCTAAAACCGCCGGAAACGTCATTATCGAAGACGCCATCCTCAAGGTCCGTGCCGGTGTCGAACGCGGTGAAAATTTTGTTGACCCGCTCAAAGCGACCAACGTATTCCCGCACATGGTCGGCCAGATGATCGGCGTCGGTGAACAGACCGGTGCCCTCGATGCCATGCTCGGCAAGATCGCCGATTTTTACGAAGAAGAGGTCGATACGGCAATCGCCGATCTGCTCGGATTGATGGAGCCCGTTCTTATCGCGTTCCTCGGTGTGACCATCGGTTCGATCGTCATCTCGATGTACCTGCCGCTATTCTCGCTCATCGGAAAACTCTCCGGCGGAGCGAAATAGTAAGGAAAATTTATGAGAGGTTTCTACGCAAGCTTTATGATCGTCACCGGCTACCTGATCGTCGGCAGCCTGCTAATGCTCGCAAGCGGCCGGATCGGAAACCTCCTAAAACGCCTCGGCACCAGACCGGTAAACTACACGCGGATCTCGATATTTACATTCGGATGCTGTGTGGCCGTCCTTGGGGCATTTGGTGTCTCGCTGCACATCGTTGCGATCTCGCGCGCAGCATTTGATCTTTATTGAGCCTGTATAGCGGGCGAACGCGCAAAATACCTTATATCTTTGACCGCTCATACTGGGCAAATAGTCTGGTGATCTCGGCGTTGATTTTTTGTTTTTCGGCGAGGTTATTTGATCTGTCGCGGAGCTTAACAAGGTCTTCGATCTGTAGCTGCAATTCCTCGGTTCGGTTCTGCGGCTTTTGCGGTTTGCTGATCTGGTATTTGTCGTCCATAGATTAATTTCTGAATTCGAGCATTCGCTCGACGTATTTGGCGATGACATCGGCTTCGAGATTGACTGGGTCGCCGGGGGTCAATGAGGAGAGGTTCGTCATTTCCCAGGTTTTTGGGATGACGGCGATGTCGAAATGATTCGGGCGAAGAGCGGCGATGGTTAGGGAGATGCCCTCGACGCAGACGGAGCCTTTGTGGACGAAATATTGGGCGAGGTCCGGCGGGAAACCGATCCGCACCGTCCAGAAATCGCCTGACGATGTTGCCGAGATAAATGTGCCCCATCCATCGACATGGCCCTGAACAATATGGCCGCCGAGCCGGGTCGCGGGCGTAACCGCTCGTTCGAGGTTGACGGGAGAACCGACGGTAAGCTGTCCGAGCGTCGTACGGTTGAGAGTTTCGGGCGAAACATCAGCCGCAAATGTATCCGCCGAAACATCCAGAGCCGTCAGACAAACGCCATTGACCGCGATCGAATCACCGTTCGCGATGTCAGACGTTACGACACTCGCGGCAACAATAATTCGCTCACCGCCGACGTAAGACTCGCGGCTTTCGACCTTTCCTAGTTCTTCGACCAAGCCAGTAAACATTAGTTATCCGTTATTTGTTTCACCGCCCGTTCGACCTTCGACAACTTTCTGATATCAATAGATATCGGTTCGCCGTCTTCGACTTCGTTGTAGATGCTGACGAATTTGTGGCCGCAGAGTACCTCGTGCGGTTTGTAGGACGAGCGGGTGTGGACGATCTGGGCAAATGTCTCGTCGGTCGCTGAGATGAGTATGAGCAACTCGGCGTCGGTGGCGTTGAGGTCGGCCTGTGTGAGGCCGTACATCGGCGAATCTTTGATGATCGGGTGGACGACGGTAAGAGCGAGCGGCAGAAACGCGACGTTTTTGCGTTCGAGATCGAGAAAGTCAAAACGGCGGACGCTGCGTCCGTTCTCATTAACAAACCGGGCAAACATAACCTTAATATTTACCTCAAGCAATTGACTACTGCGGCCATTGACGAGCCGAAACATCAGCCCTTCGATATCGCGATACGGCGCGATCACGGCGACATCGCTGAAAATTATCCTTGCCTCAGGTCGGGCAAAGCGTGCAAAAACGAGGCCCGTGATGAGCGCGTTGGCGAGCAGGCTGTAATACGATTCGATCGTGACGAGCAGATTTGGCACGACACCGACCGGATGGATCGTGCCGTAACCGATCGTCGCAAACGTTTGCACGCTAAAAAAGAATCCGCGGACAAACATATTTGCCATCGGGGTTGACGAAGTATCAACCAGAGCCTCCGGGCCAAACGTTGCATACACCGCGCCAAACGCTATGTTGCTGACAAAATACAGAGCCAGCACGAGCAGAAGGAACGTCGTCCATTTCATCGAGAGCAACGCATGAAATAGATTAAGCGACGTGAGGAACGGCAGACCCGTACGCTGGACGTTAAACGTGCCGTCCGCATTTAACAGACGCTGGCGGCTCTGGCCCGACACAACGGCGCCAAAGCCCAGATCGCGCTCGGCTTGTTCGGCGATGTTGGCGGCTTCGTATGAGCTGTCGAGTGTTTGTTCGGACACGGTATTGTTGATTATAGCTATCGGCCACGAGAATTGTAAAAACTGCGTCGTGATGAAATAATCAACTTTACGCCGTAAGCGGCGTGTGTGGGCAAGCTGCCCACACTCCGACATATGGCCGAAGCAAAACAACAGGAAACTGAGCCGCCGAAATTAAAGATCGCCGAGACCGGACAGCCCGATATCGGTTCGCTCGCCGACTTGCTCGAGTGGTTTTTGATGTACGACGAACGCACCGCCCGGATGCGTCACACCAACACGGACGAACTGTTTCAGTGGAAACAGCGTGACGACGAAGCCAACGGCGTCGGCATTTATCCGTTTGACAGCGCCGAGGCGAGATTTGCCGTCGGGGCAATACAGGCGCTTGGCGAAAACAACACCGAGCCGCTGTTAAAAGATTGGATAACCGACGTGCTCGAAGCCCTCGGCCGTGCCCGCGAGACCAAGACCGAGCTCGAACACAGCTTTAACTTGACCGCGGATATGGAAGCATCTTCGCTCGCCAAATCCGAACTGCTGACGACCAATACCGAAAAGAGATTGTATCTCTCAAGCTGCTGGCTCGAAGTGCTATGCACCGCCGAAGCGAGGTTTTTGGGATGGGTTTATCAAGAGATCTACGGCAAGGCTTATTCCCCGTAGCCGTTATTTTTACAGGATAGACAGGATTAACACGATTAAGCCATCCTGCCTATCCTGTTCATCCTGTTAAATTCTTCTTCTCTATTTAAAGGTCTGGCACTGCCGCATATCGCCGGATTTAAATCCCATCGCAAAATATTGGATCCGCTGCTGTGCCGAGCCGTGTGTGAACGAATCGGGTATGACGTAACCCTGCGTACGTTTCTGGATCATGTCGTCGCCGACCGCCGCCGCCGCACGTATGGCTTCGTCGGTGTCGCCGGGGTCGAGACGGCCTTGTTTTTGTGCAAAATTTGCCCACACTCCGGCGTAACAGTCAGCTTGTAATTCGAGCGCGACCGACAGACGGTTGTTCTCACCAGCACTCTGCACCTTGCTCATCGTGCCCGTCAGATTTTGGATGTGATGGCCAAATTCGTGGGCAATGACATATGCCTGGGCGAAATCGCCGGGGGCTTTGAACTCACGCCGCAGCTCGTCAAAGAACGCAAAATCGAGATACAGTTTATAGTCGCCCGGACAATAGAAAGGGCCGCTCGCCGCCGTTGCGTAACCGCAGGCTGACGAGATCTGGTTGGTAAAAAGCACGAGCTTTGGAGCTTTGAATTGTGTACGAGACTGGGCTGGTAGGATCTGTTTCCAGGCGTCCTCAAGATTACCCATGATCGCACCGGCAAACTGTCGGTTCTCATCCTGCGACACAACTTTATTCGCCGCCGTTCCTGGCTGAGGCACCTCGCTGCCGGTCGGCGCGTTTTGCAGCAACTGGCTCGGGTCGCCGCCGCAGAGATATATCGCGAGCGCGAGTATGATCACGCCGACACCTCCGCCGCCGACCGCCAACCCGCGTCCGCCGCGACGATCCTCTACATTGTCACTTTGCCGCTGATCTCTCCAACGCATATTTGCTTTTGCTCCTTATAAAAACGTGACCTGATTTTATCACCTTAGCAATACGGGCGGAAACGCGAGTGTGAACGAGCGTGCGTCTTATTGGAATTCTACCACCGTATAACACGCACGCTCCCTAACGGTCGCGTTTCAGCCCAATCACACAAAATTCATCGCAAAATCTTGACATAGACGGACTTAGAGGATTATGATTCAGGGGCGTTTTAGTTTAGGTTTTCTCGCCTGTGCTTTTAATGGCCGTTGGAGGAAATAATGATCAAACTAGACATTGTAAATATGGTTGCTGACCGGACCGGCGTGCCTAAGCAAAAGGCAGAGCAGGTGGTCGATTCGCTATTTGAGGCTATGAAAGATGCACTTGCTCAGGGCAAGCGTATCGAGCTGCGCGGGTTTGGCGTGTTTGTGGTAAAGGCACGAAAACGCGGCGTTGGCCGCAATCCGCGAACCGGCGAAGAGGTGCCGATCCCGGCTGGCAAGACCATCAGATTCAAACCCGGTAAAGAGCTTTCGGCAAAAGCTGTCTAATTAGCCCCGGCTGACCCTTTAGATCACTGATCGTAGACCGCAAGGTGCTCGTACAGTACCGGAGCGCGGGGCTACGATCTTTTTTATTACATGACCGACCCAGAGCAGATCTCTCCCGAACATTTTACCGACCCGCCCCGACCGACCGCGCTTGCCTACGCCAAGCATCTGGCTCTGCTTGCCCTGACATTTTGCACGGCGACGATCGCGGGCACGTTGTTTCCGTTTGGCCAGAACGCGTCGATTCCCGCAGACGATCCGCAGACGTTGAACGAGGTGATGCAGTTTATTTTTACGCTGCCGTCGCGATACGCGGTCTTTTTGGTCGATGCGATCCAGAAGATATTTACCGATACGGCGACGCTGACGTATGGTTTGAGCTTTTCGTGCTCGCTGCTATTTATTCTGATCTGCCACGAGATGGGCCATTACATCGCATGTCGAATTTATAAGGTTGATGCGACGCTGCCATTTTTTATCCCAACACCGCCGATGATCGGGCCGGCAGGCACGTTTGGGGCGTTTATCAAGATCCTCTCGCCAATGCCCTCGCGAAAGGCGGTGTTTGACATCGGTGTCGCCGGGCCGATCGCGGGATTTATTGCTCTATTGCCGGTCGCATTTCTCGGCATTTGGACAATGGAACCTGCGGCCGCCGAGCAGCTTGCGAGCCCGAGCGGGCTTGTTTTTGCCGATCCGCTATTTATGCGGCTGCTCGGCTTTGCTCTCGGTCACGATCCGGCGGTGAGCGTCGGAAATGCGTTTTACTTTGCCGGATGGGTCGGCCTGCTTGTCACGGCATTGAACCTCATCCCGTCTGGCCAACTCGACGGCGGCCACGCGATATATGCCGTGCTCGGCGAAAAGGTGCATTATTGGACGGGCCGTATCGCCTTCGCAATTATGGCGACGCTGTCGGTTGCCGGAATGTATTTTTTCGGCAGCCCAAGCGGGTTTCTTATCGCGATCATCTTAGGCGTGATGATGCGTGTTCCTCATCCGAGTCCGCTTGATCAAACGCCGCTGGACGCAAAAAGGAAGGCCGTGGCCTTCTTTACTCTCTTGATATTTGTACTGTGTTTCGTACCGTTTCCTATTCAAATAAACTAAGAAAATAGCCACAAAAGGCACATAATGCACAAAATCAGATCTCGATCGGTTTGTGTCTTTTGTGCCTTTTGTGGCTAATTAATTGCTAGGTCACTGCTGCCGGCAAAAGTCCCTTTATTTCCTTGACCATCTTCTCCACATCCTCTTGTCCGTCGATGGCGATCATGAAGAAATCGTAGCTCGTCTTAAAGCAGACCATGCCGTTGCCAAAGAACCAGACGCCTTCGAGCAGCGGGTTGCCGCCGATGATCGAGCCGATCGGAAAACCTGTGACGACTGCAGGATTGAGGACGTTTGTCATCATCACCGCACCGGATGCGAATGAGAATGCTCCGAGCAGAGGTGCTCCGATGCGGGTGGCGATGTCGCGTTCGAAATTGACCCGTTCAGCGTCGGCATCTGAAAGCTGGCCTTTGGCGATCATGTCCTCGCGGCGTTTGAGATAGCCGTTAAAACTCTCGGCCAGCTTTTTGACCGAATAGGTCGGGATCGCGCTGTTAAGGAGCCAATGCGAACTGATCCCTGTAAAAATGATCCCGAGGCCGGCTCCGACAGCCATTGACGCACCGGTCGTCGCGGCTCGCATCGGGTCTTCGGCGGCCCAGTCGGCGGCTTTTTTGGCGGACTTTAATCCCGCGTCGAGTGTCGTCGAAAGCGATGAGCCAAAGCCCACAACCTTAGCGACACGTTTGGCATTTGTGCCGACGGTGTCGCTGGCGTCAACAAAAAAATCTCCGGCCTTTTCGGCCGTATCAACGACTACGCCGCCGGTTTTTTTTCCGGCATCGACTGCTACATCGCGAACAGGTTCGCTCGCGTTCCAGGCGGTTTTTGCTGCTCCGCTTGCAGTATCGATCGCCGATTCCGTCAGATCGACAGCTTTTTTGCCCAGCTCGGTTTTCTCGGCCTCGGTCTTGACGTATTCGGCACCGGTTTTGGCGGCATCGACGACGACGCGGGCTCCGCCCTCGATCTTTTCCTTAATCCCAAGCTGCGAATCTATCTCTTCGAGCTTATCGGTCGCCTTTTTGGTCCATCGGTCAAACGTTGATTTGTAATCGTTCATAACAATCCTTTTTTAATACAAAACTTCATACAAAAATACGTTTTTTTCGTGTGGATTGTTCGCTGGCTTTTGCCTTATGCTAATCTTTCTTTCATCGAACGGATATGCCTATTGTAAAGTGCCCCAATTGCGGCAAAGAGACAGAATTTACCGGTAACGAATTTCGGCCGTTTTGCTCCGAGCGTTGCAAGTTGCTCGATTTTGGTGCTTGGGCGGACGAGGAATATAATCTGCCGACTGAGGAATCGAGCTTGACCGACGAGGATCTCGACGCCATCGAAAAGGCCCAACAGGAGAGAAAATGACCAACTATATTTTATTTTTTGACGCCGCACCGAGCGGGCCGGCGTTCTGGGCATTTTCTGCGGTCGTTTTCGTGATGATATGTATCGCCGTTGCAATAACGGCGTTTTTGCTGCTCAGAAAAACACTAAAAATGGCGTTTCGCATGGCTATCGTCGGCGTCATTTTGCTGATCGCAATTGTCGGCGGCATTGCCGCTCTCTATCTTGGCTCAAGTTCGGAGCGTCCGCGTCCCGGACCGAGACCTTCCTCACCAACACGCCGTTAGCGCCGTTTATGACGCCCATCGAACCTGAAATCAAGACAGGCCGATTGAGCCGTTACCGCAAGCTCCCGCGAAATGTCATCGCGTTGAGCTTTGTCGCGTTTTTAAACGACGTTTCGAGCGAGATCATTTATCCGGTTCTGCCCGCGTTTCTCGCGCTCTCGCTTGGGGCCTCGCCATTTGCGATCGGCTTGATCGAAGGCTTTGCCGAATCCATTGCCAGCATTTTAAAACTCTTTTCCGGCTATCTTAGCGACCGTTTTGGCACGCGTAAGCTGCCCGTGTTTCTCGGCTATTCGCTGGCAGCTATCACACGCCCGTTTCTCGCCTTTGTCACAAGCTGGCCCCAAGTGCTGGTCGTGCGAATGACCGACCGCGTTGGGAAAGGCATTCGCGGGGCTCCGCGTGACGCTCTGATCTCAGAGAGCGTGCCGAAAAATCAGCGGGGATTTGCCTTTGGATTTAACCGTGCGGCAGATCATCTCGGGGCGGTATTTGGGCCGGTCGTCGGGTTTATGCTGCTCGCCTATTTTGCGGTCGATTCGAGTAATCCGACGATCCGTGAATACCAGCAAGTCTTTCTCTTTGCATCTGTTCCGGTTGTACTCGGTTTGTTGGTCATCGCATTTGTCGTTCGCGAAGACCCAAAACCGCACGCGGCGGTCGAGGCTCCGACGCTTTCACTCAAAGGATTTGACGGCAATTTCAAACGCTTTCTATGGGTCATCGCCCTGTTTACGCTCTCAAATTCGACCGACGCATTTTTGCTGCTGCGTGCGGCCGATGCCGGTATCTCGCCGGTCGTGCTGCCGCTATTGTGGATGACGCTGCATGTGAGCAAGGTCGTCAGTTCGCTGATCGGCGGCGACCTATCGGATCGACTCGGCCGCAAACAAGTCATTATTGCAGGTTGGTTGGTGTACGGGTTTGTCTACGCGGGGTTTGCTTTCGTCAATTCACCGTGGCAAGCGTGGGCTCTATTTATCATTTACGGCGTGTATTTTGGCCTGACCGAAGGTGTCGAAAAAGCCTTTGTCGCCGATATGGTGCCCGAAAATAAACGCGGCACCGCCTATGGCCTGTACAACCTCGCTTTTGGCATTACTGTGTTCCCCGCTTCGCTATTGTTCGGACTTGTTTGGAGTAAGTTTGGGGCCTCTACGGCGTTTCTCGCAAGTGCTTGCGTTTCGATCCTCGCGATCCTGCTGCTGACGACGGTTAAAACCGAGTCAGAACCCCCTGCGTGAGCGGGGTGCCAGATCGTAGAGGATAGTTCGACATACGGGCCGCCCGCTAACGCAGGCGGTTCTGACTAATCGTTCAACCGGATCGAGTTGAGCATATTCTTAAATGCATAGGAATAGCTATTCGACTCGCTTTGCGGGACGACGGTCGCGACGTAAAAGACTCCGCCGTTTCGCAAGCTAGCCGTGTAAATCGTGACGATCTCGGTTTGGTTTGTCAGCGGCGAACGGCCCGTAAGCTGTGTCGAATAGCCCTCTCGGCCCGCAACATAGACCTGTGACCACCGGTTTTGCTGGCGAAGGTACGAATTGCCCTGGAGCAGGCCGTTGACCAAAGCCTCAGAATCACGGCCAAGGTCGTTAGTTTGCGAAGTCATTACGCCAAACATCGCTCCTCGCGTAATGCCCTGATCGCCGTACGCTCCCTCGGGTGCGAACTGAACATCATCCTGACTCGCAAACTCGCGCCAGTTTGACGGCACATTCACACGCAGCCAGCTGGAACCGGTGTAAGACCGGACGCGGCTCGACGGATATTGGACGCTGTTTGTATAGCGTCCGCCTGAGGTCGGATTATTTTGCCCCTGACCCTTCTCAGCCTCTTTTTCGATCTGCGCCATAGTCTTTGCCTTAGGCATCGCTCGAAATCTAGCTTGGATGCGTTCGAAATCGCGTGTGATCTTGATCGGGTTTGGCGAGACGTTTAGATACTGAGCCTCTTTGTTGATCGCCTCATAGCGGTTGCCGGGATCGGGGTGGCTGCTGATCCATTGCGGCCCTCCGCCGCCCTTTTCCTGCTGCTGAATGGTGCGGAAAACATTTGCCAGATCGCGCGGATCGTAGCCCGCATTTGCCATGATCTGTGCTCCGAGCGTGTCGGATTGTGATTCATAAGCACGGCTGTATTTTGTCATCCACGCCGCGGCACCGAGCATGCCCAATTGAGCACCGGCATCGCCGCCGAGGATCGCACCGCCAATTATCATTCCAAGCATACCGAGGGTGTTTTTTGCGCTGCCCATCTGCGTCTGCTGAGCGGTCGCGTGACGGAGAGCGACGTGGCTGATCTCGTGGGCCATAACGCCCGCCATTTCTCCTTCGTTCTTAGCGTTTTCGATCATGCCGCGATTGACGTACATCGGGCCGCCGGGCAAAGCAAATGCATTGATATCGCTCGCGTTGACCCATTTGAAACGGTAATTGAAAGCGGGTTGATTGAACTGCGGCGGGATGGCGGCGACCAGACGGCGGCCGACTCGCTCGATATACGCCGTGGCGTCAGCATCGTTAATGATCGGAAACTGTTTCTCGATCTCACGCGAAGCGTCGCTGCCGAGCTTGATGTCGTCCTGAACCTTGTACTTATTCTTTGGCGCGATGATCCGTGTCTGAGCGATCATTGCGATCGGCAGGGTCCACATAGCGGCGATCATTGCCGCCGACACTATCCGCTTTCCAAAACTGTGCTTGTTCATAAATCCCTCCGAAACTTTCAGGTGTAGTGACGATTCTAATGCGTAAGACATCCGAACGCCAATACGCTAAATTGCCGGTGTTTCGATGACGGGCGCGCGAATGCGCGTTCGCCCGAAAAGCCGTGCGGTAAAAGTTATCAAAATGTTAACAACGTGTTACACGCCCGGCCCTCAGCCAAACCCGGCAAAAAAATTTAAGTATTATGTAACCTATAAAGTATCTGCTCTCGACTATAATCGTGGCTTGCAATATATGAGCGAAAATACTCAGCGGGCGGCGTTTGGGCAGATACCAGTAAAAACTGGTCCCGTGGGCCACGCTGATATGGATCATCGTGAGATCGATGCACAACTAGAATTATTACGCGACCGCGTCTTGCTGCTCGGCGGCAAGACCGAGGACGCGGTGCATCGTGCGATGCGCTCTTTGACCGAGCGCGACAGTGATCTGGCCCGGAGTGTTTGCGAAGCTGACGAACAGATCGACCAGATGGAGCTCGAGATCGATCAGCTCAGCATCGAGATACTGGCGTCGCATCAACCGGCCGAGCACGACCTACGGCTGGTCGTCTCCGTCGCAAAGATCACGCCGATACTCGAACGCATCGCCGATCACGCGACGAGCATCGCCGAGGCCGCGATCATTCTAAACAATGAGCCGCAGATCGACAGCTATGTTGATTTTTCGATGATGGCGGATATCGCGGCGGAAATGCTGCGTGAGGCTTTGAACGCATTTACGTCGGAGGATGCGGCGGCTTCGAGGGAAATAATCGCCCGCGACCTGACGCTCGATAAATGCTATGGCCGCGTGTTTGACGGGCTGATCGAAACGCTGGTAAAAAATCCGGCGGCGGCAAATGGAGCCGCTCGATTGCTCTTTGTCGCAAAGCACATTGAGCGTATCGGCGATTATGTAAAAGACATCTGCGAGCTAAACGTCTATTTGACCGAGGCGGTATTCATAAAACACAGCCAGGGCAATTAGACATAATTTTTATGTTCGCATATATTTAGGTTCTCAATTCAAAACTTGGTACCGGAGAGAAAAGAAAATGGCTTTTAGCTTTTTGCCGAAAGAAGACCACTATTTTGCGTTATTTTCGCAAATGACCGTAAAGATACAAGAGGCAGCCGCTCTACTCGTTGAGCTCATGCAGGGTTCGGATGAAAATTTTGATGCCTTGTCAAAAAAGATCAAGAGCGTAGAGCACGAATGCGACGAGATCACCCACAGTGTCACCACAAAGCTCAACAAATCGTTTATCACGCCGTTTGACCGCGAAGATATCTACACGCTGTCCGTTGCGCTAGACGACGTTTGCGATTACATCGACGCGGCTGCCCGGGCCGTTGTAATGTATGACATTCACGAGTCTGATCCGTTTGCCGTGGAGCTCGCCGTTGTACTGGAGAAACAAGCGGTAGAGATACACGGGGCGGTTTCTCACCTTAAGACGGCCAAAGGTATGGAGCACAATCTGCTTGAGATACAGAGATTAGAAAATGATGCAGATGAGATCTATTTCCGTGCGATGGCGGCTCTTTTCAAAAATTCAGATGCCGTAAAGATCATCAAGTGGAAAGAACTTTACGAGATCCTCGAGCACGGTACCGATAGATGCGAAAGCGTCGGCAACATAATCGAAAGCATTGTATTGAAGCACAACTAACGCCGATATGGACTCACAAACAGCCGCATTCAGCTTGGTCGTGATCATCATTGCCCTCGCGTTGGTGTTTGATTACGTCAACGGGTTTCATGACGCCGCTAACTCAATAGCGACGGTCGTGGCGACAAGGGTTTTGTCACCCGGAGCTGCAGTTGCATGGGCAGCATTTTTTAACTTTATTGCGTTTGTCGTTTTTGGCACTGCCGTCGCCAAAACGATCGGCGGCGACATGGTCAACATTACCGTTATTCCGGGTAATGACCAGTTATTTGTGCTGCTTGCCGGGGTCATAGGCGCCATTATCTGGAATTTGATCACCTGGTATTTAGGCCTGCCCACGTCTAGTTCTCATGCACTTGTAGGAGCTTACGCAGGAGCCGCGATTTCGTCCTACATTTGGCACTTTGGTTTTAACGGCGTCGAGACCGTCCTGAAAGCCGCAGGTTGGATCAAGACGATCTCGTTCATCGTCCTGTCACCGCTGATCGGCATGACGCTCGGCTTTGTTCTGATGGTCATTGTTTACTGGATCTTTCACAAGGTTTCGGTCAATAAGGTCGA
Organism: Chloracidobacterium sp. UBA3360; assembly: GCA_002360555.1. Taxonomy (GTDB): domain Bacteria; phylum Acidobacteriota; class Blastocatellia; order Pyrinomonadales; family Pyrinomonadaceae; genus OLB17. The sequence continues at coordinate 44,613 of DEQS01000048.1, forward strand.
TCGCGTCTTTCGGATCGGACAGCTTTTTTCTGCCGCTGCATTTTCGCTCGGACACGGTGGAAACGACGCCCAAAAAACAATGGGCATCATCACCATCGTTTTAGTCTCCGGCGGCTTTGCCTCAATGATGCCTGACGGCAAGCTGCCCGAACCGCCGCTGTGGGTGATCCTATCTGCGCACGCCGCCATCGGCCTCGGCACCTTGTCCGGCGGTTGGCGAATTGTGAAAACAATGGGAACCAAGATCGTCAAGCTACAGCCAGTAGGTGGATTTTGCGCGGAAACAGCTGGTGCCCTTACGCTTTTTCTTGCGACATATACCGGCATCCCTGTTTCAACTACACACACTATAACGGGAGCGATCGTCGGCGTTGGTTCGGCCAAACGACTATCGGCAGTCAAGTGGGGCATAGCCGGACGCATCGTCTGGGCTTGGGTACTCACCATCCCGGCCGCAGCGATCATTGCGGCGCTTTCTTACGGCATTGTACTGGTCGTTGAAAAGATCGCCGGTGTAGCCTGAATTTTTTAGTTTCGCAATCAACTCCAACCATCCGCTCATAGGCTCTTGCTTAGGAGCGGATTTTTTTTGACTTCAAACCGATCTCAAGTCGGTGCGAAAGCGCACAGACCCCTCCCGTCCTATCAAGTTAAATCGTAAGCTAGTCTGCAAATTTCAAGGGGAAATTATTATGAAGACCGTGGGCCTGTGGATCGATCTTCAAAAAGCGGTGATCGTTTCCGCTACTGAGCAAATTGTCGATATCGAGTTTATTGATTCATATATCGACAGTCGCCGGTGGCAGCTAGACGTGTGGGAACTGCCGGCTACGATCCGGCAACGGATGTCTGATGACCAACTGGGACGTTTCTACAAAAATGTTTCCGGTTCCGTTTTAGATGCTCGATCCATCCTCATTTTTGGCCCCGGAGAGGCAAAGAGCGAGTTGCGATTGCAGCTTGGTGCAGATAATTACACCGGAACGATAGTTGGCTTTGAATCCGCCGGCAAAATGACGAATTCTCAGATCGTGAACAAGGTCCGTTGCCAATTTGATGATCATCAGGTCCCGACAATTTCAGCAGTTTTCGGCTTTTAGAAACCACCTTAATATTCACCATGAAAGCTCTCGTATATCACGGCCCCGGCAAGATCGCTTGGGAAGAAAAAAAGAAACCGACGATCCAAGAACCCGGCGATGCCGTCGTTCGGATCACCACATCAACCATTTGCGGCACTGACCTCCACATTTTGAAAGGTGACCTGCCGCTCGTAACCGAGGGCCGTATTCTGGGCCACGAAGCAATCGGAGTCGTAGAACAGGTCGGTCCGGGAGTTTCGGAGTTTAAGGTCGGCGACGAGGTTATCGTTTCCTGTGTCACAGCGTGCCTAAAGTGTGATTTCTGTAAAAAGAGTATGTACTCGCACTGTCGCAACGGTGGCTGGATACTTGGATATCTCATCGACGGCACTCAGGCCGAATATGTCCGGATACCGCACGCTGATGGCAGCCTCTACAAATTTCCCGATGGAGCAAACGACGAAGATATGCTGATGCTCAGCGATATCCTGCCGACCGGTTTCGAATGCGGCGTGCTCAATGGCAAGGTAAAACCCGGTGACACGATCGCCATCGTCGGTGCCGGGCCGATCGGTTTGGCCGTGTTGCTAACAGCTCAATTTTATTCGCCGGCAGCAATAATTATGATCGATCTGGACGACAAACGCCTGGCCGTTGCAAAGAGCTTTGGAGCCACGACTCTGATCAATAGCTCAAATGGCGACGCCGCCGAACAGGTGATGAAATTGACGAATGGTTCGGGCGTCGACGCCGCGATCGAAGCCGTCGGCATGCCGGCAACATTCGACATATGCCAGGCGATCGTGGCGGTTGGTGGCCGAATCGCAAACGTCGGCGTGCACGGCAAACCAGTCGAGCTCCATCTCGAAAAACTCTGGGACCGCAACATCGCGCTCACAACCCGGCTAGTCGATACAGCGGCAACAGCGATGCTATTAAAGGTGGTCAGTTCCGGCAACCTCCAGCCCCGAAAGCTCGTGACGCATCGCTTCGCTTTGCACGAGATATTAAAGGCCTACGAAACATTTGGAAACGCGGCTAAAGAGGGTGCATTAAAGGTGTTGCTCACAAATCACGCGGTTTAGCCGCGTACACGACAACTGGGTAGGCTTAGCCTTGCCTTAAAAGATGCGAAATGACATCATTTTTCTTTAGAGGAAAGATATGTCAGCAGTCCTTACAGAAACCCGCGTTATCGAAGATTATCTCGTAATGCCCGACGCCGAAATCTCTCGGCGGATCGAAGCCGCCAGACAGGAATTGGGTCCTCGGGTCGTCATCCTCGGGCATCATTACCAACGCGATGATGTCATCAAACACGCAGATCTGACGGGCGACAGTTATCAGCTTTCGGTGATGGCTTCGCAGACCGAGGCAGAGTTTATCGTTTTTTGCGGTGTTCATTTCATGGCCGAGTCGGCCGACATACTTGGCAAAGAACACCAGCACGTCATCCTACCCGATCTCGGTGCCGGATGTTCGATGGCAGATATGGCGAACATCGATCAGGTCGAGGATGCGTGGGAGCAGCTACGCGAGATCGGCGTTTTGGACAACAAGGTCGCCCCGATCACCTACATGAATTCGACCGCAGCGATCAAAGCATTTTGCGGCCGTAACGAGGGAGTGGTCTGCACGTCGTCAAACGCGATACCGCTCTTTGACACCTATCTCAAAAATTACGACAAGATGTTCTTTTTCCCTGACCAACATCTTGGCCGCAATACCGGAGCCAAATTTGGGATTCCTTTAGATCAGATGGTTCTCTGGAATCCGCACGAAGAGCTTGGCGGCAACACAGAGGAGCAGCTACACGCAGCAAAGCTGATACTGTGGCGTGGTCATTGCTCGGTGCACGGACGCTTTAAGCCTTGGCATGTCGAACAGATCAGAAAAGATCACCCGGGAATGCAGGTCATCGTCCACCCCGAATGCCCGCGTGAGGTTGTCGAACTAAGCGACCTCGACGGTTCGACTTCGTTCATTATTAAGACAGTCGAAAATTCGCCAGCCGGATCAAAATGGGCGATCGGGACCGAGGTCAATCTTGTCAATCGCTTGCAAGCACGCTTTCCCGACAAAGAGATCCGTCTGCTCGCACCCGACCTCTGCATGTGCGCGACGATGTATCGCATCGCCCCGCAAAACCTCGCCTGGGCGATGGAAAATCTGCTCGACGGCAATGCGGTCAACGAGATCGTCGTCGATGACGAAACCAAACACTACGCCAACATCGCCCTCGGACGGATGATCGAGATGACGGAAAAGAAATAGCCACAAACGGCACAGAATGCACAAACTGCATATTTTAGCTTTGTGTCTTTTGTGCTTCTTGTGGCGAACCCGCTTTTCCCTTGCTTTATTCACGCCTGTCGAACAAAATAACCAAAAGGAGTTTTACGATGACCGAGGCCGAGACATCTGCCATTTCACGCTTACGCGCGAGTGAGATAATGACCAAAAACGTCCGCACGGCGACGCGCAATGCGTCGCTCGGAGATGTTGCGTCTATGATGCGTGACGGCGATATGGGTGCGGTTCCGGTCGTGGACGGCGGCAAGTTGATCGGCATTGTGACCGACCGCGATATTGTTGTTCGCGGTGTGGCTGACGGCAAAACTGCTGACACCGCGATCGGCGAAGTGATGACAACCGAGCTGTTCTCGGTCGCACCGGACGATTTTGTTTTCGAAGCGATCCGCCTGATGGGCGACAAACAGGTCCGCCGGATTCCCGTCGTAGACGCCGACGGCTCGCTCGCCGGCATTATCGCAATGGCCGATGTTGCACTTGAGATGGAAGACGAAAAAGAGATCGCCGAAACGCTCGAAGAGATTTCTAGCGGTGCCGCTTTTTGGGGAAAGACTTAGGTTATGTTTGCACGTCGATCAATATCGATCTTGGTGCTGATGACCGCCGTTCTGCTTACAAGTTCGGCGGTCGTTCAGGCTCAAATTCCCTCCGCTGAGGCGATAGCCGCAAGTGGCAGCTTTGACGGTAAGTTATACACCAACAACCAGTTAGGTTTTACGATCCTCGCCCCGGGCGGGTGGAATTTTTATACGACCGACCAGAATAAAGCGGTAGTTGCTAAGAATCGTGAAACGGCCGTAAAGACGGCGGATAACACTCTGCAAAGCTCAGCGGCGAATACGCAGGTTCTCTTTCAAGCGACACCGCCGTCGCTGGCCGGACAGGAAAAATCTGCATTATTCTCAAGCGGCATCGAACGGCTTGTTAAGCCAACCACCGTCGATGCGTATATCGACGTCAACAAAAAGCTCGTTCTTTCGTCGCCTAACTTAACGCTCGCAAAAGACATCTATCGGCTCACGTTTGGCGGGGTAAAATTCGCGGCATTTGAGGTCGAGGGGGTGCGTACCGGCGTCAAATATCGCCAGCGTTATATCGCGACCATTCGCAAAAATGTCGCTTTATTTTTTGTAGTTACGTTGTATGACCCAAAGCAAGACGCAATCGTTGACTTTAGTCTGCAAACGATAAAATTAAGCAAATAATGGCTAAATCGACCAATCGTTTTTTTCAATTTGTCGGGACATCCAAAAATGTCCGGTCCGGGCAGCTTTGGTATCCGGCGGCGGACGTTTATCAAACGCCGGACGGCTGGGTCGTAAAGGTCGAGCTGGCGGGCGTCTCGCCGGAGGACATCGAGATCGACATTCAAGGCAACGTGCTAGCCATCGCCGGCTGCCGCAAGGACCGCTCGTGCGGCGAAGGCGTATCTTACCAGCAGATGGAAATCAGCTATAGCAATTTTGAAAAAACGCTAAAGTTTCCTGCATCAATTGACGGAGCAAAGGTCGAGCATATTTTCGAGAACGGGCTGCTGATAATAACTCTGAACAAAGCAAAGTAGACCAAATATTTATGGCTGACGAACTAGTCGACGAACAATTCAAAACACAGGACATCAAGCTGCCGCGGGAGCTTGAGATCGCGGTGCTGCCGCTGCAGAATACGACGTTGTTTCCTGAGACGGTCGTGCCACTGGCGGTTGGGCGTGAGCGTTCGACGCGTGCTGTCGAATCTGCGCTTGCGACCGAGGAAAAGCTGATCGCGTGTGTCACCACAAAGACCGAAAACGTAACCGGCGACGACGCAAAACCCGACGATCTTTACCGTATCGGCACCATCGTCAACATTAAACGGATGATGCGTAACGAGGGCATCATGCAGCTCATCGTGCAGGGTATCGACCGTTTTGAAGTGATCGAATGGACCGGCGAACAGCCGTATCTCAAGGCAAAGATCCAGGTTCTGCCCGAGCTTCGCCGCGTTGACGAAGAAGAGATCGAGGCTCTAAAACGCAATATCCATGGCATGATCCAGGAAGCTCTCGCCCTATTGCCGCAGGTACCGCCTGAGATCCGCGTCGCCGTCACCTCTCAAGAAGACCCTGTTCAGCTATCTTATTTTCTCGCATCCGTCCTCGATCTCGGGATCGAAACCGAGCAGAAAATGCTCGAATCGAGCACTGTTGACGGCCTGTTGACGCTAACGCACGCTGCGCTCGCACGTGAGCTTGAGATCATGCAGATCCGCTCAAAGATCGCGAACGAGGCCCAGCACGAAATGGACAAATCGCAACGCGATTACGTCCTGCGTCAGCAGATGAAGGCGATCCAGAAAGAACTTGGCGATGACGAGGGCGGTGAAAAAGCGGAGGCTGACCAGCTTCGCGAACGGCTCGAAAAAGCCGATCTACCCGACGACGTCCGCAAAGAGGCGACCCGCGAACTCAAGCGGATGGAGGCTCTGCCGCAAGCCGCACCCGATTATCACGTCATCCGCACGTATCTTGAATACATCCTTGAGCTGCCGTGGCGCAAAGCGAGCGAAGAAAAGCTCGATCTCAATGAGGCCAGAAAAGTTCTCGACGAAGATCATTACGGGCTTGAGGACATCAAGGAACGTATTTTAGAATCGCTGGCCGTCGTCAAGCTGCGGCCCGATTCAAAAAGCCCTATCATCCTGTTCGTCGGCCCTCCGGGCGTAGGTAAAACGTCGCTCGGCCGCTCGATCGCGAGAGCGCTGGGACGCGAATTTGACCGGTTGAGTCTCGGCGGTATGCGTGACGAAGCAGAGCTTCGCGGCCACAGGCGGACCTATGTCGGGGCGATGCCCGGACGCATTATCCAATCTCTGCGGCGTGTTGGTGTCAATAATCCGGTGCTGATGCTAGACGAGATCGACAAGCTGGGCAACGACTTTCGCGGCGATCCGGCGTCTGCTCTGCTTGAGATCCTAGATCCCGCGCAAAACAATACGTTTCGCGATAATTACATCGATCTGCCGTTCGACCTGTCGAAAGTTTTCTTTATCGCGACCGCAAATCAGCTCGCCCCGATCCCTATGCCGCTCCGCGACCGCATGGAGATCATCCAACTTGCCGGTTACAGCGATCGCGAAAAGCTAAATATCGCAAAACAATATCTGATTCAACGTCAGATCAAGGAAAACGGCTTGTCCGAAGATCAGCTGACGATCACCGACGACGCGATAAATCTGCTGACGATGAGTTATACGCGCGAGGCGGGCGTCCGCCAGCTTGAACGAACCCTAGGCAATCTTGCCCGAAAAGTCGCCCTCAAGGTAGCCGAAGGCTTGACCGACAAGGTCACGATCTCCGCCGACGAGATCAAAGGATACCTCGGGCCGGCTAAGGTCTTTCCCGAAGAAGCCCGCAAAGACCTGCCGCCCGGTGTCGCCACCGGCATGGCTTGGACCGAGATGGGCGGCGAAGTGCTGTTTATCGAGGCGACACTTCTACCGGGTAGTAGCGGTTTGAC
>DEQS01000048.1:51676-54794 GCA_002360555.1 Chloracidobacterium sp. UBA3360
TGTGGTCGCACGCCGCGGAATTTGACATCGACCCCGAGATGATAAAAAACAACGGCATTCATATCCACGTCCCGGCGGGATCGATACCAAAAGACGGCCCCTCCGCCGGCGTGACGATGGCATCGGCGATGGCGTCGCTTTACACGGGACGCAAAGTGCGTTTTGACACGGCAATGACCGGCGAGATCACGCTTTCGGGCCTCGTCTTCCCCGTCGGCGGCGTCAAAGAAAAGATCCTCGCCGCACACCGAGCAGGCATCAGCCGAATCGTGCTCCCCGACCGTAATTTAGGCGACACTGAGGACATCCCCGACGATGTACGTAACGAGCTTGAGATCATACCGGCAAAATTGATCAGTGATGTGCTAAAAGCCACACTCGAATCAGATGTCGCAGATCCCGGCTTATCATCGTATGCCCCGGAGACTGTTGCCCCCAAAAATGATGTTAGTGATCCCCCGTTCGTCAGGGATGATATCTAACGGCTATTTGATTGAATTTGCCGGAAAATTTTGAGATAGTTGGGAAACCTAAATTGGGATCTATTGTGTTTGCACCATCACAGCACAAATATTTATTGTTGTTTGAATTAAATGGAGAAGAAAATGAATAAAGTTGTAAACCGTGCTTTGAATATTTTGTTGATGATGTTTTTTGTAGCGATGGTCTCGATTAATACCGCGAGTGCAGCGACGTTTGTTGTTAACACGACGAACGACACTCTAGATGCGTCCCCGGGTAACGGTGTTTGTCTTGACGCTGCCGGAGCATGCTCGCTCAGAGCGGCTATTGGCGAGGCAAACGCTTTTGCTGGAGATGATGTCATTACCCTTCCGGCGGGAACATACACGCAAAGCTTGGTCGCCGCTGACGATGACGCAAATTCCGGCGGGGACTGGGATATAACTAGCAACATTACCATAAACGGTTCCGGTTCAGGCACGACGATCATCCAGGCAGCCGTGACCCCTGCGACTGCGACGGAGCGAGTGATGCACGTCACAAATACGTCAACAGTGTTGATGGTAGGCGTCACGATCCGAAACGGTAACAAAGCTTCGACCCTAGCGGCCGCGGCCGCTACGCGCGGTGGTGGTATAAGAAATTCCGGATCGTTGACTCTTCAAAATTGCATCATTTCGGGCAACAATTCACCGGGCGGCGGGGGTATTCGTAATGAGCTTAATATTACGCTGACCGGCACCACCGTTTCGGGTAATAGCTGCCTCAATAATTCAGCGGCAACGGTCTCGTGTTTTGGCGGTGGGATGTACAGTAATGCTACCGGAACGATCACTATTTCGAACTCGACATTCACGGGGAATGTTGCCAATGGTTTTAACACAAACAGCGCAGGGTTTGGTGCCGGTATGGGTATCGAGGGGGCAGGTGGATTTACCTTGAACATTACGGGGAGCAACTTTACAAACAATACAGCCCAAGGCACTGGCACGGGCGGTGGAGTAGGCGGAGCGATACGTTATTTGGCAGCGGCGGGAACCACGTCCAACATCACGATCACGAATTCGACCATCAGTGGGAACAGTGCTACTAGCGGTACGATCTCGACCGGCGGAGCTATGCAGGGCGGATCGGTCGGAGGAACGGTTACGATGTCTATAACCGACACGACAGTGAGCGGGAATTCGTCTGCCGTCAACGAAGGCGCTATCGCTCATATCAATACGTCTACCGGCCCTTCGACGATCAATATCCTAAGGTCCACGTTCTCGGGAAATTCTGCTGCGTCAATCGCGGGGATCCGCAACAATCCTACCGGCACAGGCATTTCAACAGTTAACGTTACCAACTCGACGTTCAGCGGGAATAACGCGACGGGCGCGGGGGGCGCGATCAACTCTTTACAGACGACTGCGGGAACATCGGTTATCAACCTCAACTTCGCTACCATTGCTAGCAACACGTCGACGCAGGGTGGTGGCATTAATAATGTCAGCGGTACGATCAACCTAAAGAACACGATCGTGGGCGATAACACGGCCGCGACCGGTCCGGACATCAGCGGCACGGTCAACTCGCAAGACTTCAACCACATAGAGAATACATCGGGTGCAACGATCGGCGGAGCTACTGGCAATAACGCGACTGGCGATGCCGGGCTTTTAGCACTTGCTAATTACGGTGGGCCAACGCAGACGCATTTTCCGGGTGTGGGTAGTGCGGTCCGAAACACGATACCTAATGGAACGAATGATTGCGGCAATGTGATCACAAACGATCAGCGAGGTGTTAGTCGCCCGCAAGTGGCCTCCTGCGATAAGGGGTCGGTTGAGGTTGGAGCTACCGCCGCAGGGGTTACTATTTCCGGACGGGCATTCAGTTCGACCGACGGACGCGGATTGACCGGTGCAATTGTAAGACTTACTGATCAGAAAGGCTCTGTCCGCACCGTGGTTACAGGCAGACTTGGTTCATTTACATTCGAGGACGTCCAACCCGGTCAGACTTATGTAGTCAGCGTATCTTCGAGGCGGTTTAATTTTACACCGCGTGTGATACAGGTCGTTGATAATGTTGTGGGTCTGGAATTCGTGCCCGAATAATGAGTCAGCCTAAAGCCTTTGAGCTTGCTGTCGATGCCGATGAGCAGGAAAAGGCCCTGCAGATCAAAGCAGATGTGGACCGCGGCCTGGGGTTTCTCGAGAAATCCCAGGCCGATCCGGCCATATTGGCTTTTAAGCTTGCGATCGAGAAAGCACCCACCGGCTCTCCCGTTCAGGACATAATCAAACACAATCTACTGACCGCATACCGAATGCGGATCAGCCAATTGCTGACAGTAGGTGAACATCTCGCCGTTAACAGGTATTTGCCAGAGGTAACTGCACTTGCACTTTCTAGTGAGATGGCACAAGACGCCGGGTTTCGGGGTAAGTTTGCTGATATCTTCAGAAATATCTCACTCGACCTCTACAACGCACGCCAGCATGAGGTAGCGTTGTTTTTGATCCGCAAGGCTATCTCGATCGAACCTTGTCCCTCATATTACATCGACCTTGTAAATGCCCGCGCATGGCTGAAAACCCCGGCCTTACTCAGCGATTTCACCACGAATTATGCCAAAAATGATCTCGGCAAACATATTTTCATCACCTGC
>DEQS01000048.1:54884-59084 GCA_002360555.1 Chloracidobacterium sp. UBA3360
GTCTACGCGAGTTTGCAAAACGAGCAGGAACTGGATCTGCCCCACTTCGTTAAGTTTGGAAATATCGACACGGTCACCCAGCAGCACGCCCGGGCGTCCGAAGCAAATATACAGATGATGCAGGGGTTTGGCGTTCGGCCGACCGTTTTGGTCAGAGATATTTTTGATACAACCGCAAGTCTGCTCGACTTTTATTCAAAGGGCTTTGCATTCAGCACCTTTTTCGACAAAGAAGAGTTCAACTCGTTCGACAACGATGAAAAGATCGACATCCTGATCAAATACGCCCTACCATGGTATTTTCAGTTTGTCGCATCGTGGCAGAGGGCGGAAAAAGACCGTCGGCTCGAAATGAAATGGGTAACATTTGAGCAGATCGTCAGTAACAAGAGCGGCTCCATTGCAGATATTTTATCGTTTTATGGAATCAGTGCTCCGAACGAATTTATCGAGCAAAAGATCAACGAAAACGAAGAGAAAAAAGATATCAATCGTTTCAATAAAGGGATAGTTGGCAGGGGTAAGGCCGTATTGTCCGAAACCCAACGTGACCGAATAAAAGAACTTGCAAAGGCTTTTCCTTCAACCGACTTTGGCATAATTGGCGTGTAGCCCCTCGAAAAACTGAGGCCCTCCGGGGGCAGTTTTCCTTTTTTGGTCGGCAATTTCCCTCAAACCTGCCATACAGTACCGTCACCAAAATGACCTTGTATTTTGAATAAAAATGGCTTACAATCCACAGAGCAATTTCTTTATTAATTATTTAGTCGAATATCGACCATGTCTAGTTTTTGGACAAACGAGTATCGAGTTTTGATAACAATTTGTCATTAAATCAGTTGAGGAGAAAAAAGATGAAGGGTTCGGGTATTAGTCGTAACTTACGAAGGTATCAATTAGTCCTAGCTTGTCTGGTAATAGCTGTTTGCTTTGTTCTTGGCAATGATATGTACCGTGCAAAGGCGATCGTTCTGAAAAACAAAGATCTCTTTGCCGGTAATAAAAAGGTCGTCAATTACATGGAGGCAGTTAAGGCTAAAACCTTTAACAAACTAGTATATAGCAACCTTTCTCGTCAGTATCTGATCGATCCTCAGCGGGCAAAACAAAAATCGCTAATGAGGATGTTTGCCGGTGGAGACACGTGTGGACTAGCTGCAACCCCGATTCAAACCCTTCCGTACAACGATGCTGCCGGAACAACGGTTGGCTTGGTAGATAACTGGAAGATCCCCGGGGACGTCACAGACCCAACGGTTACCGGATGTCCAACATGTGTGGCAACGGGAGCAGGCCCAGCGGGCTCGCTTCCTAGAGGTGCTGTTTACACTGGAACCGGGACCGGGCCTGACTCGGCCTATCGTATTAGTTTTGGTGCTGCAAACGCAAACATATTGGTTACGATGGATCCGACCTCAACTCAAGACTTGGCTCTACTCGTTTACACAAATGTTTGCAGCAGTGCCCCCGCTGATGCGATAGTCGTTGACGACACTGGTGCTGGTGGAATCGCAGAAAGCGTAACGATCACTAATATGCCGGCGGGAACATATCACGTTGTTGTTGACGGCTATTCTGCCGGTGCAACACTTCCGGGACCAAGTGGACCGTATACACTTAACGTCACCTGTGTAACCGGCCAGACGTGTATCCAACCAAACACGTTGACCGCAGCGGGTGTTGGCGTTACAGGACGCGTTTTAACTGCTGCCGGGGGCCGCGGATTGGTTGGTGCCGTTGTTAGACTTGCCGATCAAGCGGGTGTCGTCAGGACGACCACTACGACCAAGGGCGGAACATATACTTTCGATGATCTCGAGCCCGGCCAGACCTATATCGTCTCGGTCTCGTCACGACGATTCAATTTCCAACCTCAGGTTATTCAGGTAACTGACAACATTGCGGAGCTTAATTTCGTCCCTGAATAAAGGGTCTAAAGTCGAACGTTTCAAATTTACGCAGGAGGGCCTATTCATGAAAATGATCGCCCTCCTTTTTTTGTAGAAAACAATTTGTCAAAAATCACTCCGATAAACTCGGCCAAATGACAACGATTACCGATTAAAATTGGACTTGGTTCTTATTCCTGAGAATTGGTAAAATGCTCTTGATCATTTTATCGATATTGAGGACAAAAGACTGAAGGCACCATCCAAACAAGTAACGGTAGAGGGAACGTTTGACGTCGATCTTGCCCGTATTTTAGAACAAGAGGTCGCCCTCGGGACGAAAGCCCTCGAACAGGGTAATCCTGACATGGCGATCACGTTCTTTCGCAGCGCAAGGAGCAAGGTAAAACCTGATTTTCCTTTCTATGATCACCTTTCACATAACTTGCTGCTCGCCCATAAAGCCCGGATCGATCAATTGCTCGCCCATCAAAGAGCTGACGAAGCACTATTACTACTGGGTGACGCACTAAAAGTGGATATTGTCGGGACGATGACGGGTGACAACAGCTTTCGGCGTAGTTTCGCCGACGTTGTTCAGAACCTGGGCCTAGTCTTTTTCGAGCATTTACAATTTAATGCATGCGTTGCGTGTTGCCGTAGAGCAATCAGCATCGAGCCGTGTCCTACTTATACTGTCAATCTGACCAACGCTCTGTCGCTCTTGAAAGAGAAGCCATTACTTTCAGATTTTTCCTCGAGCGTCACGCCTCAGGATCTTGGCAGACATATATTTATTGCATGCGTACCAAAAAGTGCGTCGACCTTTCTTAAAAATGTTTTGGTCGGGATAACCGGTTATCGTGATCTTTTTGCGGTCTTTGCCGCGGGGCAAAACGAACATGACCTGTATTTGCCGGTCCTAAATGAATTTGCTTCTCAGAACACAGTTACGCAACAACACGCGCGAGCGTCGGAGGCGAATATCCAACTGATGCAGGCATTCGGAATTCGCCCCGTTGTACTCGTTAGAAATATATTTGATGCGGTGGTCAGTCTTCATGATTTCTACAAGACGGGTGCGTATTTTAACTCGTATTTTCGCGGGAGTTTTTTAGATCTCGACGATCAAACTCAGGTCGACCTGTTAATAGATAATGTGGTTCCGTGGTATCTACAGTTCGTCGCTTCGTGGAGCCTTGTTGAAAAAGAGGGACGGCTCGAGACTTTGTGGCTGGATTACGATGAACTGATTCAAAATAAAGAAGATTCGGTTGGCAGCATCCTCAAATTTTACGGGTTAGGTTCGGCACGATCGGCGATCCAAAAATCCATCGAGACCACTGAGGCAGATGCTCGTCGAAACCGTTTTAACAAGGGTGTGGCCGGACGCGGCGTAAAAAAATTGACAAATAGTCAAAAAGAACGCATTATCTCATTAACAAAATATTACCCCCATACGGATTTCGGGCTAATTGGCCTTTAACTTTTTCGATTACCAGGAGGAAACCTAAGTGAAAAGCAGTTATTTACGATTGGACACGACTAATATAAGACGATACAAGACGTCTCTCTTTTGTTTAGGGGCAAGTGTTTGCTACCTTTTGGCCGGACAGCCAAGCAAAGCAATGGCTGCTATGAAAGACGGGTCGATCCAAAAGGGCACAAAAGAGCTCGACCAGATGTTTGACAATCTGGTAGCACAGTGCAACAAGAAATCGCTTCTAGACCGGATCAATGAAAAGCGACGAGCTTTTCGGAGCGTTAATACACCAGTCGAAAGCCAAGCCGTGATGTTTGCGGGAACCGACGGATGCCCGGGAACGGCAATACCTGCCGGCACCTCGTTTGCGGATACCGGAACGACAATCGGTTCTAATAATACTGTCACCTCAGTTCAGTCTGGTTGTTCTAATTATACGACTGTTGCCGGACCAGATCAGGTGTACAGATTTACGTTACCTGCGCTAGGATCGCGTATCGCGACATGCTCAATCGTCGTGACCCCAACCGGCGGGACCGGCTATGACCCCGCGATCTACACTCTGAGCGCAACAGGGGTAGGATGTCCGGCGGGGACCGGCACTGCCGCCACAAATTGCGTAAACGGTGCAGATGCAGGGCTTGGCGATGGGGCGGAAACTATAACCGACGCTGAAATGGATGCAATGCCCGCAGGTAATTATTATTTGTTTATCGACTCTTTCTATAGCACACCGAGTACCGGTGGAGTTCCGCGTCAAAACGGTCCTTATTCGCTTCAGTTCACATGTACGACTCTTACACCAACCGCCGCGGGTGTCGGCGTTTC
>DEQS01000023.1 GCA_002360555.1 Chloracidobacterium sp. UBA3360
CTAAACAACTCAAACATTTCCTCAGCCAAAAACTCTATGTCGGTCTGAACGAATATCTTGCCGCCGGGTGAAAGTTTATCGACCACCGTCGCCACCAACTCAGCATTGACCATCCGCCGTTTGGCGTGCCGTTTTTTGAACCATGGGTCGGGAAACTGAATCGTCACGGCTTGCAAGACACCATCCGGAACGTCAGCGAGCAGTTGCCGGAGCCGTAGCATCGCGTTGCAAAAGACGTAATGCAGATTGTTTAGTTTTGCATCCTCCGCCAAACAATTGGCTTCTTCGACAAGCGGTTCTCGTATCTCAACACCGAGAAAATTCCAAGCCGGTTCAGCCTCCGCCATCCGCAAAATGAACCGCCCACGAGCGCAGCCGATATCCAGATGCAGCGGCTTTGCCGGATCGGCAAACAAAGCCGAGAGATCGACGGGCTCTAGCTCCTGCAAGTAGTACGGCGATAAGGGATTGACGTGTTGATGAACGCGAACGCGGGCCATATTCTAGTGACCAGTAAACAAAAGGTACATTGTCAGGAATGAGGTGCAAATATATAAGCCAAGAGCCGCAAAACCAAGGGTTTTCGCGATTCCTCCGACAACACGTGGATCAGCATATTCATCAGTTGGTATTTGAAGAAAGCCATACACCGCACCCGTTAGTAGTCCGCCGATGTGACCAAAGTTATCGATTGATTGGTATAAAACAAGTCCGAAAACCAAGATAAAACCAATATTGACCAGCAAACTCTTTCGAAATTCCGGTGAAATGAACTGACGCCGTTGAAATGCATATACGGCCAAATACCCAAGCAAGCCAACGATGCCGCCGGACGCTCCGACCGACGGTATATCAGGATTAAATACCAAACTCAATAAACCACCGCCGATGGCCGACAACACAAAAACGATCGCCAAATGAGCCCTGTTTGAGAGCATCTCGAACAACTTTCCGAAACTATAAAATGCGTAACAGTTCATTCCGACATGCAAAACGCCGGAGTGAACCGTTGCTCCCGTAAGTATCCGCCAGTATTCGTGATTCTGAAGAAACGCCTGCTTATCGAACCCTGCAAAAAAAGACGAATAGCGATCCACACTCACGAAAGCCGGATCCTTGCTTGTCAGGAATTGAACAATAAAAACGGCAATAATGCAGCCGATCAAGATCGCCGTATAAAGCGGAAATGGCGAGATTGCCACTACGGTTTGTTCGTGCGGATCTTGATTCTCTTCCGCTTCGTTATCCGTGTATTTAAGTGACATTTTTACTTACATCGCCAAGCCGCCGTCGGGCTGGATGACCTGTCCGGTGATGTATGCTGCCGAAGGGGACAATAGGAAGCACGCGATTTCAGCGACTTCTGTAACATTGCCGAGCCGTCCGAGCGGGATCATTGCGAGGATCTTTTCGCGGTAATCGTCGTTCATCTCGCTCGCCATGTCGGTCTCGATGAGGCCGAGAGCGAGTGCATTGACGGTAACCTTTTTGCTGGCGATCTCTTTGGCAAGCGATTTTGTCAGGCCGATCATACCTGCTTTTGACGCCGAGTAATTTGACTGGCCGAGCATACCGACGACGCCTGAGATCGACGAGATATTCAGTATCGAACCGCCATTCTCATTGCGCATCATCGGACGGATCGCAGCTTTGGAAAAATTCCACGCGCCCTTGAGATTGGTATCGATGACCGAATCCCAATCTTCTTCTTTCATCCGTAGGATGAGTTGGTCGCGTGTGATGCCGGCGTTATTGACAAGGTAATCGACCGTGCCAAAAGCTTCTTTAACCGTGCCGACAAACTCCGCCGCCGCCTCGGTATTGGCTACGTCACACTGAGCGGCGATAGCCTGCACGCCAAGCTTTTCGACCTCTGCCTTTAACGCCTCAGCCTCGTCGGCGCTTTTCGAATAGTTAAATGCAACATTGCATCCACGCCGTGCCAGTTCCAACACGATCGCCTTGCCGATACCACGCGTACCGCCGGTGACGATCGCCGATTTTCCTTCAAATTGTTTCTCGCTCATATTATCCTTTCAACGCGTTGCGTTGGATCTCAAATAAATTATTAACGCCGATCTCAGCGAGCACAAGCATTTCGTCCATTTGCTCGCGGGTAAAAGGCTCGCGTTCGGCGGTACCTTGGATCTCGATAAATTTGCCGGCCCCGGTGCAAACGATGTTCATATCGACATCGGCGGTCGAGTCTTCGGTGTAGGCGAGATCGAGTATCGTCGTGCCCTCGATAACGCCGACGCTGACGGCCGCGACCTCGCTGATGATCGGGTTGGTCTTGATAGTTCCCTGTTTTACGAGCTTGCGACAAGCCAGAGCTAACGCAACATACGCACCCGTGATCGACGCGCAGCGCGTTCCGCCGTCTGCCTGGATGACGTCACAATCAAGATATATCTGTCGTTCACCAAGCAATTTTGTATCAACCACCGCCCGCAAACTGCGGCCGATCAGCCTCTGAATTTCCTGCGTCCGTCCCGACGGTCCGTTTTTTGTTTCACGCTGAGTACGCGTATTGGTCGCACGAGGCAGCATCGAATACTCCGCTGTCACCCAGCCTAAACCCTTATTCCGCATAAACATCGGCACACGATCCTCGACCGATGCGGTACAGATGACCTTGGTCCCGCCGACCTCAATGAGAGCCGAGCCTTCGGCATACGGCGAAATATTCGGCGTGATCTTGGTATTGCGGATCTGGTCGTGGGTGCGGTTGTCTTGTCTTGTATATGTCATTATGAAAAATTGTCCACAGATAAACACAGATGGACACAGATTATTAAGTTTCAGATCGGTGTTTATCTGTGTTCATCTGTGGACACCTATTTCTTTAGCTCATCAACGCCGTACACCTCGATAGCTTCGAGCTTTGACGGTTTCGTTCCTAAAAATCTCTCAGCGACGCGGGCAAATCTATCGGCAGCGTCGGTTACGTAAAAATGGTCGAGGTCGTCGCACAGCTCGCGTTTGCCGCTGACCGCATTCGGATTTTCGAGGCCTTTTTCCTTTAACAGGGCCGCCACCTCGTCCGCGGTCGCCTCGCCGGAATCGACAAGTTTAACATTTTCACCCACCGTTTGCTGTATCACATTCCGAAGTATCGGGTAATGCGTACAGCCGAGCACAAGCGCGTCCGGTGCAAAATCTTTCATCGCCGCGAGATATTTTGCTGCGATCGAAAACGTCTCCGGCTCGCTCGTCCAATTCTCCTCGGCAAGCGGTACAAACAACGGACACCCGGCCTGCATAACCTCTGCCGTTTCGGACGCACGGCGGATGGCTTCGTAATAAGCGTTACTCGCAACGGTCGCCTCGGTCGCGATGACGCCTATTTTAGCGTGTGGGTTGTCTTTAGTGATCTCAACCGCCTTACGCCCGCCGGGTCCAATGACGCCCACAACATCGAGTCCGATCTTTTTGCGGATCTTTGGCAGAGCGAGAGCGGACGCGGTGTTGCACGCAACAACGAGCATCTTTATCCCGCGTGAAGCGAGAAAAACAGAGTTCTCGATCGCATACCGCTCGACCGTAGCCATCGATTTGGTTCCATAAGGCACGCGGGCGGTGTCGCCCAAATAAATAAAATGTTCATTCGGCAAACGGTCATGCAAAGCGCGATAAACCGTCAGGCCGCCGACGCCCGAATCAAAGATGCCGATCGGCATTTCGCTGATAGATCTATTGCTCATTACCAAAGTAATGAGCATAACGCCGTAGCGTCACAAAATCCAAGATCTGAAATTTGATATTTGAAAAAGATGGTGGAGGCGGCGGGAATCGAACCCGCATCCAAAGGTTGCGACCAGTAAAATCTACACGTTTAGTCGATTCACTTGAATTTCGCCATCAGAGAGCAGATGAATCGACAAGACCTCTCCGACAGCTAACCCGGCTAACTTTAAGCCGCGTCCGCAGGTGGTGGACGCGCCCGAGCCCGAACTATTTTATGCCTTATCCGGTCGCATCAGGCAAGACTTCCGGTAAGACACTTCTGGTTTAGAGTTAACTAAGCAGCAAGAGCTAATTCTTGATTAGCATTTGTGTTTGTATAGTTTTGTTAACGAGCTCACCATACAAAAGCCCGACGTGCATTCAAAGATCTATACAAGCCCCTGTCGAAGCCTGTCGCCCCCATCGAGGAAGACTAGTCTACGTTATTTGGATGAAGATTGAAAGGTTTGCGTTGGAATCAATTGCCGTTAAACCTATTTCGGCAAAGATGTGAGTTGAGTCGCTTTCTTTTCATCAGCAACCGCTAGGTCGTCTTTCTTTATTCCTCGGTAGGCTTTTGCGCGAGCCTTATAGGCCCCAGCATTATTTGGGTACATAGCTATGACCCTTGTAAAATCCTCAACTGCCTTCTGAGCACTACCAGAATAAAAATGAGCGAGACCACGATTCATGAGGCCATCGGCTAAGTAAACAGGATTGTCCTGCAAAAGCGCAATATATTTATCATAGTCAGCAATAGCCTTAGCAAATTCGCTCTTACCGGAGTACATGAACCCACGATTGTAATAGGATTCTGTGTCGTTCGGGTCGACTTCGATCGCTTTTGAAAACGCCTTTATTGCTTCATCAGGTTTGGACTGTTCAGCCAGCGCGTTACCACGTCCGGCATAAGCAGGTGCGTACTTCGGGTCTAAAATGATAGCTCTATCATAATCTGCTATCGCCTGATCGTATTTCTTTAAATCGACCGAAGCATTACCACGGTTAAAAAGGAAAATAGGAGATTTAGGGTTCAACTCGATCGCCTTTGTATAATCTGTATAGGCGAGGTCTGGACGCTTCGAAGCCCGGTAACAAATGCCGCGATTATTGTAGCCGTCCGCCGCAAATTCGGCCTTCAAACCCGGGATCGAAACATACATACTAAACGACTCTATAGCCTCGTTATAAGCTCTACTTCTCTGGAGAACGATTCCAATGTTGTAATAATTTTCAGGGTTCTTCGGATCATCTTTCAACGCCTTAGAAACCACGTCGAGCTGACATTTATAATCTCTTTCAGGGCACCCCCAAGACTGAGCGGAAACTGTGGGTACCAATAAGAATAGAAAACACGCAAAAAATAGGCCAATTCGTTTCATTAGAGTTCTCCGTTAACCTGGTGAAAAGCAGATACAGATTGGGCGATGAGCGTCGGGTATTTGCCGCTCCAGCAGGCGTTGCAGGTGGTTGCGGGATCGAGGCCGATGGCTTCGAGCATTCCTGTTAAGGAGAGGTAGCCGAGACTGTCGGCACCGATGTATTCGCGGACCTCTTCGACATTCATATTGGCGGCGATGAGGTCTTTGCGGTCGGGTGTATCGACTCCGTAGTAGCACGAGTGGGCGGTCGGCGGGCACGAGATACGCATGTGGACCTCGGCGGCACCGGCTTCGCGGACCATCTCGACGATCTTTTTCGATGTCGTCCCGCGAACGATCGAATCGTCAACGAGCACAATGCGGTTGCCGTTTATGAGGTCTTTGATCGGATTGAGTTTTAGCCGCACGCCAAATGAACGGATCGATTGCGAAGGCTCGATAAACGTCCGGCCGACGTAATGATTGCGGATGATCGCCTGACGAAAATTAATGCCCGACCAACGTGCGTAACCGATAGCGGCGGCGACGCCGGAATCGGGCACGGGCACGACGAGGTCGGCTTCGACGGGGTGTTCGGCGGCGAGCTGTTTACCCATCTTGTGACGCGATTCGTTGACCGAGCGGCCAAAGATTATCGAATCGGGCCGCGAAAAATACACATGCTCAAATGTGCAGACTGCGTGCTTTTTAACCTCAAAAGGCTTTGAAGAATGCAGCCCGTCGGCGTCGATGATGAGCATTTCACCCGGCTCGACCTCACGGACATATTCGGCGTCTATCAAGTCAAACGCACACGTCTCTGACGCGACGCACCAGGCACCTTGAAACCTGCCCAGAACGAGCGGCCGAAAACCCCGCGGATCGCGAACGGCGATCAAAGCCGTAGGCGTTAAAAACAGCAGCGAAAATGCGCCTTCGGTTATCGCGAGAACTTTTTTGATAGCATCGACGGCGTCTTTGGCAGGCGTGCGGGCGATCCCGTGGAGGATGGTTTCCGTGTCGGATGTCGATGAAAATATGGCCCCGTCACGCTCAAGTTCGCGGCGGCGGGCCTCGGCGAAGGGCAGATTGCCGTTATGACAAACGGCGATCTTGCCGTGCTGGCACGTCACCGAAAACGGCTGCACCTCGTCAAGCGTATTCTTGCCGGCGGTCGAGTATCGCGTGTGGCCGATGGCAGATGTACCGGTCAGCTTTTTCAAAACGTCGGGATTCAGGACATCAGCGACAAGCCCGACCTCGCGATATTGCAGCAGCTCGCCGCCCTCAGCAGTCACGATACCGCACGCTTCTTGCCCCCGATGCTGCAAGGCAAACAGCCCAAGCTGCGTCAGCGTCGACGCCTCAGCATGGCCAAAGATGCCAAAAATACCGCATTCTTCGTGAAGTTTGTCGAGAGCCAGATCCATTTACTTACTATCTTAAAACAATTCACCGCCGAGGCACAGAGCGAAGATTTTTTTGCCGCAGATTTACGCAGATATTCAAAAGACTCCGGTCCGCGCTATCCGCGAAGATCTACGTCGAGACTCTTATCCGAAGCCGCAACCGAAATAACCACACATTTCGAAGTCGGGGTGAAGCTGCGTTTTGCGACGCTCGTTAACGGGATCAAGGGATTTGCCTCAGGAAAATACGCCGCTGCACAGTCAATCGGGATGTCATAGAGCACAACCGTAAAACCCTCGACGTGCCTCTCAACGTCCGCGAAATAGCTCGTGATATCAACGCTCTGCCCGGCGGCTAGTCCGCGAGATTCGATATCAGCCGCGTTCATAAATATCACCCGCCGTCCACCGTCGATGCCGCGATATCGGTCATCGAGGCCGTAGATCGTCGTGTTGAATTGATCATGCGAACGGATCGTCGTCAGAAACAAACGTCCCGGTTCAAGTTTTACGTATTCGAGCTTACTGGGCCGAAACAAAGCCGTTCCCGAAGGCGTCGGAAACTCGCCCCGGTTCGGCGGATTTGGCATATAAAATCCCCCGGGGTTGCGAATACGTTCGTTATAATCCTCACAACCGGGCACGACCCGCGAGATCCGGTCGCGGATCAGATCATAATCGGCCGCCATCGCTTCCCAATCGACCGTCGAGCGATCATCGAGCGTCGCTTTGGCAAGTTCGCTGACGATCCGTGTCTCGCTTCGCAATTGTTCGGAAATAGGCTCGAAAATACCTTTCGACATTTGCACGTTGAGCATCGTGCTCTCCGTGGAAATAAACTGCTCGGCTCCGTTTCGGCGGTCGATCTCCGAACGTCCGAGACACGGCAGAATAAGCGACATTTTGCCGGGCGTCAACGCGGTCCGATTTAGTTTCGTAATGACCTGGACCGTGAGATCGCAGTTCGCCAATGCTGCCGAGACGGCCTCGGTATCAGGTGAGGCCGCCGCAAAATTGCCGCCCATCGCAAAAAATACCTTGGCTCGTCCGTCTGCCATTGCGGCGATCGATTCGACGGTGTTTAGGCCGTCGTTCGCAGGTGCCGTAAAGGCAAATTCGCGTTCCAGATTCTCGCGGAAGGCGGGCGTCATCCGCTCCCAGATCCCCATTGTCCGGTCGCCCTGCACATTAGAATGCCCGCGAACCGGACACAGGCCCGCTCCGGGCTTGCCGATCGAGCCTCGGAGAAGATGCAGATTGACGATGTCCTGTATCGTCGCCACAGCATCCGTATGTTGCGTCACGCCCATTGCCCAGCAGGTGATAAAAGAATTGACCGCGAGTATCAGTTCGGCGGCCTCGTTGATCTGTTCGCGAGTCAGACCGGATGCGGCGATGATGTCGGGCCAATCAATGGCGTCGAGCGAGACAATAACGTCTTCATAGCCTGACGTTTTCGCCGTGATAAATTCATGCTCGAAAACCGTTCCCGGGGATTTACGCTCGCGCTCGAGCATGATCTTCATCAAACCCTTAAGCACGGCCATGTCGCCGCCGATGCGAACGGGTAAGTGCAGGTCGGCTAGTTTCGCCGGCTTGAGACCAAGAACACCGAACAAATTTCCGTGCTGCGGATTCGGGTCGACAAAGCTCGTCAGTCCGACCTCTTTTAACGGATTGATCGCGATCATCTTAGCTCCGGCGGCTTTTGCGGCGGCGAGCGACGAGAGCATTCGCGGCGAGTTGGTTCCGGGGTTTTGTCCGATCACGATCACCAGATCGGTCTTCTCAAAATCCTCAAGCCGTATCGTCGCCTTGCCCAGGCCTATTGATTCGTTGAGAGCAACGCTCGTCGATTCGTGGCACATATTCGAGCAATCGGGCAGATTGTTTGTGCCGAATTGACGCACAAAAAGCTGATACAAAAACGCCGCCTCATTCGACGTGCGGCCCGACGTATAAAAAACCGCCTCGTCCGGCGAGGCGAGTGAATTAAGTTTGCCCGCTATAAGTTCGATCGCATCAGTCCATTCGATCGGCTCGTAATGCGTTCCGCCGTCGCGGAGAATCAAAGGCTCGGCGAGACGGCCTTGATCGTTAAGCCAAAAATCGTCACGGGCCGCGAGTTCGGCAACACTATGCTCGGCAAAAAACTCGGCACCGATCTTCTTCTTCGTGCCTTCGTCGGCGAGAGCCTTTGCCCCGTTCTCACAAAATTCATTGATCGTCCGATGCTCAGGATCGGGCCACGCACACGACTGACAATCGATGCCGCCCTTTTGATTAAGCGCGAGCATCCCGCGCGTCGCATGAACCGGCCCCATCTTTCCGTAAAGATGCCGGAGCGCGTTCGTGACAGCATGAACGCCAGCCGAAGTTGTCGGCGGTGTTGTGACCTTTAGTTTCGAAGCGTCGTCCTTCATTCACTCCTAATTAATAATTAGTAATTACCAATTTACTAATTGACCGCTGGTGCTAGAACGCTGATCCTTTGCCCGCCGCAATAGATATTGAACCGCTCATCTCGGACAAACCCGATCAGCGTCATGCCGTATTCGTTTGCCAATTCGACGGCCAGACTCGATGGTGCACCGACCGCCGCGAGGATCGGGATCCCGGCCATCAACCCTTTCTGCACGAGTTCGAAACTCGCACGGCCTGATACAAGCAATATCGTTTCCGACAAAGGCGTTTCGCCTGTCATGAATTTTGCGCCGATGACTTTGTCGAGAGCATTGTGGCGGCCGACGTCTTCGCGGATGATGTCGATCTCACCATTTGCGTAAAACAAGGCAGAGGCGTGTAAGCCGCCGGTCATCTCGAAACCGGCTTGGTCGTCACGTAGTTTCGACGGCAGCGAATGAATGATGTTGGCGGCCACTTTGAGATCGCTCGTTATTTGTCGAACGCCGGTCGCGAGGGCTTCGATCGAGGCTTTGCCGCAAACGCCGCAGCTTGAGGTCGTGTAAAAATTGCGTTCGAGACGTTTGAGATCGATGTTGAGAACTTCGTTTATGTCCACGCGGATGGTGTTCGAGTTGAGAGCAGAAGTACGATCCAGCGAACCGTTTCCCTTCCCGATCTTGAGACCGCAGTGGCGTATTTGTTTGATCTGGTCGGTCGAAGTGATGATACCCTCGGTAAAGAGAAAACCTGCGGCAAGTTCGCCGTCCTCGCCCGGCGTCCGCATCGTTATCGAGACGGCCTTTTGCGCTCCGTCAGGGAAACCGATCCGAATTTCCAACGGTTCCTCAACCGCGAGAACATCATCAGATTCAGAGCCGTCCCCGCCCGAAGCGACGCGACGTACCGAAATTTCCGAATAAGCCGGTGCTGATTTCACAGTTGAATTTTAGCAGACCAAAAACATTTAGCCACGAATTACACGAATGTCACGAATAAGAAAAAAAATCTAATTCGTGTTATTCGTGTAATTCGTGGCAAAAACTTCTAATCCGCTGGAAGAATTCTTCCGCGGCATTCGCCGAAGCCGATGCGGCGAAAACCTTCGCGTTCGCAGTAGCCTTTCATGATTATTTCGTCGCCGTCTTCTAAAAATCTACGTGTTTCGCCGGATGGGAGTTCGATGGGTTCGGTGCCTCGCCAGCTTAGTTCGAGCATGGAGCCGCGTTCGGACTTTTCTTTGCCTGAGATCGTGCCGGTGGCGATGAGGTCGCCGGTTTGGAGGTTGCAGCCGCCGGAGGCGTGGTGCGTGAGCATCTGGCCGATCGTCCAGTAGAGGTCTTTCATGTTCGAGCGGCTTAACAAGAAAGGTTCGATGTTTTCCGCACGCATCTTCTCGGTTTGGATGAAGACCTCGAGGTTGATGTCGATGCCGCCGAATTTGCCGTTTTGCTCATCGGCGAGATAATCGAGCGGAGCGGGATCGCCTTCTTCGCGTTCGAACGCCTTTGTGCGGAATGGAGCGAGAGCCTCCATCGTGACAACGAAGGGCGAGATCGTCGTGGCGAAATTCTTGGCGAGAAACGGCCCGAGTGGCTGGTATTCCCACGCCTGTATGTCGCGGGCGGACCAGTCGTTGACGAGGCACAGCCCGAAGATATGCTGCTCCGCCTCGCCGATCGGGATCGACGTACCAAGCTCATTCCCCTGCCCGACAAAAAACCCGACCTCCATCTCGTAATCGAGGCTCTTGCACGGAATAAAGACCGGCGGAGCTTCCTGATCGGTCCGGTTCTGCCCCTTAGGCCGCTTGATGTCCGTCCCCGAGATCACGATCGACGAAGCCCGCCCGTGATACCCGATCGGCACATATTTATAATTCGGCAGCAAAGGATTGTCCGGCCGAAACATCGACCCCACATTCGTCGCGTGATAGATCGAGCAGTAGAAGTCGGTGTAGTCGCGGATATTTTCAAATGCCGGAAAATATTCCGTATCAATTATGGGAACAAGACACTCTTCCGCAACGATCCGTTTCGACTCCTCAAAACCTTCAGAAAGTATTGCAACGCAGCGTTTTCGGAAGTCAGGAAGCGATTGCAAAAAGTTAGGATATTTGCCAACGTCTTGAAGGCTTGTTTTGAAGTTAGCCAGAAAGGGGATTCCTTCGTAAGCAACCTCAAACAACATCCGACGATATGCCTGTTGAACATCAAAAATCGAATCGCCGATAACTACTCCGATACGAACAAATTCCTGCGTAGCCTTTCTTCTGAATGTACACAGCGGCAAATTCTGTATCGGAAAATCCGTATTCGGATCGTTGGCGGATTCGACCCAGCTTTTGAGGTTCGGGTCGTGGGTTTCGTTTATCTCGTACATACTCTGTATTTTAACTTTTCAGCCGCCGGAATCCGAAGTGAACGCACCGGAAAGTGCTCGAACGTGATCGCGCAGTGCGCTGACGCAGTTGTGCATTGCTCTTTTGCGCTTGCGCCGAACTCTTTTGCACTTGCGCCGTACTCTGACGCAGTTGCGCCGTACTCTGATGCAGTTGCGCACAGCTCTGATGCAGTTGCGCCGTACTCTGACGCAGTTGCGCACATCTCTGATGCGGTCGCGCAGTGCTCTGACGTGGTTGCTCCGTGCTCTGACGTGGTTGCTCCGTGCTCTGACGCTCTTGCGCAGCACTCTGATGGAGTTGCGCCGTGCTCTGACGCCGACAGAAGCGTCAAATAGCTAAAGAATACCCAGCTTTTGCAGATCCGCCACAGGTTCGTCGAAAGAGCATGAGCCGAACGATTGGATGCCTTTTTCGCGGAGCGTCTCGATGTGGCGCAGGTTTAGCGTGTAGTCTTCGCGCCAGATGGCGGCCTGGTCTGTAAAAGCAAAGACCTCGTCAAATTCCTCTTCCATCACATCAACGAGCAGGCTCTCGCGGTAGCCTTCGAGGGCGAAACCGGTCATGAGGAAAAGGTTGAGAAAGCCGTGCATCGTGCCGGTGACCGCGTTTTCTTCGTAAGTCAGCGGGCGAAAACAGCGTATCGGATGATGCAGCCCGGCGGTCGCTTTGAACGGCACATTTGCCGC
>DEQS01000005.1 GCA_002360555.1 Chloracidobacterium sp. UBA3360
CGTTGCAACCTCCGCTCTTTGGCGCGAAGAGTCTCGCGGCGGGCATTATCGCAACGATTTTCCTGACCAAAACGACAAATTTAAGGTCCACTCGATCCAGCGACTCGATACAGAAATTTCCTCGGCAGAAAGTATCAACTTTTCACGGCAAGTTGGTGTATAATAAGGTGTTTCTAAACCCTTAACTTATGAACGGTACGGCCACAGTACTCAATTTGGCGTCGATAGTTTCGCACCATGCGGGCCTTGCTCCGCAAAAGGAAGCGATTGTCTGGGATAACGTCCGCCTAACGTACGCCGAACTCGACAAACTGTCGAACCGCGTTGCTAACGCGCTGGTTGAGATGGGCATCGGCCACGGCGACAAAGTCGCGCTCAATTGTATAAACATCCCGTATTTCCCCGTCGTCTATTACGGCATAATGAAAGCGGGTGCTGCGGTCGTGCCGATCTGTGTTTTGTTCAAGGCAGCTGAGATCGAATATCATCTCCGCGATTCCGACGCTAAGGCGGTCTTCGTTTTCGAAGGCACGCCCGAGTTGCCAATGCTAATCTCGACCAAGGCGGCGTTTGACGCGGTCGACAGTTGCGAGCATTTGATCATTATGACGGCGGATATGATCGCTCCTTCGCCGATTGAGGAGCATAAAACGCTGACACAGATCACTTTCGATAAGTCTGAGGAATTTGAGGTCTATCCCACCGCTCCCGACGATACTTGCGCGATCCTGTACACATCGGGCACGACCGGCCAGCCAAAGGGCGCGGAGTTGACGCATCTAAATCTCTGGTCAAACTGTGTCACGACGTACAGCATCCACATGCCGCTGCTGGATTTTACCGATCAACAGCAAAAGACTTGCCTGATCACCCTGCCGCTGTTTCACACGACCGGCCAGACGGTGCAGATGAACACGCAGCTCTATGGCGGCAACCGCGTCGTTCTGTTGCCGCGTTTTGAGCCGAAAACAACTCTCGACACAATGGTCGCGGAGAAGGTCAATTTCTGGGTCGGCGTACCGACGATGTATTGGGCATTACTGCAATACGTCAAAGAAAATGATTACGATATCAGCCATATCCCCGACAATATGAAGGTCTGCACATCCGGCGGTGCCCCGATGCCGGTCAACCTGATGCAGGAGTTTCAGGAGAAATTCGGCGTCCGGGTGATGGAAGGCTACGGCTTGAGCGAAACGTCTCCCCTAGCGACCACCAATCATTTTGAAAGGCCGTCCAAACCCGGCACGGTCGGCCAGGCGATATTTGGCGTCGAAGTTAAATGTTTTGATGACGAAGACAATGAGGTACCTCGCGGTGAGCGCGGCGAGGTCGTCATTCGCGGGACCAACGTGATGAAAGGCTACTACAAACGTCCCGACGCGACCGCCGAAGCGTTTCGCAGCGGCTGGTTTCACACCGGCGACGTCGGCATCATGGACGACGAAGGCTATCTCGCCATCGTCGATCGCAAAAAAGACATGATCCTCCGCGGCGGCTACAACGTTTATCCGCGTCAACTCGAGGAAGTAATAATCACGCACCCTGCCGTCAGCCTTGTCGCCGTCATCGGCGTCCCTGACGACCGCCTCGGCGAAGAAGTAAAAGCTTTCGTCGTTCTAAATCAAGGCCACGAGCTGACCGAAGAAGAGTTCATCGCCTGGTGCCGCGACCAGATCGCCGCCAACAAATACCCGCGAAAGGTTGAATTCCGCGACGCCCTGCCTATCGGCAACACCGGGAAGATATTCAAACGGGCGTTAAAAGAAGAAGTAGCAAAAGCCTAGCTTTGCGTTCTCAGCGGCTTTGCGTAAAACTTCTCGTATAGATGTTTCGCACAAAACTGCTCATCCTGATAATTTTTGCCATTCTCGGCATCGCATCCTGTTTTTCCTCGAAGCCACAGCATTACTCTATCTCCACGAGCAAAGATTACGCCGCTTCGATGTTTCGCCAGCACTGCGCGATCTGTCACGGCCCCGAGGGCGAGGGCAGGACGCTCCCGGACGGTAAGGTCGTGCCGAATATGCGCGAGGGGCAGCTAAAATTTAGGACCGAAGCCGAGATCTACAAACAACTCGCCGAAGGCGGCAACGGCATGACGCCCTTTCGCGACCAATTAACAAAACGCGAACTCGATCTGATGACGAAATTTATCTACAACGACCTACGCAGATAATTGCCCACGAAACACACAAAAAACACGAAATGGCTTAGCTGTGCCATAATGAATTCTCTCCTTTTAGTGTATTTCGTGTGTTTCGTGGGCTAAACTGATTTTATGAAAGTATTGATCACAGGTGCCAGCGGGCTCGTCGGCACTGAGCTGCAAAAATCATTTACCGAAAAAGGCTACGAACTCTTGCTCGCTTCGCGCAAAGAACCGCAGGACGACAATCACATCCAATGGAGCATCGAAGAAGGTTTCACCGACCCTGAAAAGATCGAAGGCGTCGATGTCGTGGTTCACCTCGCCGGTGAGAACGTCAGCGGCCTTCGCTGGACCGACGAAAAGAAAAAAGCCATCCGCGACAGCCGCGTTTTGGGTACGCGAAACGTCGTCGACGCGATATCAAAACTCAAAAAGAAACCGCACACATTTGTGGCTTCGTCCGCTATCGGTTTTTACGGTGAACGCGGCGAAGAAGAGATGACCGAATCGTCGGCCATGGGCGACAATTTCCTGGCGGGCGTCTGCCGTGAATGGGAAGCCGAATCCCGCCGCGCCGAAGACGCGGGAATTAGAACAGTCTTGCTCCGCACCGGCATCGTCTTATCCAAAGACGGCGGGGCACTATCTACGATGCTGCTCCCTTTCAAAATGGGCGTCGGCGGCGTGGTCGGCAGCGGCAAACAATGGATGAGCTGGATCTCAATGGAAGACGAGATCGCCGTCATAAATTACGTCATCGAAAACGAAAACATCCGCGGTGCAGTCAACGCAGTATCGCCGAATCCGGTCACAAATCACGATTTCACCAAAACCCTCGGCGACGTATTGTATAGGCCAACATTCCTCCCACTGCCCGAGTTTGCCGTCAGCATGATCTTCGGCGAAATGGGCGATGCGTTATTATTGGCAAGTACAAAAGTTATGCCGAAAAGGTTGGAAGATGCAGGGTTTGAGTTTAAGTACCCAAATCTGAAAGAGGCAATTGAAAAAGCGGTTAGTTGATATTTCAAACAGGATGGACAGGATAAACAAGATCATCAACCCAATAAATTCTTCATCCTCCTCATCCTGTCTATCCTGTTAAATAATTCCCATTAGCATTGGTCGACTCGGTGAGCAATCGGCCACAAACGGAGCGATCTGTAGATTTAGTAGATATTCCCCGTCCGCAAACTCGTTTGGCACATAAATAAGCTCCGTAATCGTACTTTCCATACGCGTCGCGGCATTTATCTCCCGACTTCCGGGTTCGACGTTCCAAAATATACGGTGATTTACTAGTTTTCCTTCGTCAAAGATCCGGTCGATCGACGGCATGTCGACGAGTAAGTGTTTGAATCCGCATTCGACAAGATATTTCATCGCCTCAGCCGTAAAATACGGCGGAATATATTGCTCACCGTACTGTCGCGTCAGCTTACTGTCATCATTAGGCAGCGTACGCACGATCAACGCCGTCGGAGTGTCCGCAGCCGTGCCGACACTCGCTGCTTGCAGCGATGAGTGCGTTATCACAAGATCTCCGCCGTCAACATTCACCGGCTCAACCGACACCAACACCGCCGCGACAACAAAATCTGTCAGGCAATCCAACACCGAGATCCGCTCGTCCGTAATATGCCCAACACACTCAGTATGCGTCCCGTTACAGTGCGGGATGAACGTGTATTGCTCAAAATTTACGCTCCCACCCCGCCGTGTATCGCCGACAATGTCGCCGGCCTCACAAGCCTTCGACGTCGCCGCCTCAACTCCGTAAGCATTTGGCTGCGGCCCATTGAATTGCAGTGGGATCGAGATATCGATCTGCGTACTTGGTTTATTTAGATCGATCATAACTCCGTCACTAGTTCAGGATCTGTCGATAGATCCGCTCGAGATCTAATTCGTCCACGTTACCGACGTGTTCGCAGATCTCCATCAACAGACGATCCTGAGTATTTCCTTTTTCTTTCGCGACTGAATAAGGCAGGTCTTCGCGAAAGGTGACCATTGAGTATTTTGAGAAATAATCGGGATAGGTCTGTTCGAGTTTGGTCTCGAGTTCGCGTTTGCGTTGGAATACAGGATCCGCAACACGGTCGCGCATCTCGTAGAAATTTTCCTCCGCCATATCGGCGATGGCGTCGGTGTTTATCTTTCTAAGTTCGCCGTATTTCTCGTAAATAGATTGCCAATCAAACTTGCCGTCCGGTCGGTCTGACAAGAGCGTGTCCAGCACCCGAACGTCCTCAAAAGCACAGTTCATTCCCTGCCCATAAAACGGCACGACTGCGTGGGCCGAGTCTCCAAGCAGCAAAGCCTTGCCGCCTGCGTTCCAAGGAAAGCATTTGACCGTCCCAAGATTTCCGGTCGGGTTGGCAAAAAAGTCTTCGGTCAGCGTCGGCATCAGCGAAACGGCGTCGGGAAATTCGCGGTTGTAAAAATCGCGAACCGCCTGCTCGTCTACTAAGCCAGCAAAGTCAGAACCGCCTGCGTTAGCCGGTGGATTCTTATGGGCCAGAAATAGCGTACAAGTAAAGCTCCCGTCAAAATTTGGCAGAGCGATCATCATGAACTGATGCCGAGGCCAGATGTGTAGGGCATTTTTTTCGAGCCGAAAGCCTCCATCAGCCGCCGCTGGGATATGGAGTTCTTTATAGCCATGCGCCAACCAGACCTGTGAAAAATCAAACCGTTCGACACCGCCGTGGAGCATTGCGTTTCTCACGGCCGAGCCCGCACCATCGGTCGCGATCACCGTGTCGCTTTTGACCCGTTCCCCATTCGAAAACTTGGCTTCGCCGTTCGAGCAATCAAAATAGACGCATCGCTGGCTGAAATGAAATTTGACGTTGTCGTATTTATCCGCCTCGTTGATCAGGGCGATATTGAGGCCGGCTCGTGAGACCGAGTTGATATATTCGCCCTCGCGGCCGCTGTAGGGCAGGAGCTTTTGCTCGCCGGTTACCGTGTGGATCATACGCCCGGTCATCGGCACGGCTTCGGCGAGCATATACTCATCCATGCCGACCTCGCGCAAAGCAGCAATACCGCGATCGGACAACGCAAGGTTGATCGAACGTCCGGCTGCTACCTCTTCGAGCCGCATATCGCCGCGCGATTCATAGACGTGCGTCTCGATCCCACGTTTGGCGAGATTGATCGCAAGCAGCGAGCCAGCAAGGCCGGCACCAATGATAGTTACCTTTTGCTTTGACATTAATTACTTGAGATCTGAGAGTCCAGTTTTTCGATACTGACCGCCGTGACCTTAAATTCCGGAGCTTGTGTAAACCGGTCGCGTGTCGGGCCGGTCGCGTAATTCAGAAAGACCGCTGGATCGTGAAACGATGCGAAAAGTTCGCCGGCTTTCACCTTATCCGTTATCTCGACCGGCAATACCGTCTCACCGTAATTGCTCCTGAGCCTGACCTTTTCACCCGCCGCGATCGACAGCCGATGCGAATCGGCTTTCGAGACCATCAGCAGATCCGTCGGCCGCAGTTCGTGGTTCGGTGTCCGCATTGTCATTGTGCCGGCGTTAAAGTGTTCGAGCACGCGTCCAGTTGTCAGCAGGAACGGGAAATCGTCCGATATGACCTCTTTCGTCGCACGGAATTTTATTCGACGTAATGCTGCTTTCACCCCGTTGGAAAACGATTCCCCATGTAATATCTCGGTTCCCGGATGTTCGATATCAGGACACGGCCATTGTATTCCGGCCTTTTCGATGCGTTCATACGTAATACCGTATCCCGGCGGCCATACCGCACGGACCTCGTTCCAGATCTCCTCTGCGGAATTAAAGGCAAAATCCTTCTCAAATCCCATCGCCGCTGCGAGATCACAAACGATCTCCCAATCCGAACGCGAATTGCCTCGTGGGCTAACCGCACCTCTTATTCGCTGTACACGCCGCTCGCCGTTCATAAATGTGCCGTCCTTTTCAAACGAAGTCACCGCCGGAAAAAATACGTGACCAAACCGCTTGGCGGTCTCATTCATAAAGAAATCCTGAATGATAACGAGATCCATGTTCGCAAATGCTTTCGCCGTCTCATGGGCATTGGCATTCGAGAGAAAAACGTCATAGCCGATCGTCCACAGAGCTTTGAGTTCACCTTCGCGGGCGGCATCGATCATTTGTAGTTGATTTAATCCCGCTGCGGTCGGGATCGGCGTTTTCCAAACGCTTTCAAACAGCTCGCGTCCCGCTTCGATAGTGATCGAGCCGGTCAGAATTCCTGGATCACAGCCCATGTGAGCAGAGCCCTGGACATTGTTTTGCCCGCGAAGCGGATTCACGCCCGCTCCGGCCTTGCCGATATTGCCGGTCAACAGTGCGAGATTGACGATCGTCATAACGCCCTCAGTTCCTTGCAGGTGCTCGGTCATACCAAGCCCGTGCATCGCCATCGACGGAGTGTCGGTCGCGTAGATACGTGCAGCCTTGCGAATGAGTTCGGCATCGACACCGCATCGCTCGGCGACAGCTTCGGGCGAATATTCCGCAACGAATGATTTGAACTCTTCGAACTCTTCTACACGCGTCGCAATAAATTCAGGATCGGTCAAGCCTTCGTCGATGATCGCGTGGGCGATCGCATTGAACATCAAAATATTCGTACCCGGCCGCAATTGCAGATGCACGTCGGCGTATTTTGTCAGCTCGGTCTTTCGCGGATCGATGACGATCAACTTGGTGCCGTTTTTGATCACGGCCTGTTTTATTCGCGCTCCGGGGATCGGATGATTTTCGCTCGGATTTGCTCCGCAGAGGATGATCGTTCGTGCCTTTTCGATATCGTCAAACGAATTTGTCATCGCACCGGTGCCGATCATCATCTTCATCGCCGCGGCGGATGGCGTGTGGCAAACGCGGGCACAGCAATCGACGTTGTTGGTGCCGAGCACGACGCGGGTGAATTTTTGTGCGAGATAGTTTTCCTCATTCGTCGCTCGAGCTGACCCGAGAACAGCGATGCTCTCTTTGCCAAATTCGGCGTCGATCGCCTTGAGTTTGTCTGCCGTATATCGGATCGCCTCTTCCCACGAAACGACACGCCAATCACCACTCTCTCGGATCATCGGTTCCGTCACGCGGTCGTCGGCATCGACAAAATCGAACGCGTATCGCCCTTTCACGCAGAGATGGCCGTAATTTACAGGAGCGTCCATCACCGGTTTGACTTGCACGACGCGGTCGTCGCGCGTACCGACATTCATTTCGCAGCCCGTTCCGCAATAAGGACATGTCGTCTTTGTCCACGCGGTCGGAAATCCTCGCTCTATAACCGTCTTGTCTTCCAAAGCTCCGGTCGGACACGCGTCCGCACAAGCACCGCACGAGACGCAAGTACTATCGCCAAACGCTCCGAACGAGTCCGGCATGATGTGCGAATCTTCGCCGCGGCCAAGCACGTGCCAGACAAACTGGCCCTGCACGTCGGCGCAAATACGGGCACAGGCGTAACAGTTGATGCACCGCGACATATCGACATCGATATATGTGTGCGAGGGATCTGCCGAGATCGAATGGTCACCGTGAAAATCAGCCGCGGTCAGGCCGAAGTCGGTTGCTAGTTTATGAAATGGTTTGTCGGGATATTTTGTAAAGGCGTCTGCAGGATAATTGCGTGCGAGCATTCTCAAGTTCCACTTTCGAGCCGATTCGATCGGTTCGGTGTGGGTTTCGATCTCCATCCCATCAGCCAGAATGGTCGTGCACGAAACGGTCGCGTTGGCTCGGCCCTTTATCTCGACCAAGCACATTCGGCAGGCTCCGACAGGATCCAGACGCTTGTCATCACAGAGCGTTGGAATATCCGATCCCATCTGACGAGCCGCCTCCAACACAGAAGCCCCTTCGGCGAACTCACCCTCGATTCCGTTGATCTTTGCGCGGATCATATTGCCCCCTCCCACTTTCGCCTAAACACCAGGCTATGTTGCTGCTGACCTTAACTAATTCAAGGCGGATCTAAGTATTTCAACGAAACGAAAAACGTCCGCAAAACTATTATACAGCGGGACGGGAGCGACGCGAATCACATCAGGCTCGCGCCAATCCGCAAAGACCCCTTGCGACACGATTTGTTCGTGCAGTTTTTTATCGCCGACACGGATCGAGAGCTGACAGCCGCGTTGATCAGGGTCTTTGGGCGTAACTAACGAAATGCGAGCGTCATCGACTTCACTGATCATCGTCTCGAGATAGCCTGTCAATTTTTCGCTCTTTACCCGCAAGGCCGTCATTCCAGCCTCCGCAAATATTTCAAGCGACGCTCGCAGTGCCGCCATCTGCAGGATCGGCGGGTTGGATATCTGCCAGCCTTCGGCGCCGGCGAGTGGGTGAAATTCCGGGCCCATCAGGAAACGCGTTGCTTTATCGTGTCCCCACCAACCGGCAAAACGCGGCAGGTCAAAGCTATTTGCGTGCCGTTCGTGAACAAACGCTCCGCCCACCGCTCCGGGTCCACCATTCAAATATTTATACGAGCACCATGCGGCAAAATCGACATCCCAATCGTGCATTTTCAGCTCAAGATTGCCCGCAGCATGAGCAAGGTCAAATCCGACGACGGCACCCGCTTTGTGTCCCGCCTCGGTGATCGCCTGCAGTTCAAATGCCTGTCCGGTGTAATAATTAACGCCGCCGAGCATGACAAGAGCGATCGACGCAGCTTCTCGGTTGATGGTTTCAATGATGTCCTCGGTGCGAAGAGTCGATTCGCCATGGCGTGGGGTGAGTTCGATCAACGCATCACTCGGATCAAGCCCATGAAACTTTATCTGCGAAGCAACAGCATATTGGTCAGACGGAAATGCGCCTTTTTCAATAACGATCTTGAATCGCTCGCTCGTCGGTCGATAAAACGAGACAAGCAGTAGATGTAGATTGACGGTGAGCGAATTCATCACGACCGTCTCGACGGGCTTTGCACCGACAATAGCTGCCATTTGCTCGGTCAGGAATTCGTGATACGGTAGCCAAGGATTTTTTGCGTGAACATGCCCCTCGACCGCAAACCGCTCCCAGTCGGAAAGCTCCTGCTCGACGTAAGCACGAGCCGTCTTTGGCATCAGCCCGAGCGAGTTACCTGTAAAATAGATCGGCTCACCGCCGCTAACCTCAGGGAAATGAAAGCGCTGCCGAAAACCGCGTAGTGGGTCAGCAGCATCTAACTCTTCAGAAGATTTTGTGTTATTCACATCATTCATCGTCATTTAACCAAAGTGCGATAACGTCAACATCATATCGCTCCAGTATCGGGTTCGCTGTCATTAATCGCAAACCATTAGTCCGAGCTTGAGCGACCAAGAGCCGATCGCACGGATCCTTGTGGTGGAATGGCATGTCAGCTACCGCACATGCATCTTTGAACGTAACGGAAAGCTGCGTTATCCCCGCAGAGCTAACGACATTGTTGATGACTTCGCCCGGGGATGCAGGTAGAGTCAGCCGCCCTTTCGACCATTTGATTGCTATTTCCCAGGCGCTTGCCGCCGAAAAGAAGACCGGCTGCCCCGACTCGGTCAGCAGCGTCTTCGCACTTTCTGATAGCCGCCCGCCAACGCCGGCGGCCCAAAGGAATACATGCGTGTCGATTAGGATACTCAACTGAATGCCTCAAACTCTTCTAACGGTTCGTCAAAATCATCGTGAATAATGATCTGCCCTTCGTACATACCGATCCAGTCGTTATTTTTCTTCGGAACGGGCATTAGCTTCACGGTGTCCTTACCATTGCGGGTTATGACAACCTCTTCTCCATCGAGAGCTGCATTTATCATCTGGCTCAGCTTAGATTTTGCTTCATAGACGCTGACTTTCATATTCTGATGATAATTCTAGTCAGACTAGCTAGTCAAGTCATTTCTATTCAAACCGAGCCACGATAAAGCCGACAAATGCAGCAATTTTGCCTTTGTTTCGTCGTCATAACCGGAATTTTCGATCAGTTTACC
This sequence comes from Chloracidobacterium sp. UBA3360, assembly GCA_002360555.1. Classification (GTDB taxonomy): domain Bacteria; phylum Acidobacteriota; class Blastocatellia; order Pyrinomonadales; family Pyrinomonadaceae; genus OLB17. Next base: position 10,124 of record DEQS01000005.1, read on the forward strand.
CGGCTCAAGCTCACCGAGCGGGAACGGATAGTCGCTGCCCATAGCGACCTGATTGGCCCCGACAAGGTCTATTAAATAGTCGAGCGTTGCTCCGTCATGGACGAGGGCGTCGAAATACATCCGGCTCAAATACTTCCTAGGACTGTGTGGATTATCGACCGCACAAAGATCGGGTCTGACATCAAACCCGTGCTCGATACGTCCTATGGTCGAGGGAAATGAACCCCCGCCGTGTGCAAAACATAATCGCAAGTCGGGCAGCCGCTCAAGCACGCCCGAAAAGATCAGCGAACAGATCGCGCGCGATACTTCTGTCGGCATACCGACCAGCCACGGCAGCCAGTATTTCTGCATATCTTTTTCGCCCGCCATGTCCCACGGGTGAACAAAGATGGCCATGCCGAGTTCCTGACAAGCCGCAAAAAAATCAAAGAACTGCGGCTCTCCTAGATTTAGTTGGTTAACATTTGTCCCGATCTGAACACCGGCCAGACCGATGTCTTTGCAGCGTTCGAGTTCGCGAACCGCCAAGCCAGCATCCTGCAACGGCACGGTTCCGAGTCCGACAAAGCGCTTTGGAAACTTAGTCACGATCTCAGCGATATGATCATTTAGAAAACGGGCGATCTCGGCACCGTCGTTCGGCTTTGCCCAGTAGTTGAACATTACCGGCACAGTCGAGAGCACTTGTATATCGACGCCAGACGCATCACATTCCTCGATACGCTTCTCGGCGTCCCAGCAGTTTTCCTCAACATCGCGAAACTGTGTACCGTCGTCGCGCACCATCTTGGCACAACACGGTTTGTAATGATCGAGCCCAATAAAGCCGCCATAGCCAAAACTGTCCTTCCACTTCGGGATATCCCTCGGCAGGATGTGCGTGTGAACATCGATCTTGAGCATTTATTTATTTTAGCTTTAGTTGCCGACTATACAAAAGAAAGGCACGGAATCGCCTATAAGCTATCCGTGCCCTCAAAACAAATGTTGGTTAAAACATCAGGGTTCGATCTGGTCGCGGTCATTGTCCTCGACCGGCGGACGGCGTCCACCACCGCCACCCCCGCCGATCGACGGGACAGCAACATATGGTATCCTAGCCTCGGCCATCATTGCATTAAGAGCGGCAAGATCCTCGCTGACGAGCTTACGAACCTCGTCAGAGGCGACCGGTATCCGTTTTAACAGGATATCGATCTGTGCCAACTCAAAATCTGTCGGTGCATTTGACGCACCCTCGATCGCAAAGGCAAGCTGGGCGACGCGTTGATTGAGCGGCGTCGGCAACTCAACCAGCGGAGGCCCGGCCTGGCTGATGTTGCTTACCAGCGAAGGCGGAGTGCCCCAGTTTACATATGCCGTGTCGATCTTTTTGAGCAGATCCTCGGCGGCCTTTTTCACGTTCTCAGGCGGCTGTGCCGTGCCGGGGCGTTTCCAGCCTTCGATAACCGTATTGAGATTGGCACGCAGTCCGACGATCGTAAACTGTGCAAGCGAGGCCTGCATTATCAGCGGCTGAACTTTTGTCAACGCTGCCTTTTTCTTGGCACGGTCTTCAGCAGAAAAAACGACTCGCGGATCGTCAATGACCTTTAGCGACTTGGACATTTCCTTTTCGCCAAGCTTGATCTTGACCGTGTAGTCACCCGGATCGACGCGGAATCCGAGAGTCGCGAGTGCTCCGCCAAAACCACCGCCGCCGCCACCTCCGCCGCCTGTAGTGGGCAATTGAGGGCCAGCTGGTCTTGAGCGTAGATCCCAAACATAACGGTTAAACCCGGGCACGGCGTTGCATTGCTGCTGCCCGCCGCCAAAACCGCCAAATCCTCCGCCGCCGCCGCCGCCCTGGCCGCCTTGCGGCGCGGCAGGCGCCGTTGGATTAGGACGAGTACAGTTAATAGTGCGCACCGTTGCCCCGGCCGAATCCTGGATCGTGATCGCGATCGTTTCGCGTTCGCCAAGAGGTTCTTTGAGATAAAAGTTGATCATCGCTCCATTTGGCGGGTTTTGGCCGTAAAATGCCTTGTCCGACGTTAGCGGCTTGTTATTCCAGGTCCGCCAATTGATCGCCTGCCGCGTGTCAAAGAGATAGATGCTCTCATTAAGCATCGCATCATTGGTCTGTTGGAGCGGCGTGATATCGTCCATCACCCAGATCGAACGGCCGTGTGTGCCGAGGATCAGATCGTTATCACGCGGATGGATTAGAATATCGTCAACCGGAACTGTCGGCAGATTTTGTTTGATCTGTGTCCAATTGCCGCCGCGGTCGTACGAAGCAAACAGTCCAAACTCAGTTCCGACAAACAACAGGCTGGGATTACGCGGATGCTCACGAATAACGTTGACCACCCCGTTGTTTTGCGGCAGATTTGACGAGATAGACCGCCAAGTCTCGCCGTAATCGGAGGTCATATAGACATAGACCTTAAAATCGCCATTGCGGTGGCCGTCAAATGTCGCATAAGCCGTCGCTTCGTTTTCACGCGAGGCAACGACGCGGCTGACAAAGGTTCCCTTTGGCAAGCCGGACACGTTATCGGACACATTTTTCCACGAAACCGAATCACGTGTTACCTGCAAATTGCCGTCGTCTGTTCCGGCCCACAGAACGCTCTTGTTGACGGGTGATTCTGAGATCGTCGTGATCGCTGGAAACTGCTGGACGCCATCGTGGCGCGAACGCGTATTCTTATCCGGCACCTTGCCCATTATCGGCAGAGTGTTACGGTCAACGTTGGTCGTTAGTTCGCCGCCTATTTTCACCCAACTATCGCCGCGATTGGTTGATTTGAAGAGGAAATTGCCACCGTAATAGATCGTGTTTCGGTCAAACGTCGAGATAACGATCGGCGAATTCCAATGAAAACGATAATTCTTTTCACCTTCGTCTTCGCGTGGGCGGATACTCTTGCTCTCGCCTGTTCTTACGTTTCGGCGGAGCACATTGCCGTCCTGCGACTCGGTATATACGATGTCAGGATCATTCGGGTCGGGCTGAGCATAAAAGCCGTCGCCGCCGCCGATCGTGTACCAATCGTCATTGGTAATGCCGCGGGGGTTGAACGACATGCTCGGGCCGCACCAAGCGTTGTTATCTTGCAATCCACCACAGATCTTATAAGGCATGCTGTTATCAGCACCGACCTCGTAAAATTGCCCAATGGGTACGGTGTTGGCATAGTCCCACGTAACGCCGCGATCGTAGCTTATATTGATACCGCCATCGTTGCCTTGGATAATGTGGTTTGAATCTTTTGGGTTGATCCAGAGACCATGCGTATCAGCGTGCGGCGCACGCGAAAAGTTGCCGGTCCAGGTCTTGCCTCCGTCGTCCGAATACTGCATAGTCACGCCTGCGATCCATAGACGTTGGTCGTTGTTCGGATCGATCCGTATCTGACTGAAATACATCGGTCGCGGATTGGCGTCGATATTGCTCATTCGCGTCCATGTCTCACCCTTGTCGTTCGAGCGATAGATGCCTCCGTTCGCGTGCTCGACCATTGCATAGACGATATTCGTGTCTTTTGCGTAAATGGCGATAGCGTTACGGCCAGTTTCCGAAAACCCTTCGGGACGCGGCGTCGGCGCACTTTCCGCATCGTACGGCATTCCTTTTGTGATCTTTGTCCAGGTGTCGCCGCCGTCGTTTGTTTTATATAACGCACTTCCCTCGCCGCTGCCGTTAAACCCAAAAACGGTACGTCGTCGCTGGTACATTGCTGCGTACAGTATCGTCGGGCTTTCGGTATCGATCGCGATGTCGGTCGCGCCACTGTCTTCGTTGACCTTGAGGACCAATGACCAGGTTTTGCCGCCGTCCATCGTGCGATAAACGCCGCGTTCGGGGCTCGCCGCCCAGAGGTTTCCGGTCGCGGCGACATAGACAATGTCCGGGTTCGTCGGATGTACAACAACGCGGGCGATGGCCATCGTCTTTTCGAGGCCCATATTTTTCCACGTCTTACCGGCATCCATCGACTTGTAAATACCGTTGCCCCA
>DEQS01000103.1:0-19264 GCA_002360555.1 Chloracidobacterium sp. UBA3360
GTCCGCGTCGCCGGGTGAATCTTATCCTTTGGGCTCGTGCGAACTGCCCTGCGGACCAGATCGGCAAGCTGCGTCGTAGTCTCGATCGGCTCGCCCTGTTCTCTCTTTTCAACTATCCACTTCGCGATCTTTCGCGAAACACGCTCTTCGCCGTACTTATATATAATGTCGGCGATCTCCTTTTCGTCAGCCGTCGCGAGCAGCTCAGCGGCCGTCATGCCGCCGGATTCCACATCCATCCGCATATCAAGCGGAGCGTCAAACCTAAAACTAAACCCCCGCGTCTCGCTATCAAGCTGCAGCGACGAAACCCCAAGGTCAGCCAAGATCCCGTCCGGCCTCGCCTCTCCCACCGCTTCGCGAATGTCCGCAAAATTTGCGTGGACAAATTTTACTCGCTTGCCATAAACCTTTAGCCGCGTTTTCGCAAGCTTCATCGCAGCCGTATCCTGGTCAATGCCGATGACCGTCGCATTGGGCGAAGCCTCAAGCATTCCCTCGGTATGCCCGCCAAGCCCGAGCGTCGCATCCACAAACAGCCCGCCTTTTTCCGGCTCAAGGAAACCCAAAGTTTCCGCAAGCAGAACGGACCGGTGTGCATTTGCGGCGTCAGATTCCGGCATATTCAAAGATCACTTTTCGGGCCTCATCCGTGCAGTTAAGCATTTTGAAATTCGTGCGAACGTTTCCCGGCGCCATCGTTTTTGGCGCTTATGCTCTTAAACAGTTGTATTAGGTGTTGTGTGTTTACCTCGAAAGCCATATCGAGGTTATTTATACAGCAAATGAATAATACGCCGAGTATTCGTATGCTGTCAAGAGAATATTTCACCAAAATGCTTAATCATGCGTTTAAATATTTTGGCATCAAAACGACCGCGCATTTTGGGCTGTTTTTGTGTTTTCTTTGGGCGCTGATATAGGATAAAAGGCGACCCGCTCGAGAGTCTGATGACATCCTTATTTTTACAGTTAATAATTTTCGGCCTGCTTGCCGCGGCGGCGAACGTCCTCGGCGGGCTCGTCCTGTTCCCTTCGCAGCTCCATCAGAGCTACAAACGTTTTCTCAAATACCTGCTCGCGCTCGGCGCCGGGTTTATGCTGGCGGTGGCTTTGTTTGAGATATTGCCGAAAACGATCACGATCTGGCAGGCGGCGAATCCGGGCGACCCTGAGAATCTTTACATGCCGATGATGCTGCTGCTCGGCGGGTATCTGCTCACGCAGTTTGTCGAACACACCATCGCCCCGCACTTTCACCTTGGCGAAGAGATGCATTGCGACGACGACGATCACTCGCACGACCTGATCTCGACCCGCTCGGCTTACACGGCGGTCGGCGGGCTGCTGGTGCATACATTTTTTGACGGAGTGACGATCGCGGCGGCTTCGCAGATAGACGTCAAGGTCGGCTTTCTCGTATTCATCGCCGTCTTTCTGCACAAGTTTCCCGAAGGCTTTACGATCGGCTCGATGGTAATGGCAGCCGGCAAAGGCCGCCGTCAGGTAATGATCGCAACTTCGCTAATGGGGTTGACGACGTTTCTCGGTGTGATGATCTTTTACTTTATCGGCAATAACGCGGGATCAGCCGTGGCCTACGCCCTGCCCGTCGCCGGAGGCGTCACGCTCTACGTCGCCGCCAGCGATCTCATCCCCGAAGTCAACCACCACGGCGGCAACAGCGTCTGGGTATCCCTCGCAGTCTTCGCGGGAGTCGCCCTATTTTTTGGCACGCACCAGCTTCTCCACATGGCTTCGGGTCAGTAGATCAATATGTTGGTCCGGTCCGGACCAGGTGGACCAGGGTGGACCAAGGTGGACCAAGGTGGACCAACATTTCCAAAGATTCGAATTTCTTGAAACAAAGCGGTGTGGCAGTCGTAAATAACTACGGAGGCAGATCAGACACGCGATGAGAGAACCTTTATTGGCTGGCATACTTAGTTTACTGATACCCGGGCTCGGGCAGATCTATAACGGCCGGATATTGATTGGCATAATTTGGTTAATACTGACCGGTTTTTCGTGGATCGGATCGGTTGGCGTTTTGGGATGGGTCATCCATCTATTCGCCGCTTGGTGCGCGTACAGCTATGCAAAGGAAAATCCTGTCAGGGTCTAGTTTGGCTTCACGATCCTCCTCTTCGCCCGGTGTCCGATGATGCCGGGCTTTTTATTGGACAGTCGTCAATGGCGGCAAGCAATAAGCAGCGGCAGTAGGCAGTTGGCGGGCTAACGGTGTAGTATGAAACATTGCTTTTGTCCATGGAGTAATGCGGAAGTCGGTTTTTAACTACCGACTGCTGCTGCCAACTGCTACTTATTATGGTTCGAGAAGGGATACCTTTTATTTTGATACCGGTCGTGATCGCGGCGGGGTTTGGGTGGTTTGGGCTGTGGCCCGTCGCGGTGGTTTTTGCTGCGGTCGCGCTGTTTATGATGTACTTTTTCCGCGACCCTGAGCGCACCGTGCCGCAGGACGCGGGACTGATCGTTTCGGCGGCGGACGGTGTTGTGACGCGGATCGACCTGACCGATTCGACCAAGCTCGTTAGCGTTTTTCTATCGCCGCTCGATGTCCACATAAACCGCTCGCCGATCACCGGTACGATCAAAGAAATTAACTACACCCGCGGCAAGAAAATGCCCGCGACCAAAGACGAAGCGAGCCTGGTCAACGAACGCAATGCGCTGGTCATCGAGGGCGAGGGCTTGACGGTTACCTGCACGCAGATCGCCGGAATCCTTGCGCGGCGGATTGTTTGTTGGCCAAAAGCAGGGGATAATCTGATTCGCGGACAAAAATTTGGCCTGATCAAGTTTAGCTCGCGCACCGATCTGTTAATGCCCGCATCTGTCGAGTTGATGGTCAAAGTGGGCGACCGCGTGAAAGGCGGAGAAACGGTGATCGCGAGGATAGCGAAAAGCGGTAGTGAATAGTGGCGACGATAGTGATCTGTAACCGTTCACTATTCTCTGTTAACTGTTCACTGTTATTTATGGCAGACGAGAAAGACAATCGACCACCGCATAAGGGCCTCAAAAAAGGGCTTTATGTAATACCGACTTTGTTCACTGCGGCGAATGTGGCGATGGGCTATCTGGCTGTGCTGTCTTCGATACGCGGATTTTCGGTGTCGGCCTCGAATCCGGAGCTGGCCGCAAGCTATTTTAACGGCGCAGGACTCGCGATCGGGCTCGCGATACTTTTTGACACTGTGGACGGACGCATCGCGAGAGCCACGAGGACCGCGACCGAGATCGGCGTCCAGTTCGATTCGTTGGCGGACGTCTTGACGTTTGGCATTGCACCGACGGCTTTGATCTATGCTTGGGCTATTGCACCGGCATTTGCCGAAGGCTCGTTTGGCCACAACCTCGGCGTGTTTTTGCTGTTTATGTTCTTGATGTGCGGAGCGTTTAGGCTGGCGAGATTTAATCTACAGGCAACGCGGCCGGTCAAACTCATCGAGGGTGCGACCAAGGTCGATAAGAAAGCTTTTATCGGTTTGCCGATACCACCCGCTGGAGGATTACTCGCCGCTCTCGTACATTTTGCTCCCGCACCTTTTAGTTCATACGGGCCAGTGCCCGCACATTACTATACCTACGCGCTGATGGGGCTGGTCGGTGTGCTGTCGATCTTGATGGTCTCGACGATCCGCTACACGAGCATGAAGACCGCCGGTAAAGGACCGCAGGGGATGTTCCTCGTACTGGCGATAGCCGGTGCCGCGATGGCCGTATGGCTTTATTCGCAATATGCACTGCTCGCGATCGCCGGGTTGTACGTCGGTCACGGCGTCATTTGGTGGCTGCTGAGGTCTTTGTTCTCAAAAGGCAAAACCGAAGAAGCCGAAACTTCTAGTTAAAAAATTCTGCTATCGACTCGGCGACGTATTGCTGCTGTTCGGATGTCAATTCCGGATAGATCGGCAGCGCAAGCGTCTCGACCGCGGCCTTTTCCGATTCGGGCATATCGCCTGGCGTATACCCCAAATACGCAAAACACTCCTGCAAATGCAGCGGCACGGGATAGTAAATGTCTGTGCCAATACCCTTTTCGGTCAGGTGTGCACGCAGTTCATCGCGGCGGCCGGGAACGCGAATGACGTATTGGTTGTAGATATGTTTTGCGTTCGGCCGTTCGAAAGGGACGCCTATCTGCTCAGTCAGGCCGAGGTCAGTGAACAGGCGGCGATAGGTGTCGGCGTTCGCCCGACGTTTGTCGGTCCAAGCGTCGAGATGCGGTAGCTTTACGAGCAGGACTGCTCCCTGGAAACCATCGAGCCGCGAGTTGAGTCCGACGTATTTGTGGTAATACTTTTCTTCGGAACCGTGGACGCGCAGAGCGAGCAGCTTTTTCGCAAGGGCGTCGTCATTTGTCGTGATAAATCCGCCGTCACCCATACCGCCGAGATTTTTTGACGGATAGAAACTAAAACACCCGATCTCGCCGATCGCACCTGCTTGAACACCGTTCTCCTCGGCACCGATCGCCTGGGCGGCGTCTTCGACAAGCGGGATGTTATGTCGAGACGCGATCTCACGAAGAGCGGCCATGTCGGCACATTGTCCGTAAAGATGAACAGGCTCGATCGCCTTAGTCCGCGGAGTGATCGCGGCTTCGACCTGAGCGGTGTCGAGGTTGTAAGTTACCGGATCGATATCGACAAAGACAGGCGTCGCCCCCAACCGTGTGATCGCGCTGACCGTCGCAAAAAAGCTGTACGGCGTCGTGATGACCTCGTCACCCGCACCGATGTCATACGCCATCAGGGCGAGCAAAATAGCGTCGCTGCCAGATGCGCAGCCGATGGCGTATTTCACTCCGCAATAGCCAGCGAGTTCACATTCGAGCCCTGCGACTTCATTGCCGAGGATAAAACCGTTGGAATCTAATACGCGTGCAAGCGCGGCTTCGATCTCGGGACGAAGGGTTGAGTTTTGTTCTTTTAGGTCGAGTAAGGGGACGTTCATATATTAGCCACAGAGTTCACTGAGAGCACTGAGAAATTGCAAATCCCACTCGTAAACTCTGTGTTCTCTGTGGCTAATTCTATCTAATCGACTCGCTGTTTGCATTTTGCAGGTTTTCTTTTTAGCCTCGAACCAATGATCCGCAATAAAAAACAACGCACCGCCGAGATAATCAAACGGCTCAAAAAGGCCTATCCCGACGCTCATTGCGCGCTTGTTCATACAAATGCGTTTGAACTGCTGATCGCAACGATCTTGTCGGCTCAATGTACGGATGTGCGGGTAAATATTGTGACAGCTGATCTGTTTCGCAAGTACCGCGGCCCCCAAGATTTCCTGAATGTGCCACAGACCGAGCTAGAAAAAGACATCCATTCGACCGGCTTTTACCGCAACAAGGCAAAGAATATCCAAGCCGCGTGTAAGCGCATTATCGAGGTTTATGGCGGCAATGTGCCACATACGATGGACGATCTTTTAACGCTTGGCGGAGTTGCCCGCAAGACCGCGAACGTCGTAATGGGGAACGCATTTGGTATTGCGTCGGGCGTTGTCGTAGATACGCATGTGTCGCGTCTGTCGCAGCGGCTGGGGCTTACAAAAGAAAAAACGCCCGGAAAGATCGAGCGTGACCTGGAGAAATTAGTTCCCCAGAATAATTGGGTAATGTTCCCACACTGGATGATCTATCACGGACGGCAGGTTTGCGACGCACGCAAACCCAAATGCAACGAATGCACGCTCGCGGAAATTTGTCCAAAGATCGGCGTTGCTAGCTGAGCAGCCACTCGAGAGCCTCCTCTTCCGAATCTGTCACCAGCATCTTCGCACCGCGGTTGCCGGCTGCGAGTTCCGCCATTTTAGTAACGGTTCCGACCGGCATAAGGATCGCGACTTTTAACTTTGAACCAAAAACCTCAGCGGAGCGCTGACCGCCCATAAAGCGGTCAGCCTCGCTGATATTTCCCGTTATCCCGCGCGAATCGACCAATACGTTATTTCGACCCGCCTTGCCGGCCTCGCTTTTCACCAGCCCGATGAACTCAAACAATTCGGATAGCGAAAACTCACCGGTATTTACGATGCGTAAATGATCCGGCAGCACGGTTATCTGTACGTCAAAGCCCATTTATCTCCTAACTAAGGTTTTGGCGTCGCCGCTGGAGTTGGAGCCGGCGTAGCGACAGGTGTCGGCAATGCCGGCATGTCAGTCGCCTTAAACCTCGGCAGCATCTCGTCACGCATTGCCAGCGTATAAACGGCTGCGGCAAAGATGATCGCCGATGTTTTAACATCGCTCTCGATTATGCGTTCGTACGTGTCGAGATTGGTGTGCCAAGTGACGTTAAAGTACTCGATCGGATCCTGCGACGCCCCTATTCCCGGCAATCCGGCGGCGTTGAACGACGTGCTGTCTGTCCCGCCAAGCCCGCGACCGCGAGCACTCGATACACCGCCAAATCCGAGATCCGAAAACGGTGCCAGTGCATCGCGAAGCACCGTCGCCGCTTCGGGCGGCCCAAAGATGCTCAAGCCCCGCAGACGTCCCGTCCCGCTATCGATGTTGAAATAGCCGTTAAATTTGCTGAACTCAGGCGTCGGATTTTCAGCGGTACCAAAATGCTTTTTGACATAGGCTTGCGAACCGAGCAAGCCCTGTTCCTCACCACCCCAACAAGCGACGCGGATCGTTCGCCGTGGTTTTACGCCTATGGCTTTGAGGATGCGAGCGGCTTCCATCATCGTTGCGCAGCCGACCGCATTGTCGGTCGCACCGGTCGCTGAGTGCCACGAATCGAGGTGGCCGCCGAGCATGATGACCTCGTCCTTTTTATCCGAACCCCAGATCTCGCCGATCATGTTGTAACTCGTCACGCCGTCCGGCACGATTCGGCTACGGAGGTCAAATTCGAGCTTGACGGCAGTCTTATGTGCGAGCAGCCGGTAGATGCGTCCAAAATCTTCGTTACGCATAACGACCGTAGGGACGACCTTTGTGATGTCGAATGTGCGGTTGTTAAAAGCACGAACCGCACCGCGGTCGAGTTCTGATTCGTTGATGCGGACAAGGACATTGTTGTCGACCAAAAACTTGTCGAGCTGTTCGTTGACCTGGGCTGCGGGCAATGCACCCGGCCTAGGGGTCACACCGGCACCAGCTCCTGCTCCACGCCCCTGTCCGCCAGGCCCGCCGCCTGGGGTCGGATTGGCCGGGTCGTAACGCTTTTTGTTTTCGTCGTCGTTAATACGTTTCGGGCCGGGTGTGTTGTCCTGGGCAATGACTCTTGGCTTGCCAACCAGTACGATCTTGCCGTTGACCTGTGTTTTGATACTGTCAAAATATGCGGTCAATTCCTCTTGAGTCGGCATTTGCTGCACGGCCGGATTATTTGGCGCAGGAACGGTCGGGATCGCAATACTCACGACCTCGGATGTCACGACACCTTTGGTCGATGGCGTCCACGCAAGCACTTCGAATGTTAGCGTGTCCGCTTGCGGCGAAAGCATCAGGCCAGTCGCTCGTTCGTGCACCCAACCCGGATGCCCAAATTCCCACGGCTCAAGCCCGGCCATATCGAAACCCCAAGAGGTCATTTCCCGCGCACCCCATTTTGCGGCATTGACGTGATTGGGCGAACCGGTCAGACGCGGGCCGTACACATCCGAGAAATAATGCATCGTGTTCATTATTTTTGAGTTCTCCATTCCCTCTTTGCGAATGGCGGCATAGACCTCGGCCTGTTTTGTGTCCTGTGCCATCACGGCGGCAGGCAAGACAAATGACTGTAGCAGTATGACAACTGCTATTAAACGTAAAGCGATTTTCATAGTTTCTCAGGACGCGGTTTTGTGTTAACAATCCGCATATTTATTATTCTAGTTTGAAATTAACCAGCCTCAGGCACCGGCAAAAAGTTTAATTGGATTATACAGCAAGCGGCGCAAAATAGTTTCAGTTGCACCGCCAAGTCAGTTTTGCCAGTCGGATTTAATGATATTGTGTTAAGGGTCAGCCAACGACAATATGAGCGTCGTCAGGAGAAAACTTTCCAAATCATTTCAAGCATTTTTTCGTTCAGAAAGATCGAGCGGGATCTTGCTGATCGTCTGTACGCTAGCATCGCTTGTAATTACAAATTCCACGCTTGGGGCAAGTTATCTTGGCTTTTGGCAAAGCTACTATGGCGGCTTGAGTGTCGAGCACTGGGTAAATGACGGCTTGATGGCGATCTTTTTTCTACTGATCGGGCTCGAACTTGAACGCGAACTTTATAATGGCGAACTGTCCAATTTCAAAAACGCACTACTGCCGATATTTGCGGCATTGGGCGGTGTCGCTGTTCCCGCTCTGATACATTTCACCCTGAATCGCGGCACCGACACACAGGCAGGTCTCGGCATCCCGATGGCGACGGACATTGCATTTGCTTTAGGTGTGCTAGCGATTCTCGGCAGCCGCGTTCCGGCATCGCTAAAGATATTTCTGACGGCTCTCGCCGTTATCGACGATCTTTTTGCGATCATCGTCATCGCGATCTTTTACACGGCAAAATTGTCAATGCTTTATCTGGCGGGTTCGCTGGCGATTTTTGTGATGTTGCTGATCCTCAGACGTTATTTCCGAGTAGTGCAAATGACGCCATATCTGCTCGGCGGCGTGCTGATGTGGTTTTTGATGTTAAAGTCGGGCGTACACGCAACGATCGCCGGCGTTTTGCTTGCCTTTACGATCCCGTTTTCTGCCAAAGAAGACGACGAAGATTCGCCTTCGCACAAACTCGAGCATTTCCTGCACAGGCCCGTCGCGTTCTTTATCTTGCCGATCTTTGCGCTCGCAAATACAGGCATCATCATCGGTGCGGATTGGTATCACTCACTCTCAACGGCGAATAGTTCCGGCATTATCTTCGGCCTGCTCGCGGGCAAGCCTGTCGGTATTACGCTATTAAGTTTTATTGCTGTTACATTTGGAATTTGCCGTCTGCCGCTGGACCTCAACTGGAAACACATCTTTGGTGCCGGCCTGCTTGGCGGTATTGGTTTTACGATGTCGATATTTATAACGAACCTCGCATTCACCGGCAATGCCTCCGTCATCAACGCCTCTAAGATGGCGATCCTGTTTGCATCGCTCACGGCTGGAACAATTGGTTTTCTATGGCTCAAATTATTTGGCCAGCCTGAAGATTCTGACGAAGATGTCGACGCGATGGATTTCGATATGACCGATGCGTAGCAGATCTGCCCGTCGCTCTTACTCGGCGATCGTTACCCAAATCGAGTTCTTACCGCCTGAATTTCTCACAAAAGCCGTAAAAATTTTGCCCTTCAGACTGACAGAGGCGGGCAGATTTGCATCGGCGGTCTTTGTCTGAGAAGTCTTGCTCGCGGGATCGCCCTCCCATTTTGCGGTCAGCAATCCGCCGCTGACATCGGCAAAAACGGCGACCGCTTTAGCTCCTTGCTGAACCAAAACTGGCGTTCCGCTGGTGGCTTCGTTGCTGACCAGCAGACGCGGGCCAAATGTTTTGCCGCCGTCGGCCGAGCGTGCAAAATACATGCCCGCTTGCCCGGCCGCACCCGCCGTGTACCACATCACATCGAGCGTCTCGCCGTTCGCGGTCAGAGCCGCGCCCGACACCGGACAGGCATTTATCTGCCAGTTGTCGTCGCTAACGATGACAGCGTCATTAAAAACTAGGTCACCGCCCGTGGACATTACGGTCGAACGAGCAACTGCAATGTGACGATGGTCGCCTTTTAAAACCTGACGCCACGCTGCATAAACCGTACCGTTATCGGCAATTAGCAGTGTTGTCTTGCAGCAAGGACAGACATCTGAGGCGATCTTTTTATTCCCAAAAAAAGTCTTGCCGCCGTCGTTCGAGTACGAATAAAAGACCTCGCTGTTTGGCTCGGTGTCTTCGTGATGAGCCATCGCGGCCCCCATCTTTTCCATATCGTGCGTTTGCGTGACGATATTACGCTCGTCAAGCCACGCGACATAAACGCCCATCGAGTCAACCGCCAGCGAGTGCATGCCATGCGAAGCGGGTTTTGTATCGTCGTTGACTTTTGCCGGTTCGCCAAATGTCCTTCCGCCATCACGCGAGGCCGACAGCATCAGGTCGTTGCCCTTTGCCTTTTCGTCCGCGAGCTTTCGTGTCCAGCCGATATAGATCGTGTTGTCCTTTGCGACGGCAATTGTCGGCGGATCGCCTTTCCAAGCCTTCGCCTCGCCCGCCGCCGGATTAACTCTCACTTTTTCATCCGCAACCTTACCGTTGGCGTCGAGTTTTTGCACGAAAACATCCGCCGCCTTGCCCGAATGTTCGACAAAGACGACAAACACATTCCCCTGCGCATCGGCCGCGATCGCGGGTTCTGCTGCGTCGATGCCATCCGCAGAAATGCGGATCGCCGAACCAGTGTCAGGATTTGTCTTGCTGTCTGCCGAAGGTTTATCCGCCGTCTTGGCGCATCCGACAGAAATGAGTATTAACGCAATAAAAAGATAGGTAAAACCGCTGCGAATCATATATCTCGATTGTAATGTCCGCATTTACCCGTGACAAATTACATGTTATTCGGCCGGAATATTTCCCAGTTCGCGGGTCGCGTGCGAAAACACATTAAAACCCGAACGCAAAAGGAGGCAAACTAACGCGAGCGCGATTATTATGTCTGGCCAGCCTGAACCCGTGAGCCACACGGCACCGGCAGCGACAAAGACGGATATGTTCGATGCGATATCGTTACGCGAACATTCCCACACCGAGCTCATATTTACATCCTCAGTGCGATGACGCGTAAGTAGGACCAGACACAGCGAGTTTCCGGCGAGTGTGATCAAACTAACGACGCCCATTATCTCAAAGACCGGAACTGTCGGCACAAATAGCCTATAGATCACCTGTCCCAGCACGATGAGAGCCGCAAGCAAGATCAATGAACCTTTGAATAGAGCAACCTGTGCCTTGGCTCTCAAAGATCGATGAACAACGTAAAGACTAAGTCCATACGTGATCGCGTCGCCCAAATTATCAAGCGAATCCGACAAAAGTGCGCTCGAACCCGCGTAAATTCCCGCTCCGATGCCCGCGGCGAACATCACAACGTTTACCACGAGCACGATCTTTAGAGTCGAACTCTGCCGCTCACGCAAAGCATCAATTGCACAATCATCTTCACAAATCGCCATAACTAAATTAAGGATATGCCAAAGGTAGCCCTTTAACAATTTATCGTTTCTACCAAAACAGATACAATTGGAACAATGACCGACGCTCTGGCAAAAAATATCAATGCTGAGATCGATCTGGCTGACCGACGCATAGCCGAAAACGATATTGTTGGGGCATTCAAACACCTCGAACGAGCGCATGTGCTAGGGCAGGCATCGACGTATCAGCACACTCGTATTCATTGGCGGATGTTTAAGCTCGCACTGAAAATGCGATCCTTGCGGGAAATATGGGGCCAGATCATCAGGATCATCGGTGCATCGACCAAGACGCCGCTGGGGATCTATCCAACCGGAAATACGGGCGGAGCAGATGTTTGGTTCTTTAAGCCGATGCCTATACCGGATGACTTGCAGGAAATGCTCGACAAAGCGAAAATGAATTGAACGGATCTTAATGGTGAGAGTTTTTTGTTTCAGCTTTATCGTCTACCTCGTGTTGCTAATGTCGCAGCCGTGTCAGGAGGTTGTCGCTCAGGCTGGCCACTGCTGTGACGAACCGGAAGTGTCCGCTCATTTTGAAAGCTCAAACCACCACGAAATAGGCGACGACGAATGTTCGCCGTTTTGTATCTGTTCGTGCTGCGGCCAAGCGGTCGCGAGCCATAAAACTTCGTTTGGCATGACTCTCGATGTAGAGACCGCCTCATTTACCTCACCTCTCACGACCTATTCCGCTCCCGACACCGCATCTTTTAGCACCTCGGTCTGGCAACCGCCTAAAGTCTAACTAGCTAGCACAACCGCGCCCATTTTTACTCGTCACCCAACGAGCCATTGTAAATCAAATAGTTAGATTTTAGGAGATCATGTACAAAGCAATATTATTCATAACCGTAATTTTGACGGCCCAAACTTTGTTCGCCCAGGACGCGGGCACGGTCAAGATACGGGTTCAAAATAAGGATACTAAAGAGAACGTCGCTGACGCGGCCGTCACCGTAAAGAATACGGAAATCACCGCAAAGACCAACGCCGACGGCTACGCCGAGCTAAAAAATATCGCAAGCGGCGAGCAAACCATCGAGATATTTTCGCCTGGATTTGAGACCGTTGAGATCAAACTCACTTTCCCGCTGACCGATCATGCGGAACGCACTGTTCTACTCGAAACCCATAACGAGATGGGCGAGGTTACGATCACTTCGACCCGCACGGGCCGCGAGATCGAGAGCGAACCTACACGTGTTGAGGCGATTGACGAAGAAGAGATCGATGAAAAAATAAGTATGCGGCCGGCAAATGTATCGATGGTGCTGCACGAGAGCACGGGCATTCAGGTCACGCAAACGTCGGCAACTTCGAACACGCAGAGCGTCCGTATTCAAGGCCTCGACGGCCGCTACACGCAGATATTAAAGGACGGATTTCCAGCGTTTGGCGGGTTTTCCGGCAGCTTGAGCATACTCGAAATACCGCCGCTCGACCTAAAACAGGTCGAAGTGATAAAAGGCCCGGCTGCAACGCTTTTTGGCGGGGACGCGATCGCGGGTGTTGTTAATTTCGTGACGAAAGACCCTTCGGAACAACCTGTGACGACGCTGATATTTAACCAAACCTCGGCTCTAGGCACAGACGTTTCGGTCTTCAACTCGCAAAAGTTTGATCGTTTTGGCTACACGCTGCTCGGCTCGGCAAATTATCAGAAGGCTTACGATGTTGATGATGATGATTTTACCGAGCTGCCAAATACGAAGTCATTTGCGTTAAGCCCAAAGCTGCTTTTCTACATCAACAGGAAAACCACATTGACCGTCGGCAACTCTACCTCTTATCAAGACCGCAACGGTGGCGATACCTTCGTCCTGAGCGGCAACGCGACCGCTTTTCATCAGTATTTTGAGCAGAACAAAACATTCCGCAACATCACGACATTTAACCTCAACCGCGATCTCGACAATGGTGGGCGATTGTTTGTAAAGCAAAGTCTCGCGTTCTTTAACCGCGACCTGACGACGCAAAATTATGCGTTCAAGGGCAGCCAGTTCAATTCGTTTACCGATATTTCCTACGCAAAAGCATACGGTAAGCACGCCGTCGTCTTTGGCGGCAGTGCGGTGTACGATCAGTTTCGCGAAAAGACTCCGGGTATTATCGCCCCACGTAATGAAACGCGAATGTACGCCGGTGCTTTTGTTCAGGACACGGTCGATCTAACTGAGAGGTTTTCGCTCGAAGCGGGCTTTCGACTCGATCATACAAAGGATTACGGCACATTCGCGTTGCCGCGGATCTCGGTCCTGTATAAATTTAGCGACCATCTGACGAGCCGCGTCGGGTTTGGACTGGGATATAAAACGCCGACGATGTTTACCGAAGACGCCGAGGAGCTTTTGTTCCGCAGCGTCGCTCCGGTCGGCAACACGCTAAAGGCCGAACGCAGCAAAGGCGGGACGTTTGATATTAATTATCGCAACACCATCGGCGAAAAGTTTAGCTACTCGATCAACCAAATGTTCTTTTACACGGACATCACCGATCCGATAATTTTGCGGCCGGATATGGGCGGGATCTATCGTTTCAGCAACGCCGGGTCATCCGTGATCAGCAAAGGTTTTGAGACTAACGCACGGCTCGGTTACGATATCGCAAAGCTTTTTTTCGGCTACACTTTTACTAACGCTAAGGCCGGCTATCTGACGGGCGACCAGACATTGACGCTGCTACCGAGGCACAAGATAAACTCGTCGCTGGTCTTTGAAAAGCACGAGAGCTTTAAGACCGGCGTCGAGTATTATTACGGCAGCGGCCAGACGCTCGATGATCGTTCGCGGACGAGCCCGCACGGGGAGATCGGTGTTTTTGGCGAGAAGACTTTTGGCAAGTTTAGCTTGTTCATCAACGCCGAAAACCTAACGGATGTACGCCAAGGCCGTTATGGTTTGGTCGTGTTTCCGCCGCATCAGAACCCGACGTTTGCCGAGCTTTACACGCATACCGAGGGCCGTATCTTTAACGGCGGAGTAAAGATAAGATTATGACAATGCAGAACAACAAACTAAATGCCCTGCTGCCATATTTTGCGTGGGCGACCGCGTTGCTCGGCGTAGCGGGGAGTCTGTTTTTTAGCGAGGTAATACTGCTGCCGCCGTGCGTTTTGTGCTGGTATCAGCGGATCGCTCTGTATCCGCTCGTGTTTGTCATAGGGGCGGGCATAATACTTCGCGATCATCGGATGAAATATTACGCTCTGCCGCTGTGCATCGCGGGGCTGATCATCGCCATTTATCACAATCTGCTTTACTACGGATTTATCCCCGAGAGCATCACTCCGTGTGCCGAAGGCGTGCCGTGCAACGCCGTGCAGATCGAGTGGCTCGGATTTATCACTATTCCGTTGATGGGCTTAGGGGCATTCGTTTTTATCGCGGCTTGCCTGATACTTTATAAACAAGAGGAGCAATAATTTATGCGAAAGGAAGTTAAAATTTTGGCGGCCATTGTCATCGTGGTCATCGTCGGCGGGGTTTTTGCGGCGAACTATTACCGCAATTCGGTCCAAAACACTCCGGTCACCGCGAACAGCAACAGCGGCAAGCCAAAGGTCGATCCGGCGACGCTTGTCCGCCCGGACAGCCCTGTGCTCGGGCCGGCGGATGCAAAGATCACGCTGGTCGAATTTTACGATCCTGAGTGCGAATCGTGCGCGTCGTTTGCCCCGGTCGTCAAAAAGATACTTGCCGATTACCAAGGCAAGATCCGTCTCGTCGCGAGATATATGCCGCTGCACCCAAATTCGCTGACGGCCGCTAATTTTATCGAAGCCGCTGCCGAGCAGGGCAAATATTGGGAAGCCCAAGACATGCTATTCAAAAAGCAGCCCGAGTGGGGAACAAAACACGGTCCCGCTCCGACGACGCCTCCGCCGCCGATCAACGAGCTTTTTGACAAATACGCCAAAGAGCTCGGGCTCGACACGACCAAAGCCGCCGCCGCCATCAAAGAAAAGCGTTTCGACGCCAAGATCGCCCAAGACAAAAAAGACGGCCAAACCCTCGGTGTCCGCCGCACCCCGACATTCTTCGTCAACGGCCGCGAACTCGCCACTTTCGGCGAACCCAGCCTCAGAGCGTTGATCGAGGAAGAATTAAAGAAATAAGGCAGAAACGCGAGTGTGAACGAGCGTGCAATTCCAAACCCGCACGCTTCCTAACGGTCGCGTTTCCGCCCAAGATAAGAAGGCTTCGCGATATGCGAAGCCTTTTTTTGTTTCAATCGATATACTCTTTATTGATCGCCTATGAACACGGTTCTTCGAACAGCATATGTAACCGTCGCGGTTGTGATCGACATCGTCTCGATTTGGATCTATTTCGATCCCGGTTCGACAAAGGATGAATGGCTTAGCAGCTTCGGTATTGCCATTCTATTGTGGATGTGCAGCGCGGCTCTTTCGCTTCCGGTCGCGATCTGGGTGATCTATAAGTGGGCGAACCACGATCGACCCATCTTTTGGACTATCGCCCTATTCATCGCCGCCTTGCCTATCCTAATCGTTTTAGCCGTCGTGTTCGCGGACTTAACCGGAATCAAATAGGCCTGCGATTCTGCGATATGTCTTCATTTTTAGGATGTTAGCATAGGCGGGGTGGTGTTGGGCGGGGTTTTTGGGGATCGGAGCGGCGGATGGATCGAGCTACCTGACCCAAAAAGCACGATCTGAGACATAAAAGGCTCGTTCGCAGACATATTTCCCGCGGTCGGAAACATATTTTCCTCGGTCGGAAAGATATTTCCGTCGGTCGGAAAGATATTTCCCGCGGTCGGAGACATATTTCCCGCGGTCGGAGACATTATTCCCGCGGTCGGAGACATATTTCCCGCAGTCGGTGACATAATTCCCGCAGTCGGAGACATGATTCCCACGTGCAGAGACATGTTTCCCGCGTGCGGAGACAATTTGCACGGCTTCAAAATCATTTTGAACGCCTGCGGTGACAATTTTTAGTTGTTCAAAATCATTTCGAACGAAAAGAAAGGCCGCGAACGTTATGCTCGCGGCCTTTTACTATTACTGGCAGGAACCCGGTCACTACCGTTCCCGGTTCTGACAAGAGCTACGGCATTACGACCTCTAGCTTTGTCGCGGTTGCGTAGGCGGCGGATTTACCGTCTTTGCTGATGAGGTTGACCTGTGTGCAGCCCTTTTCCAAAGCGGTTTTTAGGACGAGCTGGACAAATTCCTGACGCTTTTCTTTTGGCAGGACGTCCCAAGACGGCAGTAACTGGCCGTAGAAAGTTTCGCCGCTGATCTTTGCGATACGCAGATGCTCCTGGAGCTTGGTGTTTTCGATCTCGACCTGGGCGACGCCTGAGTTTGATACTTTTTCCTCGACGACAAAGTTTGCCCACGAATAGATACCGATCGACGCCGCGATCATTACTATCGCGGCAGCGAGAAACCATCGGTTGACGCTAAATGCATTTGCCTTAAGCCGCTGAAAGTATGAGTTTTCATTGACGGCCTTAACCGGCTTTTCTTTGGTTTCGACCGGCTCAGAGTAGTCGATCTCAGCCTCGACGCGAGCCTCTTCGGTCATCGGGATATTTATCTCGGCATCACGCGACAGCTCAACGAGCAATTCTTCGAGCCCGAGTGAACGCCCGGTTACCTCAGAGATCGCCATCTGATCGATGCTTTCGAACTTCGTGTGCATTGCGGAAACATCCTGTTTGCGGCGTTCACGGTCGATGAGCTCGACGTAGGCGTTGCCAATGCGGATGTTACAGTCGATCGCGGCCGCGGTCACCTGAGGGGCATAAAACAGCTCGCTGATGCTCTCTTTGAACATACGCAGCCGACCGAAGAACTCGCTCTCGATCAACTGGTCAAAGACCGACGCGTTTTCGGCCTCAATTGCGAGGTCTTCGAAGCTAAGAGCGGTGAGCATCACCTTTGATTCGTCATCGTCGGCGGTGTAGAGCGGGATGCTC
The DNA here is from genome assembly GCA_002360555.1 of Chloracidobacterium sp. UBA3360. GTDB lineage: Bacteria > Acidobacteriota > Blastocatellia > Pyrinomonadales > Pyrinomonadaceae > OLB17. The sequence goes on from DEQS01000103.1 coordinate 17,162, forward strand.
GACCAGTCGCTGTAGAGGGTGTTGATGTGCGTCAGCATCTCGTCGCGTTTGAACAAACAGATGCGTTTTTCCTGTGCGACCGCACGCGAGAAAAGCCGCGTGATGACAAAGTCAAACTTTGAACGGACCGCTTCGCTGTACGGCAGGTTCCGGTAAAAGCGGGCCAAAGCAAGAAGAGCCTGTGAGCTGAGCGCCGGACGCGAGCGTTCGCAATACTGGCGAAGCGCAGATGCCGGAATTTCGCGGTCACGCTCGGCAAGCGCCGTGCACCACGACTCGGTTTCCTGCATCAACGTAAATTCTGCACTGGCGTGTTCCTCAGAAGATTCGCTCTCGGCAACCTGTAAGAAGATGTTCAACGCTTTCTTTGCATTGAAATCATCGTAGATCCGTGGCATCACCTTTAGATATTCGCGTTCGACGCCCGTAACGACGTGCTCAACCATTTGAAGGCTCGAGACCTCACCCATCGCACGTTTCTTAAAAAACTCTTTGCCCTTGCGGATGCGTTTGTCCTGCGGCTGCTCGGGTGTTGGCGTTGCTTCCACGTGAGCGGCCGGCTCGGCTTCGACATCTGCTGCGGGCTGTAGATCTTCGTGATCCTGAACCGGGTGGCTTTCAAACTGCCCCAACATCTGTGATTGCGGAGCAGGCTCAGCTTGTGGCGCCTCTATCGATGCAAGATCCTCGTCAGCATACTCTTTGACGACCGGTTCTTCGGTGTCATGGATCGCGGCCTCGTATGATGCGGTGACGTATTCTTTTGAATACGGCTCTGTAAGCACAGATTCGGCAGCATTGTCATGCATTTCGTCGACAACAAGATCACGCTCGCCGTATGCCGTCAGATCGTAGCTCGAATTCGGCATTTCCGTTTCATGAATTTCGTCATCGTGATCTGGCACGGATCGTTCGGACGACGGTTCGCTAACGGGTTTTTCGAGTAGGTTTTCCTCTTGTAATTCAACAACGAGGTCTTCGAAGACATTCATGGTTTGGCACCTTGCTATTATTTCGGGGCTGGAAATAACTGGGGAGAAATTTTGATCCGTTAAGGCAGGATCTGCCTGATCTCACCACCCTGGGTGAGTTCGTAAACGTAGGTCACGCCTTCGCCAGCTATGCTGCGGGTCGCTGTGATCGTATAACCGTTTCGGAGTTCTAGGTCGGTCGGAGCAGCCGGCGACATCGACAGCACAAATTTTCCGCGGTTGATATTGTTGCCGGAATTGGTTCCGATGCTGCTTGAGAGCAGATTGTTTACTTCGGTGAGGCGGCCAAAGCGGTTATTCTGCGAATAATAATTTACCTGTGTCGAAGCGATGGTTCTCATTGTGGCGAATGTGTTGCCGTTCTCGGCCGCACGCAGACCTTTTTGCAACGCCGGCACTGCGACCGAGGCAACTATTCCGATAATTACGACCACTATCAACAACTCGATCAATGAAAATCCACTTTCCTTTTTATTTTTCATCCCTTTCACCTCACTTTTACCACTAAAGTGACATTTTTTGGCACCTCGATTTTGACAAGTTACGGCATTTTTGCCCGATCGTTTGTCACATAATCCAGGTTTTCCATATATTTACGGGGATTTCGGCGTTAAAACCCTGTCTCCCGAGCCAAGATATTGCAAGCATTATGCCAAAGGCCATATCATCGGCTATTTTGGCCAAAAACCAACGAAATCCCCAATGTTTATGGGGGTGTTTGTTTTTTGTGAGTTTTTTTATAAGCTATATGTTTTTGTTGCAAGCAAAGTGACCCTTGATAAGGGGAGAAATAATTGGCATCAGTAACTGAACAAACAAGCGAAACATACGGCATCGAGAATTGGGGCTCCGATTATTTCGGCGTCAACCGAAAGGGCAATCTCATCGTCCGTGCCCCCGAAAACGACAATTACACGGCCGATGTCAAAGAGATCATTGACGACCTGAGAAAACGCGGCGTCAATACACCTATCCTGCTTCGATTCCCCCAGCTGTTGTTTGGACAGATCAGGAAACTGCAATCGGCTTTCAAGAAATCGATCAAAGAGTTTGAGTACCAAGGCGGCCATCTGTGTGTTTTTCCGATGAAGGTCAACTCGAATCGGGCGGT
>DEQS01000103.1:19383-54264 GCA_002360555.1 Chloracidobacterium sp. UBA3360
TACGCCGCTCTTGGCGTAGATCAGGCTAAGGACAGCCTGCTCGTGCTGAACGGTTTCAAGGATCGTGATTTCGTCAACCTGGCTTTTGCCGGTGCGATGGCCGGCAAAAATGTCGTGATCGTCATCGAAAAGATGAGCGAGCTCGACCACACGCTGGATATTGCCGCTAAATTTGCCAAGGAGGCCCCCGAAGCTCCACTGCCGATGGTCGGCGTTCGCGTCAAACTTTACTCAAAAGGCTCAGGCAAGTGGGAAAAATCGGGCGGCGAAGCTGCAAAATTTGGCCTGACGACAACCGAGATTCTCGAAGTCATCCGTCGCCTGCAAGAAGCCGGCCGGATCGACATGCTCAAGCTGCTCCACTTTCATATCGGTTCGCAATTGACCGACATCAAGCGGATCAAAAATGCGATGAAAGAGGCGGCTCGCACCTACGCAAAGATCGTCAAAATGAACATCCCGATCCAGTATCTCGATGTCGGTGGCGGTATGGCGGTCGATTATGACGGTTCGCGAACGTCTTTTGAATCATCCGCAAATTACAATGCGCGTGAATTTGCTAATGACGTAATTTACGTAATTAAGACCGTTTGCGACGATGAAAATGTCGAGCACCCGACCATCATCCAGGAATCCGGCCGCTATCTGTCTGCCTATCACGCGATGCTCGTCACCAACGTCCAGGACGAGATCGAAACGGTCGTCGAAAGCCTGACGGAAATGGAGATGACCAAGGATGATCCGCAGATCGTTCAGGAACTCCATGACCTGCGCGAGACGATCAACGGCAAGAATTATCGTGAGTATTATCACGATGCTCTCGAGAACCGTGACGAGCTTTTCACAATGTTCAATCTCGGACTCATCTCACTCGAAGCTAAGGGAAAAGGCGAGGTGCTTTTTTGGGATATATGCGAAAAAGCAGACCAATTTGCCCAGCAAAAGAAGTATGTCGCGGAGGAATTTGACGAGCTGCGTCAGTTGATGTGCGTCAAATATCTAGCTAATTTCTCAGTATTTCGCTCGATGCCGGACAACTGGGCTCTCGAACAGCTCTTTCCGATCGTCCCAATACATAAACTCAACAAAAAGCCTTCGGAATATGCTACGCTTTGTGATATAACCTGCGATTCCGATGGTATTGTGGACAAATTCGTCGACCTGCACGACGTTAAACCAGTGTTGGAATTGCACACGCTAGTAAAAGGCGAGTCTTACTATCTGGCGATGATGCTGGTAGGTGCGTATCAGGAAGTTATGGGAAATAACCATAACCTTTTCGGAGTGCCGCACGAGGCTCACGTTTTTATTGGCGAGGACGGCTACATAATCAAAAAAGTGGTCTATGGCGCAACGCTCGGCGACGCTGTGGCCTCGGTAAGGTTTGAGCCGGGCCAGTTGCAGGACACATTTCGACGTGCCGTGCTGCAGCGGATAAAAGAAGGCAAGCTCTCAAATGACGAGGGCAGCAAAGCTATAAGATTTTACGAAGATCAGGTTGAAAGTTATACGTATTTGACCCCGAACGGCAAATAAAAATAAGTGCCGAAAATCGGTAAATACTCAGTTTAGAATTAAATTTATTGGTGAAAAAACTATGGTAGCTCAGAAAAAGACAAAAGCCTCAAAATTCTTGACCGTCCCGACGCGGCCGGTCCCTATCGATCGCGATCGTTCGGTAGCAGGGCTTTTGGAGAAAATGGAAGGTGCCGGTTTCGGCGCAAAACAATTGGCCGAGGCACATCGCATCTGGTTAGATATGCTCGATGATAATTCGACCATATATCTTTGCGGATCGGGTAATCTGATCACGTCAGGTATGCGTAGGCTCCTGTCGTACGTGATCAAAAACCGCTTTGTCGATGTCATCGTCGTTTCAGGCACCGTCATCTACAACGACATACACGAAACGCTCGGACGCAATCATTATCAGGCTCATCCGAGCATGAGCGATGAGGAGCTTGATGCTTCGGACGTGATGCGTGTCGGCGATGTGCTCTCAAACCGGGAGGAATATCAAGAGGCAGACGAATGGATCGGCAGCGTCATTAATCAACTGGAATTGACCCGTCCGTATTCGATCCGCGAGTTCCTGCACTTGATGGGCCGCGAACTCTCAGAGATCGCTCACGAAGACGGCATCTTGACCTCAGCGTTCAAATCACGCATCCCCGTTTTCTGCCCGGATCTACCGGGTTCGGAGATCGGTATCGGCATTGCCCGTGCAAAATTTGATAAAAAGATCCAGATATCGCTCGATACGTCGCAAGATGTTCTCGAAATGATGCAGATCGCTCAGCGGACACGCAACTCGGGCATTATCACGCTTGGCAGCACAGCGAGCCAAGGGATGGTCAATGTCGCCGAGATCGCGTCGTACATCACGCGAACGAATCCGCGCGGCCATAAATACGCCATTTCGATCGCGACCGACTCAGCACCGCTCGACATCCGTACACCGACGTATGGTGCAAACCACACCTCGATGTTTGGAAAACTGCTTCGCGGGGCGATCACGGCATACGTTCCGTGCGACCCGTCGATCGCTCTGCCTATGATCATCACCGCACTGTCGCAAACTGCGGCGAAGTTTATGAAGGGACGCAAACGCCCGTCATTTAGCTTCTCAGGCCGTGATATGAATATTGATGTTCCGTAGAGAATGCACAGTGAAAAATGCACAATGCACAATGAAACTCCTGCTGTCATTGTGCATTGTGCATTTTGAATTACATTATTGAAGAAATGTCTGAATCCGATTCATTACCAATGAACTTCGGCGGTATCGACGAAGAGCGTTATTCAAATTTTGATGACGCCCGAGTATTGATACTGCCTGTTTCGTATGAGGGGACCGTCTCGTATGGCACCGGAACAGGAGCGGGGGCGATGGCGATAGTTGATGCTTCGCGAAACATGGAGCTTTATGAAGAGGAAACAGATGCTGAGGTGTATAAGATCGGCATTCACACGCTGCCCGAATTTACGCCGCGTGAAACGCCCGCCGAAATGATGTCCGACCTTTACGGTTATTCGAAACGGATGATCGAGGCAGGCAAGTTTCTGTGTATGATCGGCGGTGAACACTCGGTTTCGGCCCCGATAATCCAGGCTCACAACGAAAAATACGACAATTTGAGCGTTCTCCAGATCGACGCTCACGCGGACCTTCGCGATGAATATGACGGCACTCCGCATTCCCATGCGTCGATCATGGCCCGCGTCGTCAAAGATATGCGGATCCCGTCGGTGCAGGTCGGAATTCGGTCAATATCTGGCGACGAAGCTCGATCTCTGAAAGAAGGCTTACCTACTAAAATATTCTGGGCACGGGATATAGCCGGTAAAACAGACTGGATCGATGAGGCGATTGACGGCCTTACAGAAAATGTCTATTTAACCATCGATATTGATGGCCTCGACCCGAGTATAGTACCCACGACAGGCACGCCGGAACCGGGTGGTTTAGGTTGGTATGAAACTTTAACTCTTATCCGTAAACTCGCTGAAAAAAAAAAGGTTGTCGGAATGGACCTAGTTGAGTATTCGTACTTTGAAAATTACGATTCTCCCGCGTTTCTCTGCTCAAAACTCGTCTATAAATCGCTGGCTTATATATTCGAAAAAGACGCGCCAAAGATCTCCGGCTAAGCGCCAAAAGTTTGTTCAATATCTGTGAACAAGTCGCCCCTGTTTATCGTAAAATAATCAATATTGCGGGCCTTAAACAAGGTCCGCCAGAACTAATTCAAACTGAGTCATTTGGAGTATTCTTTGATGTTTAATAAGAAACTTTTAGTTATCGCACTTATCACCACCGTATCCTCTATCTCAGGCTGCAAAGCCGGTCTTTTTGGTGGCACTGAGGCCGCTCCGGCACCGCAACCGCCGCCGGCACCAGTCGTGGTTGACGGCATGCGGACATCGTATGCTGATGTTGTTGAGAAAACGTCTCCCGCAGTCGTTCGTATCGAGGCTGCTCATAAAGAAAAAGCGACCCCACAGGGACAAAATCCGACTGCGGACGATTTTTTTAAGCAATTTCAGGCACCGCAGCAAAACCGCCGTCCCCAGATCGAGCGTGGGCTTGGCTCGGGTGTGATAGTTAATGCAAACGGCACGATCCTGACTAATAATCACGTCGTCGAAGGTGCTGATAAGATCACTGTCGCGATGAGCGATAACAAGACCTACGATGCAAAGATCATCGGGACGGATGAACCGAGCGACCTTGCGGTAATCAAGATCGAGGCCGAAAATCTTCCCTTCCTCACACTTGGCAATTCTGACAGCGTCCGCATCGGCGATATAGTACTGGCGATCGGCAATCCGCTTGGTATCGGACAGTCTGTAACATCGGGCATTATCTCGGCAAAAGGCCGCAGAACCGGCCTAAGCGACGGCAGTTTTGAGGATTTTCTACAGACTGACGCTCCTATCAATCGCGGTAATTCGGGCGGTGCACTCGTAAATCTTAGCGGCGAACTCATTGGCATAAACTCACAGATCCTATCCGGCGGCGCAGGGGGCGGCAATATTGGTATCGCGTTTTCGATACCGTCAAATATGGCTAAATCCGTCATGGAACAGCTTGTCAAAGACGGCAAGGTCCATCGCGGAATGCTTGGCGTCAATATCCAGAACATAACCGACGACACGGCCAAAGCTCTTGAGATAAAGGATAAGAATGGCGTACTCGTAAGCAATGTCAAAACAGGCAGTGCTGCTGATAAAGCGGGCGTTAAACGCGGCGACATCATCATCGCGATCAACGGCGAAAAGATCGAGGACAGCAACACTTTGCGAAATAAGGTTGCGGGCACAGCTCCGGGCACGACGATCAAGCTGACGGTCGTTCGGGACGGCAAGGAAATCGAGCTATCAGCGACATTGGACGAATTCACGGCGAGCGACGCCAAAACCGACGGCCCCGGTAAGGGCGACGATGACAAGGGCGGAGCCGAAAAACAAAGCGGCAAGCTCGGCGTGGGCCTGGAACCGGTTACACCCGCGATCGCAAAGCAGCTCGGCCTCGATTCTGACAAAGAAGGCATGGTCGTGACCGAGGTAGATCCGAGCGGCCCGGCGGCCGAAGAGGGCGTTTCACGCGGCGATGTCATCCTCGAGATCAATAAAAAGGCCGTAAATTCAGTTGCGGACGTTCAGGCGGCATTGAGTGCGTCGGGTGACAAACCGGTACTTTTACTGATATCACGTCGCGGACAGACCATTTATTTGACCATTAAGCCTGAATAATTTCTGATTCCGTGTTATAAAGCTTGGTATATGTGGAGCAAAATATACCTAGCAATCCTGGCCGTCGCGTGTCTCGTGATGGCCTTTTTTACTTTTTATTCGTGGAGTTGGCTGCAAAGCATTGGCCTACCGGCCGCTGCGGTCGCTGGATATGAATACCACTCTGGCTTGGCATGGCCCGTATTATGGATCGCCACCATCGCTCTGTTGGTGCTTGGCAATGCTGTCCTGTGGGCCAGCGAGCGGGCATGGGCGATGTGGGTGACGTTTCTCTATTTTTCTGTCTTTGTCATCATCCGCTATTTTTGGCTCGATCAGGCGTTTTTTCAGTTCAAAAAGACAAACGGCCTTTTTGACGGCAGTTTTTCGATCGCTCCGCTCATGGCGGTCATTTTGGTCGTGATCATGGCGGCGATAGTGTTTTTTGACCAGTTTATCGTGCTCCGGTTGCGGGCAAAAACATATCCCACGGCCGCTCAGAACGATGAACCCGCGGAATCAAACGAAGAAGAAAAGGCCTCCGATCCTGAATGATCGAAAGCCTTTTTCCTATTTGGTCGGGACGACAAGATTTGAACTTGCGACCTCTCGCACCCCAAGCGAACGCGCTACCAGACTGCGCTACGTCCCGAAAAACCGAATTCTAAGAGTAATTTTACGGCGGGAGATTGTCAAACCTGAGGGTTTATTGTGAAGCTCTCGGCTTGTTTAACATTTCACGCAGTTCGAGCAGGTGTGCGGCAAGCAATTTCAGTGCGTCGCGTTGATCACCTGAAAATTCTGCTGCCGTAGCCACCTGTCTTGGCGTTGGCTCGAAATCAAATAAAGTCGGGGCTTGCGGGTCTTCGGTTCGCGTTGCCGTGATCGGAGTTGTTTCGAGGACCGGTTTTGGTTTGTTTCCCTCGCGAGCTTCGCTTTGGAGCTTTTTACGGGCTCCGGCGATGGTAAACATCTCGTTGTAAAGCAGTTGTTTGATACGCAAAGCGATCTCTACATCTCGCCGACGATAGCTGCGTTGGCCTGATTTATTCTTTTGCGGTGACAGCACCGAAAACTCGGTTTCCCAATATCTCAGGACATGCGCCTGGACGCCGACGAGGTCGCAGACCTCACCAATTTTGAAGTAGATTTTCTCAGGTATTACAACAGGTTCTTGTGCCATCGTGCGTCAGGGTGTGTTAAAGTTTCTTGTAAGTCAGTAGCGGTTATTCTATGCATTTAGGGCACTTGTGTCAACAGCAATTTGTATGGTGAGCGAATTTGAGTTTATCCACCGCATTAAGTCCAAATACGCCCTGCACCGCATCGGCGACGACTGTGCCATCCTGCCAAAAGACGCCGAGTCCGATCTGCTTGTCACCGCAGATATGTTGGTCGAAGATATCGATTTCCGCCTCGACTGGACCACACCCGAATTCCTAGGCCACAAATCCCTAGCAGTTTCCCTTTCTGACATTGCCGCCATGGGCGGAACGCCGAAATGGGCAATGCTGACCATCGGAATCCCGCAACATCTCTGGAACACTGATTTTATCGGTAGATTTTACGCAGGGTGGTTTGCTCTCGCTACTGAATTTGTCGTTGAACTTGTTGGCGGTGACCTGTCAAAAGTACCGGATAAACTCGTTATCGACTCGATCGTTGGCGGCGAATGTGCGAAAGGCAAAGCAGTCCTGCGTTCGACCGCAAAACCCGGGGATGCGATATTTGTGGCAGGTACACTTGGCGGAGCGGCGGGCGGGCTACGATTGCTTCAAAATGGTATCCGTTTTGATGATTCCCTGCCTCTTGAGCAGCGTGATCTCATTCTAAAACAGCTTCAACCGCGACCTCAACTCACTCTATCTAAAGCGTTGATAACATTAGATATCACTACATCAATGTTAGATGTCAGCGATGGGCTATCTTCTGATTTAGCACATGTATGCTCGGCGAGTGGAGTTGGCGCGTCGATCGATCAGTCACGCCTTCCGATCGAGCCATATTTGGCATCGAATTTCAGCTTCGACGAGTGCCTCGACATGGCGATAAATGGCGGCGAGGATCTAGGGCTGCTTTTTACCGTGGATGAAAAAAATATTTCGCTGATAGATTCGATGCCTGTAACAAGGATTGGTAGTATCACCGCAAACGCTGGCATTATTGAACTTAACCACGATGGCAAGACTACGATTCTAAAGCCAAAAGGCTACCGTCATTTCTAGGGAATTCCCCTTCAAAACAAAAAAAACTCAAAAAATTGCTTGACAAGTATTTTTGACCTGTGTCAATATTGCGACTTCCTCGAAATGCGAGGGTATATTTTTGGAGATAATTTGATGCTACGAAATTTAGAACATAGATCTGCGGTAATTTCGGTCCAATGCGACCGAATGGCAATGCTGTGTCTCTGTATGGATAGCATGAATAATCAGGCCAAACCGACGGGTACAACCTGTCGTCAACAACTAGATTGATACTGCGGGAGCGGCTTTCCCGCTCCCGAAACATCGAAAGAACGGCACGACACTGTTCGCAACAAGTTTTTAGGAGCGGTTACGCCAGGATCATTAGAGGATCCTAGAGTAGCCGCTCCTTTTACTTTTGATGTTTGACAACTGAATAGCCGTAAAAAGGGTCAGCGGCGATGGATAAGTAAATTCCACCGCCGCTGACCAATTACCAAAACGTTTTCGTATTTTACATACTCTTGTATTTTTTGCGCGTAATTACGACGAGTTCGTTTCCGCCTATGGCGGTTTTGCCAACCGTTACGCCGACATATGAGTATCCGGCGTCGCCAGCCTCATTTAGCTCTTTGTCCATGGTGCCGGTCTTTTTAGTCGCGAATAGCTTGTATTCGTATTTGATGATCGGAGCATTGGGATCTTTTTCAAGTATCGCAACGACCTCTTCCCCACCAAAAGTAGTTTTAAATACGACCTGTCCGCGGTATTCATAACCATTGTCACCGGCCTCTTGCAGCTCTTTTTGCATCGTGCCCGTGCGGCTTGTCGCGAGCAGTATATATTTGTAATTCCCCTTTTGATCCGGGTCTTTAGACATGATCGACACGACTTCGCTGCCGCCAAAGGATGTTTCACCGCCGGAAACGCCTTGGAACCGGTAGCCCTGATCGGCCATTTCGTTCAGTTCTTTTTGCATCGTCGAAGTCTTTTTGGTCGCAAGCACTTTGTACTTGATCTGTGCGACAACCGCGGTCTGCAGAGCACACAGCAATCCGACGCAGAAACACAACATTAGTAATTTTTTCATTTTGATCTCTCCTGATTGATTAGAACTATTTGTTTGAAAGTGATCGGATCCGTGATCGGATCGATTCGGGCATTTGCCAATTAAGCCGCCCTTCGCTGTCATAAATGCCAACAATTAACTGAATCTGAGATGTTTCGACAGGAAAAATGGGATGCTTGTCTTTGTCAACAAGCGGGAAAGAAACCCAAAAGATATCCCAGTCATAGTCACGGCGAACCATACCTGCGAGAGCTTTTATATTCCGAAAATTCGGAGAATTGATGCCTGAAACAGTTCCATCGGCTCCGGCTTTTAGATCTTTTGGTTGTAAGATCGCCCGCCAATCGTTTGGTATCACGCCTGAACCTTCGCGTGGGTCGATCTCGACCAAAAACACAGTATCTCCGGCCGACTCGGCTTCGGCAACAAGCTCGCGGGTTTGTTGGTCTGATAGCCTGTTTCTCAATTGCTGTAACCGGGCGGTCGCCCTGATCACTTCGGGCGTTAACCAAGTCGCACGAAATTTATAGTTAACAGATCGGCTTGTATGAATCCCGCGTAGGTCGAGCATGCTACCTATCTTGCTGCTCTCACGCATATTTTTGACCATACCCTCAGCCTGCGAAGCCGACCATGTCAGGTATGATTCGTCCTGAGCCACTGCGGCGGCGGCTAGAGTAAGTAACATGAAAACGATGAGAAAAGTCTGTCTCATAAATGTGGTAGAGAGTAGGCCCGCTTGTAATTGTGAATTTAAATTAAATCAGATGACTGCCAATTTATACCACAAATTTGACGGGTTTGTGAAACTAGGTAGCAAGTGGCCATTTCACACACATGTTGCCCTATAATAGTTTTGTGAGGATCAAGAAATTTAACTGTATCAGGTGCGGCGGACCTAAGGTCAATCCGTATTTTATGCCGTACATTATGTGCGATTTTTGCGGGTCGCTGACGGATATTGATTTTACCGTCGGGATGGAAAAATGGAACGAATCGACGTTCAACCAGGTCTGGTACACAGTCAAAAAGATGATGTTTGCGAGTAACGCCCAAAATGCTCTTGCGAGGGGCGACAAGGACGCATACTATCTCGGCCAGCTCGAATATTGGGATTTTTATTACAAAACTTTCCCGGCTTATCTGCCGCCGACAGCCGCCGACCCAAAAGTCTATAAAACCTATATCCAGGTCTGTGCGGAATCAAGCACCATAACAGCCTTTGAGACAAAATGGCAGGCGTATGGTGCTGAGCAGCAGGCTTTGCAAGCAAAGGTCCAGATGCGGCTCGTTAACGGCCAACAAAAGGCCGATTCCGACGCGTTTTTTGCACTCGCCGAGTTTTTTGTCGGAATAACCAAAGAAGGCATGCGGGCGGTTTACGATAATCCGCGTTACGAGATCATGCACACGGTGCTGCCGGAACGGGTGCATATGAAGATGCGAACATCAATGTTCGCACAGGCGTGGCTTCCCTATCTGAGCGACGAGGATGTTGATCGGTTGCTGAAATTACTCGGATTTTCGAATGAATATGTCGAGATGGAGCAGCCGCCCGGGCACTATCTTGACTGCGGATCGTGCAAAGCTCAAATCTTTGCACCGGACGGCGCATACCGAGTTTATTGTGAAAAATGCCACACGACAACCGCAGTCAGATCGACATTTTTCTGCTCCGGCTGCGGAGGGCAAAATGATGTCCCTAACGATCCGTCACGGCCAACTACTTGCGAACGCTGCGGCACGACGAACCGTCTGATCCAGCCACTTTTTGGCTGATCTAAGCAACATATTGTTTTACATAAATCTTACGCAACTAAATATAGTGCTTGCGTTTAACAATTTTCGATATAAAATTACATTAAGAAAAATAGGAGGAGAGATAATTGCTAACAGGACGAGTTTTACTTTTGAACTTTTCTTACGAGCCGCTGGGCACCGTTGGTGTTGCCCGGGCCGTATGTCTGTGGTTTCGCGGCGCCATCTTTGTCGAAGAAAATGACGGCGACAACGTCCTGCATTCTCCTTCGACAGAGTTTCCAGTGCCGTCGGTGATCCGGCTGCGTCATTACATCCATCTACGTCGCAATAACCGCGAAACGACGATGAAACGGGCACGGATCTATATTCGCGACCGCTATCGCTGTCAGTATTGCGGCGAGCATAAGCACGCCAAGGAATTGACGCTGGATCATATTTTTCCGCGTGCGCAGGGGGGCGAAAGCACTCCGCAGAATCTCGTAACCGCATGCGTCAAATGCAACCAGCGTAAAGGTAACCGTACGCCGGAACAGGCGAGGATGCCGCTGCTGACCTCGCAAAAACTGTTACGACTGGGCCTAGACCATGTCCTTCTCTGCCACTACGCAGAAAATCGCCCCGAATGGCGGAAGTATCTGTTTATGGACGATATTGACGACGAGGCCAAGATAATGGCAGCATAATAGTAGGAGTTTTTGAAACAACGGATTGCGGCTTGATGAATATCAGGCCGCAATTTTTGTTTGGTCCAGTCCGGAACAAGTGGACCAAGGTGGACCAAGCTTTTGGCGGAGTAGTTTAAATGGACAAAATCCCGGCCTCATAAGCCGAAGACTACAGGTTCAAATCCTGTCTCCGCAACCATTTGTTTAGCCGCCGAGTGCACAGAGAACCCTGAGATAGAAATAATATCTTCTCAGCGGCCTCTGTGATCTCTGTGGCAAAATTCCTACGGCTATTCAGTTTTTAATGGTGAATGATATGAGATACAAAGATGAAAAAGAGATTACCGAGGTCGTCCGCACCTTTGAAGACGCAACCATCAGCCGCGATGCGTGGAAGCACGCTGAGCATCTGACCGTAGCGCTTCATTACGTGTCGCTGCATGATATGGAAACCGCTGCGGCTAAGATGCGTGACGGTATATTTAAGTTATTGGGGGCGTTTGAGGTCGATCTGACAAAAGAAATGCCTTATCACGAGACGCTTACGATGTTTTGGATGCTGACAGTGGCGGATTTTAACGAGATGAAAAACGGGACTTCCCTTTTAGAGAAAGCGAACGAACTCGTTGCGACATACGACAAAGACTATCCGCTGAAGTTTTACAGTCGTGAGTTTTTGTTTTCGGATGAGGCGAGGGCCGCGTTTGTCGAGGGCGACTTAATTCAGACAGGATAAACAGGATGTGCAGGATTCATTTATTGGTATTAAAAATATATCCTGTCCATCCTGCACATCCTGTTCTAATTTCAGGTAAATTAGTTATCAGTACTGGTAGCGATGTTAGCTTCGTATAATCTTTTTTCTTATGCTCAGATTTTTTAACACATTATCGCGTCAGGTAGAGGAGTTTCAGCCGATCGAATCGGGCAAGGTGCGGATGTATATCTGCGGGCCGACTGTTTGGAATTTTGCTCATATCGGCAATTTTCGGACGTTCATATTTGGTGATATTTTGCGGCGGTATTTGAAGTTTAAGGGCTTTGAATTGACGCATGTGATGAATCTTACCGATATCGACGACCGGATCATTAACGAAGCCGCTGCGCGCAATATCTCGATCGACGAATTTACCGAGCCGTTTGCTCAGTATTTTCTTGAGGATTTTGATGCGCTCGGAAATGAGCGGCCGGAGATAATTCCACGGGCGACGCATCATATTCCGGAGATGATAGACATCATATCGACGCTACTTGAAAATGGCCACGCGTATGAATCGGACGGCTCGATCTATTATCGCATCACGGCTTTTCCTGAATACGGCAAGTTGTCAAAGATCAATTTTTCGGGTAACCGAGACGGCGGCAGCGAACGTATCGATACCGACAAATACGATAAAGAGGACGCACGTGATTTTGCTTTGTGGAAACTGGTCGGCGAAGAAGAGCAGCCCGGTTGGGATGCTCCATTTGGACGAGGCCGGCCGGGCTGGCATATTGAGTGCTCCGCGATGGCAATGAAATACCTCGGCGAGACGTTTGACCTGCACGCCGGCGGCCAGGATCTGCAATTTCCGCATCACGAGAACGAGATCGCCCAGTCCGAAGGTGCGACCGGAAAGCAGTTTGCAAAATACTGGATCCACAGCGAATTCCTAAAGATCGACGACGTGACGATGTCCAAATCAAAGGGCAATTTCTTTACGTTTCGCGATCTAGCGGGTCAAGGCTATTCGCCGCTTGCCATCAGATATTTACTACTGTCAGTTCCCTATCGAAAGCAACTCAATTTCACGTTTGAAGGGCTACAAGGTGCAGAATCGACGACTGAACGTCTGCGCAATTTCCGGTCGCTTGCAAAAGAAAGCAATGGCACCGGTGACGAAAAAGACGCCGTCGAACTGGTAATGATCGCGTTAAGAAAGTTCGAAGCTGCGATGGACGACGATCTGAATACCGCAGCCGCTCTGGCCGCGGTTCACGACATGGTTCGCGAAGTGAATACCTTAATGGCGGAGCGACCGCTTTCCGACGACGAAAAAGTAGCCGTTCTCGATGCTGTTTCTAAATTTGATGCAGTTCTCGGCATTTTCGGCGCCGAATCAACTGAGATACTGGACGACGATATCGAAAAACTTATCGAAGAACGACAAAACGCTCGTGAGAATCGCGACTTTGCCCGCTCGGACGAGATCCGGGATCGGTTAGGTGCGAAAGGGATCGTCTTAGAAGATACAAAAGACGGCGTTCGATGGAAAAGACGTTAATGCGTCAATATTGAAACAGACAATTGCCCGGTTGTTTGGTCATTTCGATACGGTACGCGGTTGATGGAGGTATCGCATTTACCCTTGAGGGACACGGAGTATAACCTTTTGCGGTGAGAGCCGTGAGCAGCCACCCCTTCAAAACGGGCGGCTCGCTCCGGAAAAAGATAACGATGTTGGCGTCGTTTATCTCCTCGACCGGAGTCCGGCGGATGCCGTCGAATTGTCGAGGGAGAAAATAGGTTTGATCTTCGACAAAACTCTCGCCACCGCGCACGACCGAAACCTCTACATTGGACATGTTTCTCGTAGCATACCAGACGTGATAAGCGACGAGATTTTCGGACGCGTACAACTTTAGTGGTTGCGGGGGTGCTGATTCAAAAGGCTTTATATCAGTCGCCATCGGTTCCCATGAGCACCAAATATATGAGCGATCCGGAGCGACACTCACGAGAAAAAACGCATAGGCTGAAAATAAGATCACCATTGTGACGGCGGCGACGGAAAACTTGTGCACAATTTCTGTGCAGAAAATGCTTACCAACAAAGTCGCCGGTGCCATTACTACGATCAGATGCCTTGTTCCCCAGATCGATTGCGGCATTATCCAACTCAGGACGAACGCAAAAACAATGGGAATTAGCAAGAACGCGGCCACCAGAGTTGTTTTATTTTTTTGCTGCTCGCCCGATCTTCGCCCAGAGACAAATAAGAAACCGGCTATGAAAACAACCAACAGCAGTGGGATCGAAACAGCGTAGATAGAATTTGGATCAAGGTTATTGCCCGGATAGTAGAACGGTTCGATCAGATCGATCAAAAATACCCAAAGTTGTCCCGGACCCGGCCGCTCGATCCAGCTAATATTTTGAGCTATCTCGGAGCCCCGGCGGGCGGCACTGATAACCGCGATTGCCCAGGGAGAAAACAAGATTCCGACGAAGGCGGCCATTCCGAGCAGTGGTTTTGTTTTAGACCTATTAAATGCCAGGACATAAATGACCTCCGCACCGACAACAAAACATCCAAAATAGTGCGTATAGACTAGCAATACGTTTACCAATAACAGCCACACAAACCCCTTGTTCCGATTCAAATATCTCGTAAAAAGCCAGATCGAAACCAACGAAACGAGCATCAGCATCGTATACATCCTGACGCTTTGGGCGTATTTGATAAGAGCCCCATTGACGCCGAGTAGCAACAAGGCGAAGACGGTCGTCGAATCACGTAGTTTTAATTCGCGTGACAGTAATAGAAATGGGATGATCGCGAGACTGGCGAAAAGTACAGGCAAAAGGCGAAGCCATAGTAAACCGCTGCCGCCGATTCCGACCCAGCCTTTAAGTATCAGATAGAAAAGAGGCGGATGAACGAGATCGGCCGCGACAAAATTTAAGATCTGCCCCAAAGGCTGTTCGGCCGCATGAACGCTGAATATTTCGTCAAACCACAGGCACGAATCAGTAAGATGCCACATCCGAACCGCGACATAAAGCGCGATGAGACCCGCCATCGCGATCATCTCTAGCGGTCGCTTTCCTGTCATCTTAAAGCGTTATGTTTGGGCAGAGTTTGCCGTCAATGCTGGTGTAAAAAAGCTCGACCTCGCGGAAAGTGTGGGTATCGCGGCAATATGCGAGACAACGGTCGTAGGGTTTTGAGTAGATATGGATGCTGACGGCACGTTCGTCATATTCGGGCAGATTAAGTACCTGATGGATCGGTTCTTCGAGTTCGACCTTTGCCGCAAGGCAATCGGATAGTTCAAACGAATCTGTCTCGACGAGACGGCAAAACGAGCGAGATTCGTCAGACTCAACAACGGCAAAATTTTGCCCCTGCAGACGCCCGACCGGCACCATCATCCAGCATTTCTGATCCCAATGATTGTGCACCTGCGAGACTTGGCCTTTTTCCCAACAGATCGCCATTACCTCAAATCGCGGGTCTTTGTAGATCAGATTGCGGGTGTAATAACGCGGGCTCCAATGAAAATACCGCGTGATCGAATCGATCTCGACAGGATTTTCGCCGAGAAAATCGTACACGTTCTGACAGGAAAACTCTTCGTCAGAGATCCCTTTTAATCCATCAATAAGTTTGTCTATATGCACCATCGAAGTTTTGTAATTTTAGCAAAAACTCTTGGCTATAGCACTCCGTTGTATTGGAAACGCTGACGCGGCGAAACGCTGCACTTGCCGTCAACTAGCGGATCGCCCGTGTCCGCACAGCAAGGCGTATTTCGCGAACAGACAAAGCCGCCCTTTAACATTCGACCGAGTACGTTTTGGCCAATGCCGGACGGATGAAAACAGTCGCAGCAGGAAATTTCGGAAGAGTTAAAGCGGTAATACCACGGTGCGTCGGTGTGAACGAAGGTCGTCCCGGCTGCCTTAACGCCACCGCCGACAGTCTGCCCACCGACGATCACGATCGGCGACGAGCCAAAGTCCGGGATCGCCGCGTACTCCTCCGTTACAGTTTTTAGAATGTCACGATATGCCTTTAATGTCGTGTATGAGTCAATAATGCGGGTGTTTGAACAATCGCGTGTCAACGAGCCGCAAATATTGACGACGCCCCACAAAAAGCTGCACGAACCAACAAGCTGGCAATTGGATTTGCTGCCAAAATTGCACAATTGCGATACGCGAACAGGTGACACGACACCGATGCGCGTGTTGCCGATCGACATTAGTGTATCGAGCCCCTTTCGCAACTCGCGTTCGAACGAAGCTGGCCGTGTTTTGCAGTAATTGGCCGGGTCGAGATCGGTGCTCGAGCACGACGCGTTTGATTTAGCGATCGTACCGGAGCAATTGTCGTTATGGCCCAAAAATAAGACAGCTAGACGGTTCCCCGCCTGAGCCGAAAGATATGTTCGGACGCTACCAGCCTGTGATGCAAAATTGCCAACAAGCGTAGCACCAGAAGCTGCGTGATTTGCCGCCGGAGCCAATACGCCCGTGCCGGTCTCGCATTCGAGCCGCTCGAGCAGGCTAAAAACGCCTTCGCTTCCCGTACCGCATAGATTCGTTCCGTGAGTGTCGCTTGTTAACCAATTGTAGTTTTCTTGATCGCCGTTTGAACACGGAAAACCACTGCTGGCGTTAAAGCCTTTTGAGATACTGTCGCCCGCGACATCGATCGCTTGAATACTCAACTGAGCGTTCGCCGTTGAGGTAAACACCACCGAGAAAAGTAAAATTGTGATCAGAAACCGCATCATCGTGGTTATCTATTGCTGGCCTTGTTTGAGAAAGCCAATAAATTCATCCGCACTTCGGGTCAACCCCGGAAAAGTGGCGACCGCTTTTCCATTTGCGTCCACAATAGCATAAAACGGCAGAGCGACGGTGCCAAACGTATCCTGTTCAAGCTGTTGCTGACGGGCGTATATCTCGCCATCGCCATCGGTGTAGAGACTGACGAGCACAAACTTTTCCATCTCAGCTTTTACCGCAGATTGGGTGAACATATTTGCCTCCATCCAGCGGCAGTTTGTGCATGTGTAGCCTGTGAAATCAATAAAAACGTGCTTGTTCTCGGCCTTTGCTCGCTGCAGAGCACCTTCGTAATTGTTGGTCATCCATTGCAGCTCTTCGTGGCGGTTACCGAGGACGTTGAAGATCGAATCTTTATTTTTTGGCGGAAGAAATGATTCGAGCTCGCCAAGTTTGCGGCCAAGGACGCCTGTCGTCAGATAAACGCAGAGTGCCAAAAACACAACCGCGAAGAAGATGCGAAGCGGTGTGATCTTTTTGATCGGTGAATCGTGTTTGAACTTAAACAATCCGAGGATGTAGGTGACGATGCCAAAGCCCAGCACGGCCCAAATTATTAGAACAACCTCACGCGTAAATATTTTGCCGTAATTGAGAGCACCGCTTGAGCTTAGGCCCGCACCCCAAACGAGATCGACGTTTGATAGGAATTTCATCGCGGCGGCGATCTCTAAAAAGCCCATCACGACTTTGACCGAGTTGAGCCAACCGCCCGACCGCGGCAGCGACGACAGCAGTTTTGGCACCGTCGCAAGGAGAAAAAACGGCAGTGCGAAGACGGACGAAAACACGAGCATTCCGAGCAGAGGCATTTTCCAGTCGCCTTGTGCGGTCGATACGAGCAGCGTGCCGATAAACGGCGATGTGCATGTAAATGATGTGAGCGTGAACGTCAGCCCCATCAGCAACGCTCCAAGATACGCGCTGCCCTTGCCCTCTTCGGTACGGGTGATCTTGTCGAGTTTGGTCAAAACCGACGCCGGTATCGAGATCTCGTAAAAGCCGAAAAGATTAAATGCAAAAAACAAAAAGATGGCCCCGATAGCGAGATTGACCCACGGATTTGCCGCAAACAGATTGATCCCTGCGGCGCCAAACGCCACGGCGAGAAGCATTCCTAGCAGCGAGAATGTAGCTATTATACCGGCCGAATACACCGTTGCCAGCTTGATCGTCTTTGAGCGATCGCCGTCGGAGTGTTTCATAAAATATGAAACAGTGATCGGGATCATCGGAAAAACACACGGCGTCAACAGCGAGATCGCCCCGAATGTCACCGCAAGCCAAATGAATGACCACAGATCGACGGGCGGTTGGGTGTTAGTTTGCGGCCCGTTATTAGCAGCGGCCTGATCTGTGTTAGCCGGTAGATCAAAGACACGTTTTACGTCTTCGGTCCCGGCAAATGTGACCTTTACGGTCTTTGGTGGCAGACAGGTCGTGTCGTTGCAGACCTGATACTTAATATTTAGAGCGAGGTCATCGACATTTGCAGATTTGAGCGGTTTTATTACGACATCAAACGTCGCTTCTTTTTCGAAAAACTTTGTCTCGATCTTAAAATTTTCGTCAAATTTGGTGATCGGTTTTGGCGAGGTGATCTTGCCGTCGATAGCAAATGTTTCGGCTGCTGCGGACGTGATCGTCGTCGGTATTGGGCCGCCGTCGGGCTGCTCGATCGCGTAAAGATGCCAAGGGCCATCGACCTTTGCGGCAAGGCGGACTTTGAATGTGTTCCCGGTGACGGCAGGTTTTCCCTTCGATTCTGACTCAAGCGTCCATGAAACCGGGCTCTGGGCGGCAACACTCAAAACACTCAGCACAACGAGGACAAATGCGTATATAAAGGCTCGCTTCATAGGCTAGGCAACACAAGAGACTATATCATTTTCGCAAATCCGGCTGTAGACGTGAGCCAATATTTTGCACAAACCATCTCGCTCACTTATAATACTCGTTTTGCATTGCTTTATTCGATTACTGCCGAAATTAAAGGCATGGAGGATTTGATTTTGTCCAAAGCAGCTACTCGCCAAAAACCCGCGGCCAAGACCGCCAAAGTTTCGACCAACGGGACAGGCAAGACGCAAGGGTTTACAGATTTTGTCGAGGTCGAACAGGCCAAGGCCGAATACGTTAAACGCCGGGCTTCGCAGCTCGCCGCGATTAAGAAAACTGATAAAAAGCTACTGCGTGAAATGCTCTATCAGATGGTCTTAGGGCGTATATTTGAAGAAAAATGTGCCGAGGTCTATCGCATGGGCAAGATCGGCGGCTTTTGTCACCTTTATATTGGCCAGGAGGCGATCGGTGTAGGTTCGATGATGGCGTTGGAAAAGACCGATATGGTCATCACCGCGTACCGCGACCATGTACAAGCGATGATCAAAGGCATGACGCCTGAGAGCGTGATGGCCGAGCTTTACGGCAAAGAGGGCGGATGCGTCGGCGGCAAAGGCGGCTCGATGCATATGTTTTCCAAGGAGCTTGAGTTTTATGGCGGCCACGGCATCGTCGGCGGACAGATCGGCGTCGGGACCGGAATGGCTTACGCCGCAAAATATAAAAATTCCGGCCAAGTAACGCTTTGTTTTTTTGGCGAAGCCGCCGTCAATCAGGGCATCTTTCACGAATCGCTTAACATGGCACAGCTCTGGAAACTGCCGTGTATCTACATCTGCGAAAACAATCAGTACGGCATGGGAACGTCGCAAGCGAGGGCGATGTCTTCGCGGAGTATCGCGAAAAAAGCCGAGGCTTTTGAGATGGCAAATGAGTTTGTCGATGGTATGGACGTGATGGCCGTTCGCGATGCCACGCTGCGGGCAATCGCCCGTGCCCGCAAAGACGGTTCGCCGACGCTGCTTGAGATCAGGGCTTATCGATATATGGGCCACTCGATGTCGGACCCGGGCAACTACCGCACACGCGACGAGATCCTCAAATATCAGGAACGCGATCCGATCGTGCTGTTCAAAGACAGCCTGAAAGCGGCTAAAGTTTTGACAGACAAGGATTTTGAAAAGATCGACCAGGAAGCGAACGAGGCCGTCGATCGTGCAGTAGCATTTGCTGACGAGAGCCCGTATCCGGCTGAGAGCGAGCTTTTCACCGACGTATTAGCATAAATTTATGGCGTTACTTACGATACGCGATGCTCTAAACGAAGCATTGCGCGAAGAAATATTACGGGACGAGAATGTCTTTGTCATGGGCGAAGAGGTCGCCGAGTACGACGGGGCGTATAAGGTCACGCGCGGGCTGTGGAAAGAGTTTGGCGACAAACGGGTCGTCGATACGCCGATCACGGAGCTGGGTTTTGCGGCTGTCGGCGTCGGTGCGGCGATGGCTGGGTTGCGGCCGGTGATCGAATTTATGACGTGGAATTTTTCGATCCTCGCCGCCGATCAGATTATCAACCACGCTGCCAAGATGCTGTACATGTCCGGCGGACAGTTCAAAGTGCCGATAGTTTTTCGCGGGCCAAACGGCTCGGCTTATCAGGTGTCGTCACAGCACTCGCAAGCACTTGAGGCTTTTTACGCAAACTTTCCGGGGCTAAAAGTTGTGATGCCTTCGACGGCGGCTGACGCCAAAGGGTTGTTAAAATCGGCGATCCGCGACGACAATCCGATAGTATTTCTCGAACAGGAAAGAATGTACGGCCTCAAAGGCGAGGTGCCCGAGGATCCGGATTTCACTATTCCTCTTGGGGTTGCGGATATCAAACGCGAAGGCAAGGACTGTACGATCGTTGCCCGATCGATGACTGTTCCATTGGCTTTGCAAGCGGCTGAGTTAATACAGACTCAGTTTGATGTGTCGGTCGAGGTCATCGATCCGCGAACTATCAAACCGCTCGATATCGACACGATCGTCAACTCGATCAAGAAAACCAACCGGCTTGTGATCGCTGAAGAATCGCACGAATTTGCTTCGGTCGGAGCCGAGATCACATATCAGGTTATGGATCATGCTTTCGACTATCTGGACGCTCCGATAAAACGCATCTCGACCACCGAGACGCCGATGCCGTACGCAAAGAATCTCGAGACGCTTGCATTGCCGAGCGTCGAAAAGATCGTCGCTGCTGTTAAAGAAGTTTGCTATTTATAGACCAAAAATATGGCTGATAAATTTTTAATGCCGAAGCTTTCGCCCACTATGGAAGAGGGCCAGATCGCGCGTTGGGTCAAGAACGAAGGCGACAATTACGACGCCGGCGAAACTCTTGCCGAGGTCGATACCGACAAAGCGACGATGGAGATGACCGCACTCAAAGCGGGCACTCTGCTAAAGATATTAAAAGCCGCTGGCGACACTGCCCTGCTCGGCGAAGCCATCGCCATCACCGGAACTGCGGGCGAGGACATTTCTGCGTTGTTGAGCGAAACGTCATCAAACGGAGCGGCAACCTCAGCCACAGAGATCACTGAGAAAGCAGTCCCAGTACCTAAGGCGGAAACACAAGCGGTAGCGATTGTGCCCCCAACGTCAACATTCACGACGAGCGTTCCACCTTCTAACGTCCCGACAGGTCGGGATTCTGCCTCAAATGGTAGATTGATCGTTTCTCCGATCGCGGCACGCATGGCGGCTGAAAATGCCATTGATTTGAAAACAATTTCAGGTACAGGCCCGAATGGCCGGATCATCAAACGAGATATCGAGGAAGCATTGGCAGGCGGCAGCCAGTCAACGTCCACAAGTAGCCAATCCGCACGAACTTTTACCCCATCGACTGTTGTTGGAGCATCCGCTTTTACCGACGAAACCACGTCGAAAATGCGGCAGATCATTGCCAGCCGTTTGGCTGAATCGATCGGGCCGATCCCGACATTTTATCTGACGATCGAGATCGAAATGGATGCGTGTTTGGAGCTTCGCAAATCGGTCAATGCGTCGGTCAGCGAAGATCAAAAGATCAGCGTCAATGATATTGTCGTCAAAGCCGCTGCGATGGCTTTGGTCAAACACCCGTTTGCAAACTCGTCGTATCAGGACAAGAACATCCGCTTTTACCAACAGGCCGACATCGGTGTTGCAGTCGCTATTGACGAAGGTTTGATCACGCCGGTCATTCGCGGTGCAAATCTCAAAGGGTTTCTCGAGATCTCAGCCGAGATCAAAGACCTCGCGGCAAAGGCAAAGGCCAAAAAGCTCCAGCCCGAAGAATACACCGGTGCCACATTTTCGATCTCAAATCTCGGAATGTTTGGCATTAAAGAGTTTACGGCGATCATCAATCCGCCCGAAGCCGGTATTTTGGCAGTCGGCGGGGCGGCACAAACGCCGGTCGTCCGCAATGGCGAGATCGTCGTCCGTAGCATAATGAACGTCACGATGTCGTGCGACCACCGCGTCATCGACGGTGCGACGGGTGCCAAGTTCCTGCAAACCTTTAAGCAAAATCTTGAACAACCCGCGATGATGCTGGCTTAAGGAAGCATCTTGGAAAATCAGGAAAAATCGACTGCTCCATTTCTAGCGCTGATCCCGGCGCAGCTCTTATTCGGCTCGCTCCCTGTTATCGGCAAGATCGTGCTCGCGGTTCTGCCGCCGATGGCCCTTGTCGGAATTCGTGTCGCGATCACTGCTGCGATCCTATTTATTATTCAGGCCTTTCGCGGCCGTATCTGGCTCAAGGAAAAAGGCGATTATTGGCGGTTTGCGGCTCTTAGTCTGTTCGGTGTTGTTTTTAACCAACTATTCTTCATCGGCGGGCTTTCACTGACAACGGCATCGAACACTTCTCTCTTGGCGGTGATGATCCCAGTCTTTGCACTAGCGGTTGGGTCGATCGCGGGGTTTGAAAAACTAACGGCGATCAAAATCATCGGCATCCTTTTCGCGGCGGTCGGTGTGATAATTCTCATCGATCCGCGCAATGCTTCATTTTCGTCGCAAACGACAGTCGGTGATATTTTTATCATCATCAACTGTCTTGCATATGGCATCTATGTCGCGACTTCGAAGGGAGCGATCACGCGCAATGGGACATTTAGATCGATGATGTGGGTGTTTATTTTTGCAAGCATTATCTGCATTCCCCTCGGGGCATTTTCGCTTTCAACCCTGGATCTCTCGGCGATCGATACCAACATTTGGCTGATCAGTGTCTACATCGCAATCGGTGCGACCGCCGCTCCGTATCTGTTAAATGCTTGGGCGTTGTCCAAGGTCAATCCTTCGACGGTCGCGGTTTTTGTCTATCTACAGCCGCTTATCGGATTTGGGCTGGCGGTGCTGTTTTTGGGCGAAAAGATCAATCTTACATTTATCATTTCGGCGGCGTTGATATTTGCGGGTGTGTTTCTTGTAACGAAAAAGTTCATTCCCAGTGAAACTTGAGCTTGCAATTTGCGTAAATTCGACATCTAATCACGCAATATGGCAACACAGATAAATCAGATCGACGATGCCTGTAACGGACGCACGATCCTGCGTGTCTCCGGAGAACTTCATCACGACGATGCCGTTTTGCTCGAACGCATCGCCGCATCAATCAGCGAAGAAAAAGGGACGCTCGTGGTTGTCGATCTCGCCGATATAGATTTTCTTGATAGTGAAGCCGCACCAATTCTAAAACGACTCGCGGAAGCTGAAGGCTATGCGATCGAAGGCATCGAAATTTTCCTGCAATCGACTATAGATCAAGCCGAACGGCACGGTGTGTGACCGCCGCACCTGACATTTTCCCAAAAACCATTTACATTAAAGGGAATGAAAACGCGCGAAATAGCCGAATTTCTTTCCGCTGAACTCATCGGTGACGGTGATGTTGAGATCCATGCCGTTGCTGCGCTTGTAACTGCTTCGGCTGGCGAGATCGCATTTATTGAAAAAGCTGATGTTGCAACGACGTCGGCAGCGGCTTGCCTTATCGTACCGGTAACGTTTGCCGCGCAAACTATTGCTCCACAGATCCGCGTTAGCGATCCAAAACTCGCCCTTGCCCGCGTCGCGAAAAAACTTAAGAAACACGAGCGGCGTTATTTTGGTGCCGAGCATTCGATAATTGCGAAAACAGCTGATGTGCGCACCATCGAGATCGGTTCCTTTGTAACGATAGGTGAAAATTCATTTATTGGTGAGGGATGCGAAATCGGTGACGGCGTGCGGATCGGCAGAAATGTCGTCATCAAAAAATTTACAGTTCTCCATCCAAATTGCGTTATATATGACAATGTCCAGATCGGAAGCCACTGCGTCGTTCACGCCGGAGTGGTGATAGGCGCCGAGGGCTTTGGGTATATACGTGACGAAGACGGCGAGTATCATCAATTTCCCCAGATCGGCACAGTCGTGATCGAAGACAATGTCGAGATCGGAGCCAATTCGTGCGTAGATCGCGGATCTCTCGGAGAAACCCGGATCGGTGAGGGCACAAAGATCGACAATCTTGTTCAAATCGCCCACAACGTACAAATAGGAAAGCGTGTCGTCATCGCGGCTCAGACAGGTATCTCTGGCAGCACCGTCATCGAAGATGATTGCGTAATCGGCGGACAGGTTGGCATGGGCGATCACGCACGAGTTCAGAGTGGTGCGATCATCGGCTCACAGGCCGGTGTATTGCCCGGTAAGATTGTTCGTCCCGGTGTTTGGTGGGGCACGCCTGTGCAGCCGCTCGACGAATATAAACGCCAAAACGCACACGTCAAAGGCCTCGAGCGCCTTAAGGCCGAGGTTAAAGAGCTGAAAAAGAAACTTGATTAGCCAACGATTTTGAGGATGGCTTCGGCGGCACGTTTTGATGCACCGCCGTGACCAAGTTTGTCTGCGGTTTCCTTAAGGCGAACACGCATTTCTGCGTTTACTTCAGGTTGCAGCAAACGATTAATTTCATCCGCCAGCGTCTGAGGAGTAAAATCACCCTGGATCAATTCTTTCGCAAGCCTCTCACCTGCAATCAGGTTTATCAACCCGTAATGCGGAACTTCGATGAAGGGTTCGAGCAGTTTGTAATTGATCGCTGACGTCTTGTAAACAATGACTAGCGGCGTGCCGATGATCCCGGTTTCAAGTGTCGCAGTCCCGCTCGTGACGGCCGCTGCATCCGATGCAATCAAGGCGTCATAGGTTTCATGTTCAACCACCGTGAAATTAACCTTCGAGCCGGCGACGATCTGGTCGATATCTTTTCGTTGTTTAGCAGAACTGATGGCTATAACGAATTGGATATCGCTGTCTGATGCGAGCCTTTCGGCAGCAGCCAGCATAACCGGGAGAATTTGAACGATCTCTTTGTGGCGGCTTCCGGGCAAAAGCGTAATGATCGGCTTTGCTGCGTCGAGTTCATGATCCGAACAAAATTGTTGTTTCGTTCGATCCGCGTGCACTTCGCGTGCAAGCGGACTGCCGACATATTCAACGTGGCTAACACCGTGCTCGTCGTACCAATCCTTTTCAAACGGCAATATCGTCAACATCAGGTCTACATATTTTTTGACGGACGAGATCCGATATTTACGCCACGCCCACAGCTGCGGCGAGATATAATAGACGACCCTTATCCCCTGCTTTTTCAGGTGTTTAGCTAGTTTGAGATTAAAATCGGGAAAATCGATGAGTATCGCTACATCGGGCTGATTTTTGGCGGCGGCGGCCTTAAGCTTTCTCATCGTCATTAGGAACATCGGCAACGCCCGGCCGATCTCAGCCAAACCAACGATCGAAAGCGAGTCAGCCTCGACCGTCGCGGTGACTCCGGCTTCGCGCATTCTCGGTCCGGCGGAGCCGAAAAATTCAATTTTATTGTCAGGTGAACCGTCGCGTATCGCCCGGACGAGTTTGGCCGCGTGGCCATCGCCAGACGCCTCACCTGCAACGATCATAAACCTAAGTGTTTTCATTCTTTATGCCGACAGCAACTCAATGTTTAATGATATATCTGAAATCTAAAATGACAACCTAAGCGTGTTGTTGACGCATCATAGTCTGTAGTTTGGAAAACAGATAGTTTTTTCACAGCCCTGATGCTTGCAGTAAGCTCCCGTAACGCATAGAATTCAGTGTTTGGGCTGATTTTTAAGAACAAGTTTTTTGCGTTAATAATATATTTTATCATCGGCATTTTTGGAGGATCTCTGTGACGTTTCGCCTGATCATTATTTCTGTCATTATCTTTGCGTTTACGACCGCGACATTCGGTCAAATCGACTCGGTCATCGGCCAAGTAACAAGCTCCGGCGCGGAGTCCTTCGTCGGTGGCATTAGCGGTAACGGCCGTTTTATCGTATTTGAATCGTCCGGCAACATCGCGACCGAAAACCCACGAAACGAAGATGGCAATCGCGAGATATTTTTGTTTGACTACGCCCAACGGCGAATATTTCAGATCACTGATACAAAGAGCGTTCTTTACGACACCAGCATTACGACATCGATCTATTTCAATGTTCGAGTCGAGATCGTAAATACACGGCCAGTGATCAGCAATGACGGAAAATGGATAGTCTTTAGTTCGAACGCAACAACGTCCACGCCTGTTGCTCCCAATGCGACGAATCCGGGTTCGTTTAACGGCAACACTTTTACGTCGCCGACGCCTACACCAACGGCGACTGTTACGCCCACGCCTCATGCGACACCGACACCGACACCAACGCCAACACCGACGCCATCAGGAACGCCGACCCCGACGCCGACACCACCGACAAATCCCTTAGCAAGTGACGGCAATCTCGAGCTGTGGCTGTATGAAATTCCTCCCTATGCACCCGTCGCAGACCTTTCTGCCGGTGACAGCATCCCCCTGGTCAATCTAGCAGGTGGAACATTTACCCAAATCACGAATTCGATCCCAAGCCAGTTGCCGCGCCCCGCATCGACCACGACGGGTGCATTTATTGCCGATGATAATCACGAGGCGAGTATTAGCGATGACGGTAATGTCATTGCATTTGCGTCGACGAGAAATTTGGTTCCGAGCGTAGGCAATGCATATCCGGCCGATGATAACGATGAGATCTTTACCTACGTGAGGACATCGGCGACGCTTGGACAGGTAACAAAAACTCCACGCGGCCCGATATCAAATCCGATTTACAGCAAGAGTCCTACGATCTCAGGCAATGGGCAGAGAGTGTTATTTACAAGTACCGGTGACAATCCGATAGTCGGGATGACCGGCGGAACTAATCCGCTCGCCGACCGAAATGAGGAGATATTTTATAGCGACCTTGACGCCCTAGGTGCTCCCACGGGCACAAAGAAACAGGTCACCACGACAAAATCGACAAACCTCGGTGACCCGGTCAATATACTCGACCTTGGGCGCCGCATGAGTCGGGACGGGCGATACATCGCATTTGACTCATACGCTGACTTGGCTAATGAGAATAGCGGCACTAATTACACGTCATTTGCGCTTTATCTATACGATACGACCACAAGCACGTTTCGACGTATTTGTGCCCGCAGTGACGCCGATTCGGCCGCTACGGGCGGCGATCTGGCCAGATACCCGGGTTTTACAGACAATAATGCGTCCGGCACACCGTCTACACTTGTACTAGAGACAAGAATGAATATTAAGGCTGACGGCACGATACCGACAACAGCCGCAGACGGCCTAAATCCGAATGAAGTCAGGCCTGCTCAAATATATTCGTATCCATTAAATATTCCGGCCGCGACGGCGACTTTTACCAGACTCGCAACATTTCCAACGCCGACAAACTTTCTAGCCTCGACGCAGTTGATACCAAGCGACTCGATACAAAGGATGGCCTTTAATTTGTCGAACACCGAGCTAGGAACGGGCAATTTTGACGGACAGGCTGAGGTTTATTATTTTGTAAAACCGACAACAACCGTCACGCAACGACTCAGGGGATTTGGGCTTACGACAGGCGCGAGTGCGATGACGGTCTCTCAAACGGTGGTTCCGACGCCAACCCCCACGCCAACGCCATCGCCTACACCGACACCGATCCCAACGCCAACTCCGACGGGATCACCGTCACCTACTCCAACGCCATCCCCGACACCAACGCCGGTAACGCCGCCGGCTGTTCATGGCATCTCACCGGGCATGTTGGCAACATTTAAGTTTCCGCGGCCTCAGGCGATTACACCTAAATCGGCGGTAGGCGACATTAAACTTTCCCCCAGTTTGCCGTTCGAATTGAGCGGTGTGACGATGACGATAAATGGCGTTGCCTGTGGCTTGAAATCCGTCGACGGCGACAACATCAGTTTCGTCACTCCGGTTGCCCTTGCCAGTGCGGCTGAGGGCACAAAATATCCTGTAGTCATTAACGCAAATGGGCGTGTTCTAAAGACCACTTTTGTGATCGTACCAACACGGCCCGATGTCTTTAATGAGGCGATGTTTATAGGTCCTGGCGGAAGGACGAAACTGCTAAATGTAACTAATCGCGTCTACACGAAGGAGCCTTATGTCATAAGGACCATCAGGCGCCGGGGCGATATATTGCGTCCGAGTGTATTACGTGTATATCTAACGGGCGTCGCTAACGTAGACCCCGGCGCTATCACAGTACGAATTCGTGATTCGCTGATCACGGGAACGAGTGTTTTATCTAATGTACTAGTCGAACCCGGTGTCTACATCGTAGATTTTGAGTTGCCTGCGGCGCTGGATGGCGCCGGTGACCAACCGCTCGTCATCACTATCTCGGCAGGCTCGGTCACTTTTTCGTCAAGGCTAGACGATACTTCGACCAAAGTTTTGATACTTTGATCATTTCCAGATCACGCTGAAAAAGGCGGGGGTAACCCGCCTTTTTCTTGTTTGCAAATATTCGTTATGACTCCATAACCGCGAGCTTATCTTGCTAACCCTATCCCCTTGTATTATCCTTTCCCTATTGAACTATTTTGGAGAATCCGTTTTTTTTAGCACTTTATAATGAAAAGATCAGTGATTCGTTTTGAGACCAGGAGTTTCGCATAATTATGTCGGGAAAAGACGTTAACACAATGAAGATCGCACCTAAGGTGTGGAAGAACGGCGAGTTTATCAACTGGGACGATGCCAACATCCATGTAATGGCACACGTCGTCAATTACGGCTCGAGCGTATTTGAAGGTATCCGTTGCTACGAGACCATCGAGGGGCCTGCGATCTTTAGGCTCACCGAACATATGCAGCGGCTGGTAAATTCGGCCAAGATCTATCGCATGGATTCGGCTTTTTCCCGCGATGTTTTTTGCGATGCTGCGGTCGAATTGGTCAGTAATAGCGGCCTTGATTCGTGCTATCTTCGTCCTCTAATATTCCGCGGACTCGATCCTGAAAAACCCTCTTTTGGGGTCTACGGGCTAAATAACCCGATCGAATCGTACATCGCTGCGTGGCAGTGGGGCAAATATCTCGGCGAGGAAGCTCTCGAATCCGGTATCGACGTCTGCGTATCGAGCTGGACACGTATCACGTCAAACTCAATGCCCGCGATGGCAAAAGCCGGTGCGAATTATATGAATTCGCAGCTCATCAAAATGGAAGCGATCCTCGGCGGGTTTTCCGAGGGAATTGCTCTTGATGACCGCGGTTATGTCTCCGAAGGCTCTGGCGAGAACATCTTTTTGGTCAACGGCGGAAAGCTCATCACCCCGCCGCTCGGAGCATCGATCTTGCCCGGAATCACACGTGATTCCGTCATCCAGATCGCGCGCGAAATGGGCATCGAGGTCATCGAAACTTCGATACAGCGTTCGGCCCTGTATCTCGCTGACGAAGTCTTTTTCACCGGCACCGCCGCCGAGATCACACCGATCCGCTCGGTTGACCGCATCACGGTCGGCACAGGCAAACGCGGCGAAATGACCGCTCGGCTACAAGAAGAATTCTTTAAGGTCATCAAGGCAGAGCGTCCGGCACCTAACGGAGCAGAATGGCTGACATTCATTAACGCCAGCGGAGAAAAAAAAACAGCATCGGCCTGAATGACCGATAATTAACTGCATTTAAGCAAGAAAAGGACGAACCGGCTTGTATTGGTTCGTCTTTTTTGCGCCTTCATTTCATAATTTCTGATCGAATCTGCAAGATCTGCACAATACAACAAAGTCAGAAAAATACATCAAACCACGCAAAATGCGCTTGCAAAAACAAAAATCGGGTGTATACTGCTTTCAATCAAGCAGTACTTTCACTGATCGTCATCCCAAGGAGCAGTTTCCCTGCGGCTCTGTCGGTCAATTAAGTGGTTCAAGGAGATCCCAGCTTTACTCCTAAACCTTGGCACTTATTTATCAGGCTTGAAACTGAACGGATCCCAGCTTTTTTTTTCGATTCCCAGTTTCCAAAGCTCTTAACATCAAGGGGACAACTCACGGTTCGATGTTCGCTTCAGACGCGAGCATGGATTACGTCGTCCCTACAATCCTTAGTTAAAGCTGGATTGGCTATCCCATTCAGTTATTGGAGAAAAATAGATATGACATACGCCCGCAAACAGATTTATGGATTTTCCCAAAAAACCAGCGTGATCAATACTATCCGACCGAAGTCCATCGTAATGCTTTTCGTCATTACTGTTGCGGCGCTTAGTACGGTTTTACAAGTACCTGCCCAAGATATGTCAAAGAAGTATTCCAACGATGACAAAACTGTGTGTGCGACCGGAGGAAGCCGCGCTGGTGACACATTCTGCGATTACTTTAAGCAGTATAAGGATAACGAAACAGCAAATCCCATTCTCGCGGCAAACGCCCGAGACAATATGCTTTTTATCCTAAAACGTGAAGTCGACGACTATTACGAGGAGTACAAAGTCGGACGGGCAAAGAAAACTAAGTGGTTTCAAACGGTTCTCGACATCTTGGGCATAGGCCTTTCTCTTTCAGGAACGATGGTGAACGGGGTACGTCCCAAAACTTGGATAGGTGCCGTCTCCGGATCGTTCCAAGCTGGTAGAGATTCGGTAAATGACCGCTTCAATCTACTGCAGATAAAGATCCTAACCAACAAGATGGACTCAAATCGCTTGGAAAAATGGGCCGAGATCCTCGCTGAAATGAACAAAAACGCAGCCGATTTTAGATGGGATAAAGCACGTAGCCTGTTACAGGAATACACGGTACGAGGAACATTCGAGAATGCTCTCGATTCACTTGTAAATGAGACCGGCTCCGAAGTTACTGAGGGAGAAAAGAAAGTTCTAGCGGCGACCGTCGCTGGAGCAGTGCCAAAAGCGGAGTTGGACGCATTACTGGATAATTTCAACACTTTCATAAAGCCGATGTGGGAGAGAGGTAAGAAGTTCGACACCGACATTACGGCAAAGGCTGCCGAAATAGCCGCAAAAGCCGCCGGCGATCCCGCTCTACCGGCCCTCACCCAGGAGCTTGCCGATCTACAAGCAGGCAAGGCTAATCTAATGACAAACTACAAGAATATCTGGGACGCCATCGTGATAGGCGGAGAGTTAGAACTTATTGAAAAGAGGATCAATGATAAATATTCCGCTTTTCCAGCAGTAACAGGAGCCTATACGGCTGCAAAAACAAAGATCGTTAGCAATGTCCCTTCGGCTCCGACTCACGATGATTACTATCTAGTGCTTTCGAAGATGAACGCCATTGTCGGCGGCGATCCCGAGCTTAATAAAATGTTTACCGCAATTTTGAAAAAGTACGTGCAGTAGCAAGACCAATATTCGGACTCGTAACTCAGAAATATAAGGAGAAAAAAATGGATTACTCAGTGAATATAGACGGACAACTCACAGCTCAACAGACCGAGGATCGATGCGAAGCGGAACAGGCGGGTGGCTTCAAACTGGACAGTGTCGTTCATAGCACTCTTATGGATGGGAATAATATCCGACTGATCAACAAGGCCGCGTTTGATCTGGCTACTCCCGACCTGATATTTACGAATCTCGAATTCAGCGTCCTCGGAGCAAATGATCCCGACCAGGTTCGTACCCAAATGAAAGCTCAAGGCTGGGTATTCATATGTGACTCGCATATTTATGTGGCCGGAACACTGCAGCGAGTTCTTATCTTTGGAAAGAATTAGATATTCGTTGAACAAAAACATAAGGAGCGAAAGAAATGCAAATTCAATCAGCGTCAGATGTGATTGCAAAGATCAATCAGGACCCGGCTTTTGCTGCTGCGGTTAAGGAGAATCCAGCCGCCGCGATTGCCGAGGTTGCCTCGAACCCGCTTCAGACCGATCGATTGATATATAGAATGGTGGTAGGAGCGTTGGGATTGACAATGTTGCTAAGTCTCATTGGCATCTTTATTATGGCTTTCTATGGAAAACTGATACCTGAAGGAGCAATTGCCCTTGGCTCGGCGGCGGTGGGTGCGGTAGCAGGTCTGCTTGCTCCGTCGCCGTCGAGAGGATAGAAAAATAAAAACTATATGCGTTCATTTACCGACAAAGAAGTTTTGGATCGGGTGGCCGGTTTGTCGACATTTAGGGGATTTCCGCACGGAATTATGGACATCTGGATACGTTCGAAGGCGGATGTTTTTGATTCGTTTGATGACAAGGCCTTTACGTATGAGTGTTTTGGCGGAGCGAAATCGCCAAAGTTCATAATGGCCCGCAACGGCACGACCAATGCGGGGTCTTACGGCTTGCTCCATTTCGACAAATACAATCACAAAGGCTGCGCCGTGCTCAAATCGAACGTGATCGTTTACGGGTCCCACGCTTATGGTTTGCATAATGGCAAGCCAGCCTATCGTGAGGTCAAAGGGTTCCCATATTACCGCGATGCCAACAAAAACCAGAAAGCCGAAGAGATCGGGCCTGAGTTCACAGACATCATCGGTGCAAATATCCATCGTGCCGGACAAAACTCGACGGTCATAAATAATTGGTCTACGGCTTGTCTGGTCACTGCTAATTTGACCAAATTCTTGGCTTGGCTCGATTTTATGAAAAAGCGGCCGCTGACCGTTTGCATTCTTAAGGAATGGCCATAAACAACCGAAGGAGATCTTATGCCCGAAACTCAGAATTCTGACTCAAATTATTTGATCTCGTATCGTGCGCTTAGACGGGCGATCGGCATGATCGGCATTGCTCTGCCGATCGTGCTTGTGTTCGGCGAGAACCAGTTTGGCAAACCGGGGATACTCGATTCAATCAGTTCATACTACTGGTCCGATTCGATGAGGGATGTTCTTGTCGGCAGCCTTTGTGCTATCGGAGTATTTCTAGGCGCATATCGCGGCGATCGGGATCTGGATGTTCCCGCGGGCAGGTTGGCCTGTATATTCGCTATTGGCGTTGCTTTATTTCCCTGTTCAAAGCCGCTGGAACCTAGGGCCTGGTACAACTACGTTCACTATATTTCAGCCGCGGGACTATTTCTAAGTCTTGCGTATTTTTGTTTATTTTCTTTCACCAAACAGGATACCGGCACCGACCCGACACCCAAAAAACCACTCCGCAATCGCGTATATGTCACGTGCGGCGTGATCATATTGATCTGTATCGCAGCGATCGCGATCCTTGGCATTTTCCCTCCGGAAAGCTCGGTAAAAAACTATGTGTTCTGGCTTGAAGCATCAGCCATTTGGGCTTTTGGCTGGTCTTGGTACATCAAGGGTAAGGGACTGGGGATCATACAGGGGTGATCGCTATCGCAGACCCTGGCCGATCTGTTCCGTGCCAAATGCTCCGATTCCGTTTAGGCGGAAACTGAAGGTCAAGCGGTTCTCTTTGCGGACGCCGACATTGAAAGTGTAGTACTGCATGGCGAGCGAACAGCAATCATATGCGTACCCAAGCGTAACGAGCGAACTGATCATCGGCGACTGTTTTGCCGCCCTCGGGTTCTCGAAATCAAAGAAGAACGATGCTCCGCCATACAAGCCTTGATTACGGTTTCCCACAAAGACTGATGGACTCCATTGCGACCCGCGAAGCGTTCCCGGTTCTTTGCCGTTTATATCGGCATACTGAGCCAGAGATGGTATCAGCGTGATCGCCCTTGTGTAATAAAACGTCTGAAATAATTTGAACAGCGGTTTATCGTATCCAATTGTGGCCGAGATAGCCCTAAGTCCGTCACCGCTCAACCCATAATCGAGACGAGTGTTAACAAAGATCGTTTTCTGCGGACGATAGGTTGCGTCAATATTTAGGGGCGAAAATCGTCTCGGCACACCGCCAAACGTATAAAAACTCATTGCCGTCATCGGCTCAATTTGGTTACGAAATCCCGGGACTAGTGCTCCGCCAAATGTCTCATCGAGAAAGTACTTACCGCGTATACTCAGGCTAAATATTTCGTATGGCTGCACCGACGACGCCTTGGATTTGTCGCCTTTTTCCTGCAGCAATTTCTGAGCTTCGCTTGTAACCGCCTCGCCGTATTTTCGAGTGTAAAAACGGTTGATAATGCCATATTCGATCTCGTTGGTATTCGCGATCGTGTCAACGTGGTCAAATCTGATTATGCGGTTAAAGTTATCGACTCCCCTGACTAGACGATAAGTCAGATAAGGTTCGATAACGTGTCGAAATCTAAACTTATCGTTCTTACCGTAGTAGTTTTTAGCAAGGGCGACCGGCCTGACGTCAAAGGTCAACTCTCCGTATTTGCGTATCACGTCATCGCTGATCACCCGGCGAAACGAGTCAAACGAATTAGAATAATACGTAACCCGCGCAGACGCCGTCGTCGTGAAATTGAAATACTTTGTGTATAGCGGCAGGATGATCTGCGGATAGATATCAAAACGCTGAACTACAGATGGCGTAACGATCGGGTCGTGACCTGTCATCTGTTGATATAAGGCAAGGTCATCAACCTCCTCGCGTCTCGATACGCCCTCAAGACTCGTCTTGAATGAAAAATAAACGCCTTTCAGAAATGCTGGCATTGACGGACGCTTTTCGAAATTGATACTAGGCAGATTACGCGTCTTTTCCTTAACATTCGGTATAGAGATCACCTGAGATCTCGCGAGTATATTGAGTGTGTAATCGTTCCAACTTTTATTTATAAAAACTTGTGAATTTTCGATCGGTGAGATGATCTGTTGGATGCCGTCAGAAAACTCTTGTCGGAAAGCAAGACTCGATGTCAAGCGAAAATCTGCGGCCGCGGTAAAACCATTTGGAAAATAATGGACCCCTTCGGCGTAAACGATAGATCCGCCCTGATCTGGGTGTGTAGCGTCCGCCTTCGGCCCAAATATCCTGTCTTTAACGGCATAAAAGCCCGCGTTGAAAAAAGATCGCGAATTGGCCCGCGTCCTTAGATCCAAGCCATAGCCAATGCCGCGTTTGCTGTACAAGTCTCCGCGAAAAGTCACATCGGCCGAGTCGCCGAGCGTTTGATAGTAGGCGGTCGAAAGGCGCAATCCCTTACGCCCCGAATATCCGAACGTAGGCGTCAGAAAGCCGGAGCTGCGTGCTTTTTCTTTGATCGAAATGGAGGCGAACGGCACGATCATAAGCGG
>DEQS01000058.1 GCA_002360555.1 Chloracidobacterium sp. UBA3360
GCGCTCCGTCGAGCACCTCAGGCCGTCCGGCAAAATTTTCTACTGCAGTTGCCATTAAATTAGTTCAAACTGTAAGGCTCGTAGCCTCGCAGCGGATAATCTTTTCTCAATGCGTGGCCGTCAAAATCGCTCGGCAGCAAGATACGCCGCAGATCGGGATGGCCATCGAATGTGATCCCTACGAGATCGTATGTTTCGCGTTCGTGCCAATCGGCCGTTTTCCAAATTTGAGTGACAGTCGTAACATTTGCCGAGTCCTCGCTCAAAAGTACTTTCAAACGCAGACGGCTGTAATGCGTTGTCGAAAACAAATGGTAGTTGACCTCAAAACGAGGATCTTCCTCAGGCCCGCGATCGCATCCGCAAAGATCGGCTAGCATGTCAAAGCCATGCTTGTCACGTAAAAACCGGCACGCATCGACGATCGATTCACGCGGAACCGTGACCGTCACTTCGTCAAAGGCCTCGGCAACATTTGTTACCCAGCCCTCATTCTCACTTTTCAGCTTATCCACGAATGCGTGGAGTTTCTCAGTCATAAAGATATCTTTTAGAACGAACGACGACGTTCGTGCTTGGACGGCACCGAATACGGTTTCGACGTTTCACCAGCCGCAACCTCGGTCTCTGTATCTCTCTCTAACGCCGTGCCCTCGGTTACCGGCAACGTTCCCGGGACGATCGACTCGCGTGACTCGGGCTCGTATGTATCGCGGCGGTCCTTGACCGATTCTTTCATGATCTTGTCCTGCAACATCATGATCGCGTGAACGAGCATTTCGGGACGCGGCGGGCATCCCGGCACATAAATATCGACCGGCACAACCTTATCAACGCCCTGCACGATAGCGTAATTATCAAACACACCGCCCGATGTCGCACAAGCGCCCATCGAGATCACCCATTTGGGTTCAGGCATCTGATCGTAAATGCGTCGCAAAACAGGTGCCATTTTTCGCGAAACGCGGCCCGAAACGATCATCACGTCAGCTTGTCGTGGGGACGCACGGAAAGTTTCTGCACCAAACCGCGACATATCGTTGCGAGCCGAGACGGTGTTCATCATCTCGATAGCACAGCAAGCCAGGCCAAACGTCGCCGGCCAGATGCTGGATTTACGCGCCCAGTTGATGACGGCGTCAAGTTTGACGGTGACGACGTCCGGCAGCGATTCAAATAATTGATTTTCGAGACCCATAAAATTACGCAGCCAATTTGGCCTGAGCCTCCTGTTCGCGACGTTGTTTTGCCATGATCTTGGCCTCTTCGCGAGCTTCGGCACGAGCCTGTAATCCCCAGTCAAACGTCCCTTTTTTCCAAACGTAAATGTACCCGACGATCAGCGTCGAGATAAAAACCATGATCTCGATAAAAGCGACCGTGCCGAAAACGGCAGGCCCTGCGGCGATCAAACTCTTAAATGAAACGGCAAAGGGGATGATGAACAGGACTTCGATATCGAACAGCAAAAAGATAACGGCAACCGTGTAAAACTTGACCGAAAAACGGTCGCGAGCACCGCCGACCGGATCTTTGCCGCATTCATACGGCATCAGCTTTGTCGCCGTTCGTTTACGCGGGCCGATCAGCTGAGTTACCAACAGTTGGCTGACGCCAAAACCCGCCGCGACCAAAAACATGATCCCGATGGGCACATAATCAAATACGTTGTATTCAGACATGTCTTTCTTGTCACCCTGTTTATAATACAGAGCGAAAAGGATGCGTAAAATCTATACCTTTACAGTCAAAACCTTGTGAATATTGGCACAAACTAAATCGTAAGTTAAGCGCCTATTAGTGTCAAGGCAGTCAGCTTATCGTGAAACTATTTATTCGTTGACCCAAACTTTCCGCGTATGCTAACTTCATAATGGCGGAAAGTGTCGTAAATACGCCGTTTTCCCGCATCATTTGGTCGAAAATAGACATCGTGATCTCAGGCTTTAATACAGACATCAAGGTCGGCAATACGGTCTACCACGTTCAAACCGAAGACAAAGGTTTGAAAACGAGGCTGATATTGTCGCTTGTCTACGACAAAGGCACGATCCTCGCCAGCAAGCGCGTCACCTACGACGATCTGGCAAACGGTGCGTTTGACGAGAAAAAGCTTGCCGAACGCGTCAACCGC
Organism: Chloracidobacterium sp. UBA3360; assembly: GCA_002360555.1. Lineage (GTDB taxonomy): Bacteria > Acidobacteriota > Blastocatellia > Pyrinomonadales > Pyrinomonadaceae > OLB17. Next base: position 2,135 of record DEQS01000058.1, read on the forward strand.
CAGCATCAGTTGATCTGTGCCGCTGTCCGTGCGGGACGCATCGACGAGCTAAAGGAAATGACCGGCAAAGAGCGGACGAAAAACGCTAAGGTAGCGGTTTCCGAACCCGAGATCGTCGTCGCACCTACAGCAATTCCAGTCGCCAACCCCGTTCCTGCTGTGATTCCAGAAGTCACGGCTCTCAATGTCGAGACCGCCCGTATTGCTGCATCGAAACCCTATTCACTTGAGCCGGTGATCGAGGCCGTCGCGATCATCGAAGAAGAGATCGTCCTCGACGCCGGTGCTGTCGAGGTCGTCAGCGAACTTTCGGGGCAAACACGCCCAACGAACAACAAGCTCAGCATCGAGCTGCTCGGCGAGTCAAAATTCAAGGGCGGCGACCGCCGCACCGTCAATATCATGGTCTGTCGCGGCACCGAACGTAAGGTCGTCGCCGGAGCCGAGATCATGCTCAAGGTGCTCGGGTCCAGTTTTCGCCCCGTAATATTTCACGCCAGATCCGACGCCAACGGCCTCGCAAAGATCCACATGCAACTCCCCCATTTTGACGCCGGACGAGCCGCCCTGCTCATCCGTGCTATCGCCGCCGGCGAAGAGATCGAGCTCCGCCGCGTCGTCACGCCAGGCTAACAAGATATCAAATTTCAGATCTCAAATTTGAAATTCTCTACTGAAGAGAAGAGTATTTAGCTGTGTCCAAAATTCTTATCACACTAAATGGCGAACAACTCCCGATCGCGGGCGACATCGATCTCGAAACCCTCATCAGCCAACTCGCACTGCCCGCAAAACGACTTGCGGTCGAGATGAATGGCAATGTAATTCGCCGCATCGATTGGCCGCAGACAACCGTCAGCGATGGCGACCGGATCGAGGTCGTCCACTTTGTCGGCGGTGGATAGGAATTTCACCGCAGAGGCACAGAGACCACAGAGGGAAAAGAGTTTATTGCCGCAGATTTACACAGATGACGCGGATCAGGAAAAACTAATTTCAATTCATTTCTTATCTTCGTTATCTGCGTTTATCTGCGGCTAAATTTCTTTATTGCTCTGCGCTCTCCGGGTCCTCTGTGGTAAATTTCTTTTTATGTCGGACACTTTTCAACTCGCGGATACAACATTTTCATCACGCCTCATCATTGGTACTGGCAAATACCGCTCTTACGATGAGATGAAAGCCGCGCATATTGCGTCCGGTGCCGAGATGGTGACCGTTGCCGTCAATCGCGTGCCGCTCGACGGGTCGGCTGAATCTTTCCTCGATCATCTCGACCCAAAGATGAAGATCCTGCCAAACACAGCCGGATGCTATGACGCCGAGCATGCAATTCGCACAGCACGTCTGGCTCGCGAGGCTCTCGAAACTGAATGGATCAAATTAGAGGTCATTGGCGACCCGATAACACTGCTACCCGATAACGAACAGACACTCGAAGCCGCAAAGGTATTGGTAAAAGAAGGTTTTATCGTGCTGCCGTATTTTACCGACGATCTGATAATGGCAAAAAAATTGCTCGACGCAGGCTGCCCGGCGGTCATGCCGCTTGCGGCGCCGATAGGTTCGGGAATGGGCGTGCAAAACCCGTCAAATCTTCGGATAATGCGTGAGCAATTACCAAATGCAACGATCATCGTCGACGCGGGTGTCGGCGTTCCCAGTGATGCGGCCATTGCAATGGAACTCGGAGCCGACGCGATCCTAATGAACACCGCCATTGCCGAGGCAACCGACGCCGCTCGTATGGCAACCGCCATGAACTACGCCGTCCAAGCCGGCCGCCTCGCGTACCTCTCTGGCCGTATGCCAAAGCGCCTGTACGCGTCAGCATCCAGCCCGATCGAAGGTGCGATAAAATAGTTGCTCGACGTGTCAGTAGCCCGCACGTAAGTAAGGGCCAGCCTATGAATATTCAAGTACTGTTTTTCGGAGCCACCGCCGACATCGCCGGTACGCGGCGTACAGGGGCCGATGTATCCCCTGAAACACTCGCAAAAACAGTCTTTGACCAAATATTGGCCGAACACCCGAGCCTCGCCGCCCATAAACTACATTTCTCAGTCAATCAGGAATTTGCGACGGGCGATGAGATATTAAATGACGGCGACGAATTGGCGATATTCACGGCTGTCAGCGGTGGCTGAGGTCAGTTTTTCCGGCGTTTTTGTTTTTTTGGTTTCGCAGTCGAAGTAGCCGGTTGGCCCTGGGTCGTGTTGGCATTATTGGCCGGCACCGACGAGGCCACGGAGTTGTTTTGCTTGGTCTTGATGCCCGTGCCTTCATATACGTCGCCGTATATCCCGTTTGGCTGCTGGCCGTTGACGGTTGTGGTGGTCGTGTTCGATGACCGGGTGTTTGTGTTGTTTGTCGGGACCTGAACACCGGGCGATGTTTTTCGCTTGGTCTTGATGCCCGTGCCTTCAAGTACGTCGCCGTATATCCCGTTCGGCTGCTGGCCGTTGGCGGTTGTGGTGGTCGTTGTGTTGTTTGTGGTTTGGCTGCGAGGCGTCGCGGCCGTTGTGGGCCTCGTCGGTGTTCGTTTCCGTGTCGGCGTGGGTTTTGCGACTGGCAGGCTACTGGCATCGACAGACGGTTCAGATCCGGCCGCTAAAAATGATACTCCGAGAAAGCTCAGTGTTAGTAGAAGAATCGTAATTCTAAACATGATCGGCACCTCGCAAAGAATAGTGTGGTAGTTTAGACGGAAATATATATCATTTGGTTTGAAAAGTGAACAAAAAATGTAGAGGCCCGCGCGTCAGAAACGCAAACACATGGATTTCGCCGAACTCACAACCTCACCGATCGACATCACGAGCGTCGCCCGCCGTGTCGTCCCGCCGGAGTGCGGTGCGACAGTGACGCTTGATGGTTATGTGCGGCAATTTACAAAAGGGCGTGAGACGCTGTATCTCGAATACGAAGCTTATGAACCGATGGCGCTCAAAGAAATGAAAAAGCTGATCGAGGCGGCGAAATCGGAATTTGAGATCTCAAATGTCGGTATCGTTCACCGTGTTGGGAAACTTGAGATCGGCGAGACCAGCGTTGTCATCTCAGTCGCTGCACCTCACCGCAAAGCGGCATTCGCCGCTTGCGAGTGGCTCATTAAAGAACTCAAACGCACTGTCCCGATCTGGAAAAAAGAAGTTTACGCCGACGGCGAAGAGTGGGTCGAAGGTGATTCACAATCAACCTAGTCCAATTCAGCCAACTTATCGTTAGCCATCGCTACGACCTCGTCAAACAGCCCGTCGAGTTGGTCATTTGCTCCGCGTAGGCCGCTTACGACGTTCACCGCCCATTGGACGTATTCGACGCGCCGCTGCTTGTCCCAATCCTCAGCCGGACTCGCAATTACGTCGCGGACATTGCTGATCTTGTCGGCCAACTTTATCACCTTCGCACCATATGAGAGATGCGGAGCGTGCTCGATCTGGAGTTGTTTGCGTTGGTGCTTTGGCAGCGATTTATCGTCCGTTACTTCGAGCACATAGCTCGCTACCGTTTCGCCAAATTTCTCATTGATCTCGTCGCCCGTGACACCGCAATCTTCGACGGTGTCGTGTAGCAGCGCCGCCGACAATATGTCTTCGTCGTCGACGAGGCCGACATTGGCGATCAGATTGGCTACTTCGATCGGGTGGTTGATGTACGGTTCGCGTCTGGAACCTTTGCGAAAATGCCCGGTGTGTTTTTCAGCTGCAAAACGGGCCGCGTGCAGCGTTTTATTTAGGTTATTCACATTTCAGTTTGCCAAAATGCTGGGCAAAAATCAATGCGAAACAATCACCTGATGACCTCGATATTCAGCGTATGCTGGCCCGACACAACAAATTCAAACGCCGGCAGTTCTATCTCGGTAACGATCGTTTGGACCGTCGCTTTTGAACCTCCGGCACTGCGGTCATTGTTTAGCGTCGCCAGCATGGACGGCGGCAGATTTGGCATCTCAGACGAGCCGATTATCATACCGGCAGTCGTTCGGGTCAGGACGGCGTAGAGGCGGTCGGGGCGTTTTAGGCGGTTGATGGTCGCGATCAGTTCGGCGGCGGTTCGCGGGGTAAATTGTGTGATCGCCGAATTTTGCTGGACCGTACCGCCGTCTCCAATGGCGATCGTCATCGTGCCGGGAGCGGCGTCTTTCGGGATCGTAACCGGCACTTTCTGCACAAACAGGCGTCCGCTATCTGAGCGTGACGCGACCGTCACTTCGACCGTTTCGCCCGCACGGACCTGATTGCGGTCGAGCGAGATGCGTTCGACCGTCGCCGTTTTGCTCCCGTCGGATGAATTCATTTCGAGGTTGATCGACGAAACCTCAAGCCCCTCAAAACTGCCACGCAGCAGAGCCGCAAGCGGAATCGCCGCTGCGGATGACGCGAGGGCGACAGCCTGCTGTCCGGCAAACCGCCGCTGAATCCTTATCGAATCCTCACCCTTGATCTTGATCTCACCGGTTAGCTCAATTGTCGTTTCGCCAAGTCCACGCTCCTGCGCCGCCAGGACATTGCTCACACCCGCACTGACGATCAACGCGGTCAATGTATCGTCGATGCCGCTTTCAAAATTGGTCTCCTCGATCTGGCCGCGGCTCGTTTTTAGTCGGACCTTGACCGGGATCATTTTTGGAGCGTCGCCGAGTTTGCCGTAAATGCCGGTCGCACGGTCTTGCGTCATCGAACCGACGAGAGCGTCAGGTACGGCTAATTTGAACGAATTGTTAGCGTTTGGCACAACGGTCACGACATGCGATTCGGACATCGGCAGGCTAGTCGAGCCGAGGCTAAAAAACGGGTGGCCAAAGCCATATATCTTGTCGCCGTCACGCATCGTAACGGTCCCGGCGGCGGCGATCTCGATGTCGCCGCGAGCCAAATGCACAACGACCGAATCACCGCCTAGCAGCGTCGTCGGCCCAAATCTTTTCAAAGGCTTGATCGCCGAACCGCCGCCCGATGCGGCGACCGGCATTATACCGACAGCGGCAAAATCTGCGGCAAACATATCGATCGTTCGCTGCGACAATCCCGATATCGCAAGCGGCGTGGCTATCGGCTGAAATGTCTGTCCGGCAACCGCCATCAAACGCGAATCCGGTGCAAATCCCGATGCCCGCGAAGATTGAAATGCATTGCCCGAAAGGCTCGGCCGCCAAGTGTTTGATATCAGCTCAGCGTAAGAATAAGTCCTCGGTTCTCGCGAAAATGTCTTTGCCGTAGTCGGTGAAACCACCGTCGAGATCATCTGCTCGATCGGCGTGATGCCGCAGATCGGCTCTTTTGCAAACGGGAAACTGTACGAGATCGCACCGACGAGGCGTCCATTAATAAACACCGGCGAGCCGGACATACCGGCAAAAACAAATGTCCTGTCAGCCTGTCCGCCGCTCAGTTTGCCGACGATCATGTCCTGTTTCGGGCCGATCCAGTTTGGCACTACGCCGAGTATCTCGACGTTAAATTCCTCAGGCTTAGTGCCGCGAAAAACGGTCGTCGCGGTTCCCCGCATTCCCTCTTTTAGCTCAGCCAGCGGAAAGATCTGCGGCTGTACCGGTCCTTTATCAGTCGGCGGCATCTGTCCGAAAATACTGGCCGAAAGAGTAAAAACAGTGAAGAGAGCAGTGAGGAATTTTGTGTTGAACATCTTTAAAAACATCTTCCTTTAATAACGGCGCTTATGGTAACATTTATGGTGTCTATCCGAAAGCCTTTACTTTTCGGCTTTCTCATCTCATCCTTTGATGCCCGAAACGGCAAATTTCTGCCGATAAATCGACCGCTATGGCTAATTCCACCCGACTTTTTAAGAGTATCGCCCGTTTGCTGCTGCCAGCGTTGCTGCTGATCGTCATTGCCGTTGCCGGCAGTGCGATATTTCTGGTCTATTCGACCGCTCGTCCGTTAAAAACACGCTACTTGGTGACGCCTGACAAATACGGCCAGCTTAGCAGTCGCGCCGCTCAGGTGACCGAAGAATCGTGGTCGAACAAAGACGGCAGCTCGTCACGCGGTTGGCTCCTGCGCGGCAGCGATAACGCCCCGGCGGTGATCCTGTATCACAAATACGGAGCCGACCGGTCGCACGTACTCAACCTAGGCGTCAAGCTCAACGAATCGACCAATTTCACCGTTCTGATGCCCGACCTAAGAGCCCACGGTGAAAACCCCACGGTGCAAAATGCTTCGTTTGGAGGCTGCGAGGCAGAAGATGCAGCATCAGCGGTCGAGTATCTAAAAAATCTCAAGAATCAAAATCAGAACGGGCTGGTCGGAAAAAATATCGGTATTTTCGGCGTCGAAATGGGAGCATTGGTCGCAATATCGCTCGCCGCAAAAGACCAGACCATCAAGGCAATTGCACTCGATTCGGTTCCCCAGGATTCGGATGGGCTTTTGACGGCGGCCGTCGATAAACGCTATCCGTTCGCCAGCTTTGCGACCGCCAAGCTTGCAAAACTCGGCACGCGTTTTTACTTTTTTGACGGATGTTACAAACGCGAACCCGCTTGTGACACGGCCCGCAGCATAGAAAACCGCAATATTATGCTGCTCGCCGGCGTCGATGCGCAGGATTTTCAAGACTCGACCTCAAAGCTCGCGAAATGCTTTCCGGTCAGCAACAAATTCGAGAACAAACTCGACCTCAGCCCGTCCGGATATAGCATCACGAACGCGTCGATGGAGCAATCCGAAGCGTACGACCAGCGGCTGATCGATTTTTTCAGGAATTCTCTAACCAACTAAAGATCAAGTTTCTTCTTAGAGTGTCCGTTTGTGTGAGAGACGGTGTGGATATCCGCGCTTTCTTCCATCGGCTTGACGGCTCGCGTGAGAACGGTTTTTAGTGCGTCGAGCCTCTTGATAGTCGAGGTCATTTTCAGCAGATCGTATTTCTTTTCGTTGTCAAAATTGAGTGCGGCGGTGATCAGAAATGATAGTGCTTCGGGGCTTGTACGCAGTATCTCAGGAGCTTCGCCGCGTCCGCCGCTCATTTTGAAGGCTGCTTTTGCCATCCGTTCAAACAAGCCGAAAACCTCGTCGGCGATCAGCTCGAGCTCAGCTTCGTTTTCTATTTCGTCTTCAAAAAACTCGAGATCGCCGACGAGATACGGTTCACCCGCGTCGATCAGATCGATAAGGCGATAGCGGACGATGCCAAGCGTGAGTATGTTTGAACGGCCGTCGGGCATTAGTTCGGATTCGCGGAGTTCTGCGACACATCCGACCGATCCGGTTGCCGGGGCTTCGGTAAGATCATTGGACGGCTCAAAATAACTAAGTCCAAAAAACCCATCTCCGGCCTCAACGTCGCGCAGCATCTTGCGATACCGCTCTTCAAAAATATGCAGCGGCACGAGCTCGCCGGGCACCATCACAAGCGGCAGCGGAAAGATCGGCAAATGTTTTATGCCACTAAATTTTTCGAGTATTTCGGACATAATTGTTGAGAAGAGGAGATCGGGTGAAAAGGTAAGGAGGAGGACGCGTTGGATTTTAGACCCGCACCTCTTCCCCTTTTCCCTTCTTCCCCTTTTCTACTTTTAGGGCTATAAAATCAGCTATCTTCTCCGCCGGTTCGTCGCCGAGAGCCATACGCTTGGCTCCGATGACGGCTTCGGAAATGTCGTCCATTCGCGTTTTAAAACGGTTATCGCGAAAGACAAGATCGTCGATCACGCGGCGTTCGAGCTTTTCACGGCCCGGGTCGTCAGGTTCGTCGAACGTGTCTAAATAATCGACCGGGACGGTGTGGTTTTTGATCCGCACGTGCAGGGCACCGGTCACCTCTTTGACCTCGTCGCGAATCTTTTGCATCTCGATCAGCGAATTTGGAAAACCAAGTTGCCCGCGCAGGGCGATCTCAATGATCGGCTGCGGCTTGTCGTCCTCCGCAACGCGGGCCTCACGTTTGACCTGATCTAGCAGGTCGATGGTGATGTCTTTGGCATCGGAATATCCCGTGACCTGAAACGCCAATTGCTGAAATGGACGGTAGTGATAATCCTCTACGTGTCGTGCGTTAACGACATTATTGTCATCGACCTCAACGACAAATGCCCCGCGCGTTTCGCGAAACTCGCTGATGTTAGTGATCTCGATCGAGCCCGGGTTAAACGCCCAGTTGTCGATCTCGTAATGCTTGTGCGTGTGGCCAAGCCCGACGTATTCGACGGCGGACTTTAACTCTTTTAAAGCAGCCAGCGACAGTGCCGGGATCGGATGCATCTGGTGACCCTCGACGTCGGTGTGGAGCATCAGGATGTGAAATGCGCCTTGGCGGCGAGTCTCTTTTATCGCTTCGGTGAGCATCGGTATCGCCCAATTGCCCGATGCTCCGTACCAGTCCGAGCCGAAAATCCTTGCCCGTCCGATGTCGATATAGCTACCTTTCTTAGACGTCTCGTCCCACGGCTCGCAGATCATTTTGCCGTCAATAGATACGGGTTCGAGTAGTTTGACCAGCCCCCAACTCGACAGCGAACGCAGCCAGCTAAATTCGTTATCCGTATGCTTTTGATCGTGATTGCCCTCGATGGAGACGACCGGGATGCCCGCCTCGCGCATCATAGTTAGGCCCTCGACGGCGTAGTTCATCGTCTCGGGCGGGACCGAGCGTTTGTGAAAAAAATCGCCGCACATTATGACAAAATCGACCGTTTCGTCGATGCCGTAACGCTGCAGCACATCGATCCACGCCTCAAAAAAATCACGCGGGCTCTCCGGCAATTGATACCGCGTGCACCCGAGATGCACATCTGCGATATGAAGAAACTTCATAGGTGAATTTTATCACGCCTGAGCCAGAGAGAAAGAGTTAACCGCAGATAAACGCAAATGAACGCAGATAGGGCAATATACTTTATTTGATCCGCGTTTATCTGCGTCCATCTGCGGTTAATTATCTTTCCTTAAACTCAGCTTTGGGTTAAATTAACTGCTATGAACAAAGTCGTCCTTATCACCGGTGCGTCAAGCGGCATCGGCTTGCATACTGCAAAGCTGTTTCAAACAAAAAATTGGAAAGTCGCCGCAACAATGCGCTCTCCCGAAAAGGCAGAGGAGTTGCAGCGTATCGTCGATGTCGAATGTTTTCGGCTGGACGTGACCGATGTCGAATCGATCAAATCGGCGATCGCCGCTACGCTTGAGAAATTTGGCCGTATCGACGCGGTTGTAAATAACGCAGGCTATGGCCTGATCGGCCCTTTCGAAGCGGCGTCAAAAGAACAGATCGAAAAGCAGTTCGAAACCAACGTTTTTGGTCTTATGAATGTCTGCCGCGAGATCATACCCATTTTTCGTCAGCAAAAAAGCGGCCACATCGTCAATGTTGCTTCGGTCGGGGGTAGGATGGCGTTTCCGTTTTATAGTCTATATCACGCCACGAAATGGGCCGTCGAAGGTTTCTCCGAATCGCTTCAATACGAACTCACACCATTCAACATCCATGTCAAGATCATTGAGCCCGGACCGATAAAGACTGATTTTTACGCCCGTTCGCAGGACATCACGAGCAAAGAGGGTTTGACCGCGTACGACGCATATACATCGCGCGCAATGCAAAACATGCAAAAGGCTGGCGAAGAGGCTCCAGACGGCACTGTGGTCGCACAGACAATATATGACTCAGTGAACGACGGCTCAACGAAGCTCAGATACGGCATCAACACTAAGGGAATATTAAAATTGCGCCGCCTTTTACCCGAAAGCGTTTTCTTTTCGATTATCAGAAAGATAATTCTAAGATAGTTATTCAGTCGGAAAAGTGTGATTATAAAAACTGTGTGTTACAGTCGTGAAAAGATATGTGCGGTGACGCACATATTGTGATATTATCCACACTCAAGAAATCGCGTTTTAGTTTTCAGTTTGTAAATTCACTTCTTGAACCTTCTCCGGGTATCGCTTAGAATTTCCCACGCTGTCCTATTTTCTGGAACTAAGTTTTTTAGACGAGATTTGTGCTTAAAATGGCCGGGCTTAAGGGGTTCGCCTGCACAATATCGGCAAAGAGTTGCTCTTCGGTTTCCAACTCTAGAATGTAAGTAAGGGCTTAGAACCAGAAGGAAGAATATGAAGATACTGCTTTACAACCCGGACAACGGGATCACGCGAAATTTTATGCCGCACCTGTGGATGTTTCTGCTCCAGTCGCTAACGCCGCCGGAGCATGAGGTCATCCTGATCGATGGCAACGCCAAAGCGATGACGCGGCCCGAGTTGGTGCAGTTTTGCAAAGACAATGACATCGGATTGGTCGGTATCGGGGCGATGACCCGCATGGTCGCCCGCGCTTATCTTGTTGCTGACAGTTTACGCGAAGCCGGATTTAAGGTCGTCATGGGCGGGCCGCACGTTACCGAGTGTCCCGACGAAGCGCTTGGCCGTGATGGTGGCCCAAGACACGCTGATGCCATCGCGCTTGGCGAAGCAGATGAAACATGGCCGCTGATGGTCGCCGACGCCGCGCGCGGCGAACTAAAAGATGTTTACATGCCCGAGGTCGATCCTAAGGGCAACGACAAAAAACCAAATCTACAGCCCTATCCTCACATCCCCTGGGAAACGCTCGATCTTGACCAATTTAGTCTCGTGCCGAAAATTTTCCAGCCTGTAATGTCAAAATTTGGCGAGGGCTGGGGCAAATTCTTTGTCGTGCCGATCGAGACCGGCCGCGGATGCCCGTACGGCTGCGAGTTTTGTACGGTAACAGGATTTTTTGGTGATTCGATCCGTTTTCGCTCGAACGAAAGCGTTATCGAAGAACTGCTCCGCCTGAAAGCTCGTGCCAAGAAAGAAAAAGGCCAGATCGCCGTTTTCTTTATCGACGACAATCTCGCGATCAATAAAAAACGGCTCAAAGGGCTGCTTCGCGATATGATAGCGGCCGGTGCGATCCTGCCGTGGGTCGCTCAGATCTCCGCTAATCTGCTCGAAGATGAAGAGTTGGTCGATCTGATCGCCGAAGCCGGTGCCCGTTGGATATTTATCGGGATGGAATCGATCGATCCGGTAAACATGGCCGACGTCAATAAGACGTTTTCCAAACCGGCAAACTATCAGAGAGTGCTCGACGGACTCGCCCGTCGCAACATCTACGCCATAACGTCGTTTATCGTCGGCATGGACAATGACACTGTCGGTGTCGCCAACCGCACGGTTGACGAGATCGAAACGTGGGCTCCGGGCTTGCCCGTATTTGGCCAGTTGACGCCGTTTCCCGCGACGCCGTTGTATGACCGGCTTGAAAAGGCCGGACGGCTCGACCGTCCAAAACATTGGCTCGATTTTGCGCCGTTCGTAATGGCCCATGACCCGCTAAAAATGTCGATCGAAGACGCCAAGAAAGAGACTTTTGACGCATGGTCACGCTCATATAGCCCCGAGCGCAATTTCGAAGCAATAAACTCGATCCGCCACGCACCTATCGACACGCGTGTCAGCCATCTGGTCGCACGGCTCTTTTTCCGCGGCATTTATTTTCCGCAGATGGGCAAACGGGCATGGCTCAAACTAATATTCGACAACCGGAGATCAATAATTAGCCTCTCGCGCGAGGGTATCACCACTTGGCGTCAGTTCCGCAAACGCAAACGTCTCGAGGTCCCGGCGGTCCAGACAAACTTGTAAAGCTCAGTCATCCCCAAAATAAAAAGCTTGGTATTTTTATGACCAATATGGTATAACTGATTCGAATTGCTACTATAAGCAATTCGAATCGTAGGCATCGTTTTTGCCGAAGTTGCCATCATAGTTAAGTGCCGTTTTTGCTGGGAGTTATGGCTCCGGCAAAGAAAGTTAGAGCATTTTGACGGCCAAACATGGTATATTAATAACAGCAAAGCTTTCCACGCCCCGAAAGCTTATTCGCAAGATCCACCAAGCAATCCGACCGATGATCAGATCAAAAACACATACAGCTAATTGGTTATTTGTCGCTGTCATTACAGTTGTAATGTCGGTCGTCAGTTTTGGCCAAGGCTCGACTCCCCCGCTTTTACAGGACATCAAGGTCCAGACAAATACTTATCCGCCGCAGCCGTCATCGACACCGCTGGTTCAAAAGACCGGCAGCTCAATGCCGATCCCTTCGTCGAACGGGATAAGGACGCTGTTTCCGGCTTTGGCCGAGGTAGAAATACCGGGTTACTCCGGCGTTTTGGTCGAATCGCTTAACGGCAGCGTCGTCGTTGAGAGCAATCCCGGAATGTTGTTCAACCCGGCGTCGAACGTCAAGATCGCGACATCCTATGCGGTTCTCAAGACGTTTGGACCCGACTTTCGTTTTATGACGAGCGTCTATACCGATGGTGTGATCGATCGCACGACCGGCACGCTCAACGGCAATTTGTATGTGTCGGGCAAAGACCCGATGTTTGGTGCCGAGCATGGTGTCACCCTCGCTCATGAGCTCAATAAAATGGGCATCCGAACGGTGACCGGCGATCTGATCGTGACCGATAATTTTGCAATGTATTATTCGGGCTCATCGGTCGCATCGGCAAATGCCCTGTTTGCGACGCTCGACGCCTCAAAACGCTCAGCCGCCGCAACGCGCACCTGGCTCAACTTTCTTGCTTATTCCGGACGTTCCGGGCAAGTCGTTGGTAACCCTAGTGTTTCGTTCACGGGCGGAGTTTATGTTCAGGGCATACCTAGCAGCTTGCAGCTCCTATTCACGCACGAATCGGCACAGCTCCGCGAGATCGTAAAGGTCACGATGTGCTATTCGAACAATTTTCTTGCCGAGCGTCTCGGCGATATGCTTGGCGGAGCTTTTGCGGTGTCGCGTATCGTCCAGTTAAACGCCGGGATACAGCCAAACGAATTTTCGCTCCAAACCTCAAGCGGGCTCGGCTATAACCGCGTCACGCCAAACGCCATGATGCGTTTGCTGCACGTTCTCCGCGACGATATGGCACGTTACAAGATGACGTTCGCCGACATTATGCCGGTCGCCGGTATCGATAAGGGAACGCTTGAAAACAGGTTTGATTCGGATTTTGCGGTCGGCAGTGTCGTCGGTAAAACCGGCACGCTCCCCAATACCGACGGCGGCGTCAGTGCACTCGCGGGTGAGATCAATACACGTAACGGCCGGTATCTGTTTGTGATATTTAACCAGCGCGGCGGTGTTGCTAAGTTTCGTGCGTTCCAGAACAACTTTGTATCGCTCGTCCAAGGACAGTTTGGCGGAGCGGCCCCGATGACCTACAACGCTCTGCCGCTTGAGACGCGACTTGCCCGAACGAAGATCAGTTATCCCGCGGGTCGCAGCAGGTATGGCAACGAATAACGCTAGGCAAAATCGACCATTTTCAAAGGGAGCATTTCAAATGCTTCCTTTTTTCTTTTTGGCACTCGTGAGATAATTCCGGCTTGTCGACGCAAATATCAGCTTCGTAAATGGCCGAAAACCAACAAAAACCATCTACCTCAGAATCACCGGAAACACTGGCCGAACCCGCAGCCGACGACGCCATTTCTGTTGAGGAAACTACTCCTGCAACAAAACAAACAAGCGTCGCCCGCTCGGCCGGGATCGTATCGATCGCCGTGATGTTCTCACGACTGTTGGGCTTGGTGCGCGAGATGATCTTTGCACGGTATTTTGGTGCGGGATTTTTGACGGACGCGTATGTTGTCGCGTTTCGCATACCAAATGTGCTTCGCGACTTGTTTGCCGAAGGAGCTTTGTCCGCGGCGTTCGTCAAGGTCTTCACCGACGTTCAAGTCACTAAAGGCGAAAAAGAGGCTTGGCGGCTCGCGAGCCTCATATTTAATCTGCTCGCGGTTGTCTTAAGTGTTATCTGCATCGTCGGCATGATATTTTCCCGGCAGTTTGTCGAACTCGTTGCCGACGGCTTCTCACCGGAAAAGATCGCACTCGCGACCACGCTGACTCAGATAATGTTCCCTTTCATCCTGCTCGTCGCACTCGCTGCGGTCGCAATGGGCGTGCTCAACACGAAAGGGATATTCGGGGTTCCCGCATCGGCATCGACCGTTTTTAATGTCGTCTCGATAGTATTTGGCTTGGGGTTAGCTTTTTGGCTCAGCGGCGGCGGTTGGCTGACATCGGCGGATAAAAATGCGATACCGGACGGGCCTTCGCACTGGGCGATCATCGGTATGTCGATCGGCACGTTGATCGGTGGCGGCGCCCAATTGGTGATGCAGATACCGTCGCTGTTCAAGGTCGGCTTTCGCTTTACACCCATACTGAGCCTCGCCGACGAAGGCGTCAAAAAGGTAATTGCTCTGATGACACCCGCCATCCTCGGCACCTCCGCCGTTCAGATCAACGTTCTGATAAACACTTATTTTGTATCGCAGATCGACGGTGCACAGGGTTGGCTAAACTTTGCTTTCCGGCTGATGCAGTTTCCCATAGGCCTGTTTGGCGTTGCCGTCGGTACCGCCGCGATCCCGGTAATGTCGCGCCTTGCGAGCGAAGGCAAGACCAAGGACCTGCGTGACACGATCTCGTCGTCGATGAACCTTGTATTCCTGCTCACACTACCGTCCGCGTGCGGCCTGATCGTGCTTGGCGAACCGATAATACGCCTCATCTATGAACGCGGCAAGTTTGACGCGACCGCGACGAGCATGACCGCCATCGCTCTTGCGGGTTATTCGATCGGACTGACGGGCTATGCCGCGATCAAGATCTTGTCACCGGCGTTTTACGCTCTAAATGACGCCAAAACGCCGATGATGATCGCCCTGGCATCGATCGTCGTTAATTTCCTCGGCGGTTATTACCTTCGTGAATTATTTTCGCACTACGGCGTAACGCCTGAAACGCCTTACGGTTACGGCCATGTCGGCGTTGCCCTGGCGACCTCGATAGTTGCTTTGGTCAATTTTTTTGCCCTTGCGATAATAATGCGGCGGCGGATCAAACGGCTCAACGGGCGGGCGATCGTCACTTCGTTCGCAAAGATCACCGTCGCGTCAGCTATGCTATCGGCGGTCTGTTATTTTGTTTATCATTTTATGCTCGGCCGATTTGGCAATGACGGATTTTGGCTGCGTTTTGCCGAAGCCTTTGTCCCGATCAGCATTGGCGGCATGTCGTTTTTAATAGTCGCGAAGCTGTTGCGGGTTCACGAGCTAGAGCAGCTTTACGGCACGCTAAAGCGAAAATTTGCGAGGTAAGATTATGCCTACAATTTTAGATTTCAAAGGCACGACACCAAAGATCCACGACTCTGTTTATCTAGCCGATGACGTATTTGTGATCGGTGATGTCGAGATCGCTGAGGATGCAAATGTGTGGTTTGGCTCGGTCATTCGCGGCGATGTCAGCTATATCCGCATCGGCGCACGCACAAACATCCAGGACATGACGATGATCCATGTTAGTTCGGATTTTGGCCCAACGATCGTCGAAGAAGAGGTCACGGTCGGCCATCGCGTCACGCTGCACGGCTGCCACGTCGAACGCCAATGCCTGATCGGCATGGGCGCAACGGTGATGGACCACGCCCGGATCGGTGAGCAGACGGTCATCGGGGCCGGTTCACTCGTTTCACCCGGGACAATGATTCCACCACGAGTGCTCGCACTCGGCTCACCCGCAAAGGTCAAACGCGACCTGACAGACGAAGAGATCGCCTATCTCGATAAATCCTGGCGAAACTATGTCGAACTTAAGGACCTCTACTAGTAAATCGCCAGAGCATTTAATGAAAAAAGTCCTCAAAAGAATAATTCTTGCATTGATAGTCATGCTTGTTTTGGCTCAGATCCCGTTTATTTATCGGCGGATCCAAACCGGACGGCTCGCCCACACATTGAGCACTGAACAAAAAGCCGCACAACCCAAACCGCCCCGTTCGGACGGCTTTGACGAATACAAAGGCGTTATCCACGTCCACACCTCCCTCGGCGGTCACAGCACAGGCGGGTTTGACGAGTTGACCGCGGCGGCGGCGGCAAACGACCTGGATTTTGTGGTTATGACCGAGCACGTTTCCACCGCGTACGACACGGCTGCACTTACACTAAACGGTTTCCACGGAAAAACACTCTTCGTCGGCGGCAACGAGGGCGACACGGCGGACGGAGATCGAATGCTGGTGGTCCCCGGCGGCGGCGATGTCGCTGGCCTGCATATGCTACCCACGAAAACGGCATTTGAAAAAACGCACGCTGACAACCGGCTTGTTTTCGTTGCGTACCCCGAAAGCTATAAAACGTGGGATGCCGATTTTGACGGAGCCGAGGTGTTTAGCGTAGCAACCAATAGCAGAAACATTAATCCATTTGTGCTCCTATTTGATTTGATCTGGTCGTTTCCGTCCTATCCTGAGCTCACGACCGCGAGCTATTTCAAACGGCCGGACGCAAATCTACAAAAATTTGACGAAGTTGCTGCGAACAGACATATCTCACTCTTAGCCGGCATCTGTGCCCATTCGAACATCGGTTACAGTTTGTTTAGCGACGATGTCGGTAACAAACCGATCGGATTCAAGATCGATCCTTACGAGATGGTATTTCGGCTGGTCCGGCTTCACCTCGTCGCAAAAAAAGGAGAGCCGCTGACCCGCGAACGCCTTGTAGATACTTTTAAAAAAGGCAATTTCTATAACGGCTTTGATGTCATCGGTGACAGCTCGGGTTTCAGTTTTACCGTCAAAGATGGCGATGTGACAAAAACCATGGGCGACGAAGTCACTTTGTCGCCGCAAACAAAATTGACGGCCTCGGCCCCGCTTCCTGCTCGATTTGTGGTCTTTAAGAATGGCGAAAAGTTTTTCGAACAAACTGACTCGACCGAGATATTCGTCAACGTCTCCGAACGTGCCGCTTACCGCATCGAAGCCTATCGCGATGCACTTGGCAGTCCATTCGACAAAATGCCATGGATAATCTCAAACCCGATCTACGTGCGATAACCGCGGGGGCACATTCCCGATTTTCCGTGACACTGCGGTAAACTGATCGTTATGGCAAGTACCAACCCCACACGCGGAATGCGCGATTTTCTCCCTGCGGATGTCCGCAAGCGCAACTACGTGATCGGCATTATTAAGTCGGTCTATGAATCGTACGGTTTTGAACCGCTTGAAACCCCGTCCGTCGAAAACCTCGAAACTCTTATGGGCAAGTACGGCGACGAGGGCAATCAGCTCGTCTTTAAGATCCTCAAACGCGGAGAAAAGCTCGACCTTGAAAGTGCGACAAAGGAAAGTGACCTGTCCGATCTCGCGTTACGCTATGACTTGACCGTTCCGCTTGCTCGCGTCGTTGCTAACAACAAGAACGACCTACCCAAATTCTTCAAACGCTATCAGATACAACCCGTTTGGCGTGCCGACCGGCCTGCCCGCGGGCGTTTTCGTGAATTTTATCAGTGCGATGTCGATGCTATCGGCTCGAGCTCGATGGTTGTCGAGGGCGAGTTGATGTCCGCCGTAAGCGATATTTTGAAACGGCTCGGTTTTACCGATTTCACAATTCGGCTCAATCATCGACAGGTCTTGACCGACATTCTCGACACCGCCGGAGTTCCCGAAGAACTGCATACAGATGCTCTCGTCGCTATCGACAAATTAGATAAGATCGGAGCCGATGGTGTTGCAACAGAGCTAAGCGAACGCGGGATTTCTGATGAAGCTTCAACGATGCTGCTGGGCATCTTCGCCGAGACGCAAGAAATATTAAATCAGGAAAAAGACATCAACCGTACCATCGTCGCCAACCTGATCAATATCGTCAGCAACGAAACTCTTACCGAACTCGGCCAGATTCTGAAATTTGCCGACAAAGCCCCAATCCTCATCGACCCGAGCCTTGCTCGCGGGCTGTCGTATTACACAGGAGCGATCATGGAGATCACCGTCCCCGACCTCGCTGGTTCGCTGGGCGGCGGCGGGCGTTATGACGGGTTGATCGGTATGTTTGGCAAGGAACAGATCCCGGCGTGCGGGTTTAGTTTGGGGCTCGAACGCATCCTCGTCGTGATGGATGAGAAGAATATGTTCCCGCCCGAGATCGCTGATTCGACGCCTGCGGATGTGTTGGTAACGATCTGGAATGAAGAGTCGATATTGGCGTCACTCAAATTAGCGGCCGAGTTCCGCAAACACCGCCTCCGCGTCACCGTTTACCCTGAGGCGGACAAGCTCGGAAAGCAATTCAAGTATGCCGACACGATCGGCGTCCCGTATGTCTGTGTCGCTGGCGACGACGAGATCAAAGCCGGCAAGGTCAAGCTAAAAAACATGAAGACGGGCGAAGAATCAATGCTCTCTCTCAAAGATGTCGCATCTAACATCAAGATATGACACACATCCTAAAACGCTCGACGCTCCTTGCTTTTGTCCTTCTTCTCTTCTGGAGTGCCGGAAGCTCTCAGACTGTCGTTGATTCAAAAGACCTACCCAATCTCTCAAAGGTCAATGAAAAACTTTATCGCGGCGGACAGCCGACCGAAGCGGGCACCGATCAGCTCAAACGCCTTGGCATAAAGACTGTGATCAACCTCCGCGACAACGACGACCGCGCCCGCAAGGAGGAAGGCTGGGCGAAAGCCGCCGGACTGCGTTTTATCAATTTCCCTCTCAGCAATTGGTTTAGCCCAAAGGATGAGGATATCAAGAGCATCATCGATCAGATCGACCGTCAGGACAACCAGCCAGTCTATGTCCACTGCAAACGCGGTTCGGACCGCACGGGCACTGTTGTCGCCGTCTATCGCATTACTCACGACGGCTGGACCGGCGAACAAGTAAATGCTGAAGCTAAAAAGTTCGGCTTTGGCTGGTGGCAGTTTTGGATGAAAAATTACATCGGCGATTATTACCGCGACTATCAGCGATCACACTAACGCTCAATGTACCGAAAACTTGAACCGAAACTAATTACCGTTCTACGCGAAGGCTATACGCGGAAACAGTTTCAGGGCGATCTGCTCGGTGGTTTAACGGTCGGTATTGTTGCTCTGCCGCTTGCCATCGCTCTCGCCATCGCCTCGGGCGTTAAGCCTGAACAAGGACTCTATACAGCAATTTTTGCCGGGTTTGTGATCGCAGTTCTTGGCGGTTCTCGTGCCCAGATCAGCGGGCCGACCGGTGCCTTTATCGTCATCGTTTACGGCATCGTCCAGAAATACGGTTACGATGGCCTCGTGGTCGCGACGCTCATTGCGGGTGTTTTACTGATAATAATGGGTCTCGCCCGGATGGGTGCGTTTCTCAAATTTGTTCCATACCCGGTCGTTATCGGTTTCACATCCGGCATTGCCCTTATTATCTTTTCGTCGCAAGTCAGTGACTTTCTTGGGCTCAAGCTCGTAAAGGTTCCCGCGGATTTCGTCGCAAAATGGATCGAGTACGTCTCTCATATCGCGACGATCGATCCGTACACGATTGCGGTCGGAACGGCTTCCCTATTGATCATCGTCGTCTGGCCAAGAGTAACGCACCGCGTACCCGGCCCCTTGATAGCGATCCTTGCTGTCACATTTGTCGTCCAGTATTTTGATATCCCCGTCGCGACGATCGCTTCGCGATTCGGCGGAGTTCCAAATACCCTGCCGATGCCTCACTTTCCGAGCGTCACCTGGACAATGGTCCAGGATATGTTTTCACCTGCGATAACCATCGCGATACTCGCGGGGCTCGAATCATTACTCGCCGCCGTCGTCGCCGATGGAATGATGGGTACGCGCCATCGTTCCAATATGGAGCTGATCGCTCAGGGTGCAGGTAACATCGTCTCGGTAATGTTTGGCGGCGTGCCGGCAACCGGAGCCATCGCCCGGACCGCGACGAATATCAAAAGCGGCGGCACGACACCTGTTTCCGCGATCGTTCATTGCATATTCCTACTGCTCGTATTGCTTTTCATCGGCAAATGGGCGGCGATGATCCCGATGGCAACGCTTGCAGCGATACTCGTTGTGGTGGCTTACAACATGAGCGAATGGCGTGAGTTTCGGCACCTTTTAAGCAGCCCGCGTGGTGATATCGCCGTATTGCTCGCAACATTCTTCCTAACGGTCTTTATCGAACTAACGGTCGCCATTCAAGTCGGTATTTTGCTGGCGGCGTTTCTTTTCCTGCAAAAAATGTCGACCGAGACTCACGTTGATCTGATCACTGAAAGCCTTGAGGATGACGAGGAATTTAAGGGACGCGACATGGCCGCGATCGACATTCCACGTGGTGTCGAGGTTTTCGAAATATATGGGTCATTGTTTTTCGGGGCCGTGCGGCAATTCAAAGAATCGATCCGTGTCGTCGCCACCAAGCCAAAAGTACTCATCCTGAGGATGCGTCAGGTCCCGACCATCGACGCGAGCGGTGTCCACGTTCTCGAAGAACTAGCAGCCGAGGCCAAGGAAAACGGCCAGATCTTGATATTTTCTGCAGTGTCACGAAATGTATATCGAGTAATGCGAAAAAGCGGCTTCGTCGAAAGGGTCGGACGGAAAAATTTTGCGGGTGACGTATTTGCAGCGCTTGAGGTCGCCCGAGCACACTTGGATTCAATTGATCTTGAGAGGACGAGATGAAAGAAATAATTGAAAATTACCACGCCGACGCGGTTCAGTCGTTTCGCAATTACAAAAAGATGGCTGAACGTGCTATCGAGCAGGTCAGCGACGAGGAGTTTTTCGCGCTTATCGACGCAGAAGCGAATTCCATCGCCGTCATCGTCAAGCACATCGCCGGCAATCTTAATTCACGCTGGCGTGACTTTTTGACGAGCGACGGCGAGAAAGACGACCGTCATCGCGACACCGAGTTTGAGTTGATCGACGACACACGCGAGAGCCTGATGCAGTTTTGGGAACGAGGCTGGCAGACACTTTTTGACGCCATCGAACCGCTCACACCCGAGGATTTCTCACGCACCGTACCAATTCGCGGCGAGCCGCACACCATCGTCGAAGCGATCAATCGCCAACTCACACATTACACCTATCACATCGGCCAGATCGTCCTGCTGGCCAAGCATTACAGATCCTCCGAATGGAAAACACTCAGCGTTCCGAAAAATCAATCGGCACAATTCAATCAATTCCTCGCGGATAAACAGGCGTCGGGCGAAACCAAAACCAACCGTCTAGATGCACCGTTTGAATTTTCCGAATCCAATCGGTAGGCTCGGGGCGAATTACATTGTAGACGTCAAACTGATCTATTCCTATCAGTGTCTATCTGTGATAATCTGTGGCTTGCTCGTCTTATGAAATCTATCTCCATCCTCGGCTCTACCGGCTCGATCGGCTGCAACACCCTAAAAGTAGTACAACATCTGGGCGACATCCGCGTCGTCGCGATGGCTGCGGGGCGTAAAATGTCCGTGTTTGCGGAGCAGATCGCACAATTCAAGCCTGAACTCGTTTCATGTGGTGATGACGGATGTGCTGAGGAATTGACCCGCGAACTGCATCGATTAAATGCCGCAGTTCCGCGTATCGAAACGGGTGACGCAGGGCTGGTTGCGGTTGCTACACACGAACAAGCCGAGACGGTCGTTTCGGCAACCGTCGGTGCGGTCGGTTTTGTACCGACACTGCGGGCGATCGAGGCCGGAAAACGCGTCGCTCTTGCCAATAAAGAAACTCTCGTCATGGCCGGTGAATTGATGACCGCCGCCGCCGCTAAGTCCGGGGCCGAGCTGCTGCCCGTCGATAGTGAGCATAACGCCATCCACCAATGTTTGCGGGGCGAAACGCGGGGCGAGGTGAAACGTCTGATCTTGACTGCATCCGGCGGCCCGTTTCGCACGAAATCAAAACTTGAGATCGACAACGCGACCCGTGCCGAAGCCCTCAACCACCCAAACTGGAAGATGGGCGACAAGATCACCATCGACTCGGCGACGCTGATGAACAAGGGGCTAGAGGTCATCGAGGCTCATTGGCTGTTTGGTTTTGAAGCCGACGAGATATCGGTCGTCGTACATCCGCAGTCGGTCGTGCATTCGATGGTCGAGTTGGTTGACGGTTCGATCATCGCCCAAATGGGCGTGACGGACATGAAACACGCCATCCAATATGCCCTGACCTATCCGGACCGACGTGAAAATTGTCTGCCGGGACTCGACCTGTCGCAGTTAAGCCGACTGGATTTTGAGGAGCCCGACATGACACGTTTCCCGTGTCTCGCTCTCGCGTACGATGCATTAAAGCAAGGCGGCACAATGCCCGCCGCGCTAAACGCCGCTAACGAAACGAGCGTCCAGGCGTTCCTGGACGGCCGCATCAAATTGAGCGAGATCGCACAGATCAACTCGGGCGTGATGCAGGCTCATACGAGCGAGCCTGTTGCTGATCTTGAGACTGTTCTAAAAGTTGATGCGTGGGCACGGAACACGGCGGACCAGCTTTTGGCCGTAAAAGCGACATCTGCGGCGATCTCGAATTAGTTGACTGACGATCTTGCGGCGCTTACACTTTATTGACAACTAGTTGCGTGTTTTGGCGTTCTAACAACCAGTATTTTGACGGTTTTATTATAAGGATTTATTGATGCCTGATTTTTTAATAGCAATTTTAGCGATCCTCTTCGTCCTCGGTATAGCGATCAACATCCACGAATTTGGCCACTTTATCGTCGCCAAGATCTTCGGGATGCGGGTCGAGGCTTATTCGTTTTTTGGCTTGGGCCCTCGACTTTTCGGCTTTAAGGTCGGCCACACCGACTATCGCGTCTCGGCGATCCCGCTCGGGGCGTATGTAAAACTTTACGGCGACGAGGGTGCCGGGCCGCTTGAGGCAAAAGACGCGACGCATGAACCCGTCCCGGAATCTGAACTCTACGAACTGCGTCCGCGTTGGCAGAAATTTCTTGTGATGATCGGCGGGCCGTTCATGAATATCGTGCTCGCCCTTGCGATCCCGTTCACGATGGCTCTCATGTACGGCGTTCCGGCCAACCCGTCGCCGATCGTCGGTTTTGTAAAAGTTGGTGGAGCTGCTGACAAAGCGGGCATCAAAGCGGGCGACCGAATCGTCAATTTTGACGGTGCCGAAAATCCTTCGTGGAATCACATCGAGGACAGTGCTCTGCTCATCCCCGAAAAACTGGTGCCGATCGCTGTCGAACGCGGCGGCCAGCGCATCGCTCTAAACATCGCCCCGATCAAGGTGACGGAAAACGGCCAATCAGGCGGCTTTCTCGAAATGGCCGCTGATGCCGGAGTCGAACCGGTCGTCGTTGGCAGCATCGACGAGTCAATGCCCGCAGCCACGTCCGGTCTGCAAAAAGGCGATTGGATAACATCCGTCAACGGCAAAGCGATCCGCAACACGCAGGAAATGAAGATGATGGTCGCCGAATCAAAAGGCGCTCCCATCAATCTCAGCGTGACCCGTAACGAACAAAAACAAGAGATCACGACCTATGCCGTCGCCAAAAACGACGACTGGCTGATCGGCATCCGCTTTGACCAGACGTTGCTCAGAAATCTCGAGCCGGTCGGCATCGGCGGTGCGATCGCTAGTGCGGTCGATCAAAACCTGCGAATTCTACGTATGACCGGCTCCGCCCTCGGCCAGGTCGGCACCGGCGAACGGTCCGCAAAAGACACAGTTTCAGGCCCGATCGGCATCGGGCAGATCATCGTCACGACCGTTTTCGCCAGCGGCTTTATCGGCCTGCTAGGTGTATTGATGGCAATATCCTTAAGTCTCGGCGTGATGAATTTGCTGCCGATACCAATGCTCGACGGCGGGCAGATAATGGTCCTTGGCATCGAAAAAGTGTTGTCGTGGTTTGGCAAAACACTGTCAATGGTCGCACGAGAACGCATCCAGCTAACGGGCCTCGGCATCGTGTTATTGCTGATGGTGACGGTGATCTTCTTTGACGTCTCGAGATTGATTGGAAAATAGTTTGGAGTCCCGCCTTTAGGCGGCTTTCTCCGGAAGGCCTGCTAAAGCAGGTACTCCGAACTCTTATGAAACGAGTTACCAGATCAGTAAAAGTTCGCGACATCCAGATCGGCGGCGGTGCTCCGGTCGTCGTTCAGTCGATGACCAAAACCGACACGACCGATGTCGATGCGACCCTGCGGCAGATCGATGAAATGGTCGCTGCCGGTTGCGAGATCGTCCGTATCGCCGTTCCAGATGACGACGCGGCGGCAGCTATGTACGAGATCCGCAAACGGACCGATGTGCCGATCGTCGCGGATATCCATTTTCACTACAAGCTCGCCCTCAAAGCTCTCGACGCCGGCATCGACAAGCTCCGTATCAACCCCGGCAACATCGGCCATATTGATCGCGTTCGCGAAGTCGTCCGCGCCGCTGAGGCGCAAAAAGTGCCGATCCGCATTGGCGTCAACGGCGGTTCGCTTGAAAAAGACCTGCTCAAAAAGTACGGCACCGCCACGCCCGAGGCGATGGTCGAGAGCGGCATGCGGCACATCCGCATTCTCGAAGACCTCGGTTTCAGCGACACCGTGATCTCGCTCAAAGCGTCCGATGCCAACCGCATGGTCGAGGCATACCGGCTGATGGCGGCAAAGGTCGATTACCCTCTGCACCTCGGCGTGACCGAAGCTGGAACGCCATTTGGCGGGACGATCAAATCGGCGATCGGGCTTGGCATCCTTCTGCACGAGGGCATCGGCGACACGATCCGCGTCTCTCTGGCAGCCGAGCCGCACGAAGAGGTCCGCGTCGCCTGGGAAATACTCAAATCTCTCGAACTGCGTAAACGAGGCGTCACGGTTGTAGCGTGTCCGACCTGCGGACGGCTCGATGTCGATAATTTTGTCGAGATCGTCACCGAGGTCGAGCGGCGTCTGGCCCATGTCGAGGAGCCGCTGCATTTATCCATCATGGGTTGCGCCGTCAACGGCCCCGGCGAAGCTCATGACAGCCAGCTCGGGATAACATTTGGCCGTCAGGTCGGGATGATATTCAAAGACGGCGTCCCAATGCGAAAAGTCGCCGGTGCCGACATTGTCGAGGAATTTGTAAAAGAGGTCGAGATCCTTAGAAAAGAAGGATCTGCCGCAAAATCCTTGCTCGACGAGAAACCTCTCGTCCAGATCACCTAAGAAATTTAACCGCGAAAATCACGAAAGATACTAAGTAAGAGATTTCTCTTTTTAGTAATTTTTGCTTATTTCGCGGTTGAAATATTCTATGGAAATAGAATAGTTAGCGGCCAAACGGGGATGTTTCGCAGCACTCCGAAAACTACCAGAGCAATAAAAAACACCGACATAAATCGCGGATTAGTCGGCCACATCGGCAGCCCTTTTCCGCGTATCGCTAACAACATCAGCGACACCCAAACCCATCCTAAAATAACGGCCCACAACGGAACAAGAACATTAAAATCTACCGCTGAGATCACGTCACCATGAAACAGGGAGTGAAACCCTCGTGTCAATCCGCATCCCGGACAAGCAATTCCAAGCATTGCGTATAGCGGACAGACGGGGAAAAACTGATGCTTTGACGGATCAAAATAAAATACAGCTGCAGAACCCGCAGCCATCACGGCCGCACCCGCACCTGCCGTCAACCGCTCGACCAGAGGCGGCAACTTGAAACTGGTTATCTGTTGTTCGGCCTGCATTAGATAATTGTAACCTAGGCACCCGCCATAGTGACAAACAAAGCGTCGGCGGCGATCTTACGATTGATATTGACGGCAAAATTTTCACGCATCGTCTCGATCCCGCCGAGCCATGATGCAAGGTCGAGCCCGACGGCATTTTCAGCGATCCGCGAGAGGTCGTTGGCGAGGTCGGTATTGACGATCCGGGAATCTTCGCCGCTCATCCGCAGCGTCCAAACGTCGTGTATCAACGACTCTAGAATGTCGAGATTCTCCTCAAAATTTTCCTTGTTTTTAGCGTCGTTCAGCTCCTCAGAAATTCTGAGCAAAGCCGCACGGTCACCCGTCTCAACGGCATTTCGCAAAACGCCCATCATACGCTCGCGGTTCGCTTTGAACTTAGCCACATCGATCGACACCGCCCGCCCGACGCTGCCGCGTGCGAGCCTTGCCGCAAGCCTCGCTTCGTCGTGCGTAAATGCTCTGTCATCGATCAGAAACCGCTCGATCTCGTCCGTCGCGACCGGTGCAAATCGCATCAACTGGCACCTCGAGCGTATCGTCGGTAACAGGCTGTCAGGCCGCGACGTGATAAGAAAAATATAGGATGTCGCGGGCGGCTCTTCGAGCGTTTTGAGCAGAGCGTTGGCCGCTGCGTCATTCATCTTGTGGGCATCGTCGATAATAAAAAACCGGGCTTCCGCTTCGTATGGTCGAAAGTTGGCTTCCCGCTCAAGATCACGGATCGCATTGACGCGAAGGTTACGTTTAAACGGGATGACCGTTCCGACATCTGGGTGCTCTGAAAAAAAAACCTGTTCAAAATCGTCACCCTTGTCGCTTTTTGGAAAAACAAAAACATCCGCCCGGCGACAAGCCGCACACACACCGCAAGCCTCATTGTCTGTCGGCTCTTTGCAGACAAGCGCTTTCGCCACCTGCAATGCAAACTGCCGTTTTCCGACGCCCTCATCGCCGGCAAATAGCAGCGAATTTGGCACACGGCCATTCACTAACAGCCGCTTTAGCGACCGTTTGGCGTTGTCATTTCCGATCAGCTTGCTAAACATCTATTTGAGAATATCCGTAACGATCTCGACAACCCGCTTGTGAATCGAATCGACCGAGCCGCTTGCCTCGATAACTCGAAACCGTTCAGGCTCACGCTCCGCGATGCCAAAATATGCCCCGCGAACACGGTTGTAAAAGTCAGCTGTTTCCTCGTCCATCCGGTTCTTTTTGGCCTGTGATTCGTCACGGGCATTCATCCGCTCAATTGCCGTCTCGACTGTGATGTCAAAAAAGAGAGTTAGGTCGGGCTTTAGCCCGCCGGTCGCGAGTTCGATAACTTGGTTTACTTTGTCCTCGGGAAATCCGCGGCCCGCTCCCTGATATGCAAATGTCGCGTCGGCGTAGCGGTCCGAAATGACGATCCGCCCCGCGGCGATCGCGGGTTTGATCAGATATTCGACGTGCTGTGCCCTGTCGGCAGCAAACGCGAGCAGCTCAGCCATCGGTGCGACCGTCTCCGTGGTCTCGAGAAACGCCTCGCGCAAAGCTCTTCCCACAGACGTCCCACCAGGCTCGCGTGTCGTTATTACATCAAGCCCTTGGGAGCGCAGCACATTTGCGAGCATACGCAATTGCGTCGATTTGCCGCTGCCGTCAATTCCCTCAAAAGTGATGAATTTTCCTGTCAAGACTGGGCTTCCGATGCGGGACGTTTTTCCTGCGTTATTGAAGAAATGGCGTGTTTGAACAATAAGACGTCGGGGCCGCCGACATCGAGCAGGACCGAAAATTTATCAAAGCTTTTGATCCGCCCCGCAAAGGTCGAACCTGTAAGGAGGTGAATAACGACCGTCATTCTCTCTCGCCGTGCCGAGTTCAAAAATGCGTCCTGTATGTTTTGGGCAGCCTGCTTTTCCATAACATCTCCTCGCTTTTACTAACCTTGTGTCCCCGATTATATCAGATTCGTAATTTCAGACAAGCCATTTACGTTGCCGCGTCGATATTGGCAAAAAGTAGCTTTTTAACGCTGTCATCACCGCCAAATCCATCAAGCCATATCGCATCCGGCTCTTTTCGAAACCACGTAAGCTGACGTTTTGCGTAATTGCGAACGTCTTGTTTTGATTTTTCTATGGCGGAATCCAGATCCCGCTCTCCGCGCAGATATTCGCAGACCCGCCGGTACGCATGAGCCCCAAGCGCATTCGTATTGTCTCTAACGCCATCGGCGAGCAATTGTTTCACCTCATCAACGAGCCCTGCGGCAAAGTGCGCTTCGGTTCGGGCGTTTATTTTTTCATATAAAACGTCGCGCGGCGGATTTAGAACAAAAAGCTTGATCCGGCTCGCAAATTCGGGAGGGTCAGCACGATTTGGCTGCTCCGCAGAAAGCCTCTTCCCCGTCTGAAAAAACACTTCGAGGCCGCGCATAGATCGCACATGATCACGCTCTGGGATCTTTGCCGCAGCGTCTGCATCAACGCGCCTGAGCATTTTATGTAGATGCTCCGCACCATGACGCTCGCCGATAGCATGCAAACGCATCCGCAGTTCAGCGTCCGTGCGCGGCCCGTCAAATAATGGCTGCCGCAGCGAACGCAAATAAAATCCGGTGCCACCAACAAGTATCGGCACACGACCGCGTGACTCGATCTCAACGATCCTTTCCGCCGCGTCACGCGCCCATTCGCCCGCCGAATAGTTTACATTTGGATCGACATAATCGATCAGATGATGCGGCACACCGCGTTTTTCTTCTTCCGATGGTTTTGCCGTCGCGATCTGTATACCCTGATATATCTGCACCGAATCGCAATTTATCACCTCGCCCCCAACACGTAGAGCAAGCTCGACCCCAAGCGCCGTCTTGCCTGACGCCGTCGGCCCTGATATCGCATAAATACACTTCGTCACGAATCGAGATTAACAGTTTTTGTATTTGGAAATAAGTTAAAAGTGAAAATTTCAGGGTCAGAAAAGGTATTGGAGCATTGCTAATCCAATACCTTTGGACTACGATACACTCATTCATTTTCTCCGAACACACTGAGACACTTCCTTAACTATCTCGTTAAGGCCCGTGTTGCATAGACTATTGATCTGATCGGCATATTTTTATGAAAATCAAATTTACCCACGTGACGCAGATCGCAGCATTATCCTTGGTCGTTCTTTTTGGAACCATGCTCTCGGTTGCTCAAAAACCCGTTACCAAACAGGAAAAAGCTGCTATCGAAAACATCGTCCGTGAATACTTGTTAAAAAATCCGAAAGTTCTTCGAGAGGCGATGCAGGCCCTTGAGCAACAGGAGGCGCAAGATCGCCGTGAAGCGGTGGCCAGAGATCTCAAGTCGCTGAAGACCGATATTTATGATGACGTAACTTCACCAGTCGGCGGCGATCCAAATGGCGACGTCACGGTCGTCGTGTTTTTTGACTACAACTGCGGCTACTGCAAAACCACCTTGCCCGACCTTGAAGGCATGCTGAAAAAAGATCCGAAACTAAGAGTAATTTATAAAGAATTCCCGATCCTGAGCAACGATTCTCAACTTGCCGCTCAGGCAGCAATGGCGGCCGCAAAGCAAGGAAAATACATTGAGTTTCACCGTGCACTCCTTTCAACGGACAGTGCGACCGAGGCCTCAATACGCAGCGTATCGGATCGCCTAAAGCTCGATTACGCAAAACTTAAGGCGGATATGAAGGATCCTAAGCTCAACGAAGCTTTATTGCGCAATCGCAGCATAGCTTCAAAATTAGGTATCAACGGGACACCTGGATATATCGTCGGTGACCAGATAATTCCGGGCGCTATCGATGCCGTTTCGCTGGCAAATTTAGTCGCTTCGGAGCGGTCCAAGTCGAGTGGGGCTAAGCCGCAAAAAACGGCCGCAATGATAAACAAATAGCTTTCTCACGTTTTTGGATGTGGATCAATTAGGAGAAGACCATGGGACAAAAAACTAGATCAAAGAAAAGCGTTGTAAATTCGCTCTTGCTGATCGCCTTGTTCGTATGTGCTACGGCAATTACGAGCAATGCGGCTGCGAACATTAGCGTCGGTTTTCGGACAGAGCGGGCAAAGGCGGTTCCACGGCCGACGCCGCCCGATCAGCCACTCGATGCTGAGGCCGCTGCGGCTCTGATCGAGGACCTTAAAGTAACTCTTAATGATTTTATCGCCGACGAAGAAACGATAGGAAAGATCGGCGAAAAATGGGATGCAAAGAGCCTCGCCGGGAAAACGCGTTCCCAGATACTCGCCAGCCTTTTTGCCGACGTAAGATCCGTCGTCACCGATAAAGCGACGACGGACAAGATCTGGGCGAGTTGGCGAAATGTCGGCATCGCAGCACCTGTCGAGCCTAAGGAGCCCGCCGGCGAGGAAGACACCGACACTAAACCGGTAAAGCCTCCGGTTGATCCGCCGACAAAACCAAAAGCTCAGGACGACGGACTAAACGAAGATCAAGTCAAGGCGTTGATCGAGTCGCTAGAGGTGAGTCTTGAGGACTTTGTCGGAGACGAAACTGCGTCGGGAACCATCTCTGAAAAATGGAACGCACATACAGATCTCACCGGCAAAAAGAAGGCCGATATATTAAAGGTCTTGCTTACTGACGTTAGGTCAGTCATAACAGACAAGACAACGCTCGACAAGTTTCAGGCAAGCTGGTTTGGCGGCGAGATAAATGAGCAAGACGTTCCCAACGCAAAGGTCGAAGCGGGTCTCGATGAACTTAGAAAGGCTCAAAAAGCCGCTGACGAACAGGCCAAGCTCGACGAGGGAAAACTTACAACTGAACCCACGGAACCGGTAGACCCAAACGCCGAGCCTCTGCCCAAAGGTCCAAATGGCGAGGAAATGATCGAGGTCGAGCCGCCGCCTCTCAACGAAGAGGACATGAAAGCGGTGATGAACTGGATCGGCGTCAAGGTCGGTGCCGAGCGCTTGCCGTTCTGCTGGCGGGAATCGTACGGACGCGGAGCGGGCGATCCGCTATCGACCTGTACGAGCGAAAACGATAAAAACGGCGCACTTTGTTATCCCAAATGCCGTGAGGGTTTTAGCGGAAACGGCCCAGTCTGCTGGCAAAATTGCCCGTCTGGGATCCGTGATGACGGCGGACATTGCTTCAAGCCTGATAGCTACGGCCGCGGCGGCGGCTACGGCATGGCGATGAAATGTTTGCCAACCCCTCCGGGACAGTTTCGCCGGTTTTGTAGTCCGGACCCGGCTGCGCGAGCCGAGAATTGTGAAAAAGACCACGGAAAGGGCAATTGCGAACAGTGGGGGCTGATGTTTTACCCGAAATGCAAGCCCGGCTTTCACGCGGTCGGCTGCTGCGTTTGCTCGCCTGACTGTCCCGAGGGGATGTCGGATATCGGTGTCTCTTGTCAAAAGCAGAGTTATGGCCGGACGGCGGGAACATCAATGTTGTGTGCCCCCGGACTCGAACAAAACGGTGCCCTGTGTTATCCAAAATGCCGCAGCGAATTTCACGGTGTCGGGCCCGTTTGCTGGCAAAACTGCCCGGCTCAACAGCCTTTCGACTGCGGTGCCGGCTGCGCCACCGGCATGGGCGAATGTGCTAAGGCGGTTTTCGATCAGGTCTTTTCGCCTATCATGGCTGCGATCACTCTCGCCACTTGGGGTCGGGCCTCGGCCATTGGCGGTGCGGCAAAGGCCGCCAAAATCGCAACGAGTGCCGGACGTTTGACCAAGGCATTTAACGCGATCAAAAATACGCTGACGGTTGCAAAGAATGCGATCGAAAAAGCCGTTGGCGGTGCCGAAAATGTTGCCAAGCTGCAAAAGATACAAAAGATGGGATCCAAATTCTATAAGTTCGCCTCAGGCGTCGGAAAAGAGGTAGATCACTTTACCAAGGAGTTTGCCGAATCATTTGAAGATCAAACCAGCAAGGATATCAATGCCGAGATCGACAAGAATTTTGGCCCACAAGCTGCCTTAGCCATCAAGAAGCAATGGGCCATAAATATGTTGTTTTCAAAGCTAGATGCTGAGGGATTTGCGACCGCAAAGAACGTGCTAACGATCGTATCGGCCGCTGACCCGACCGGGATCGTCGGCGTTGCCGAGGCGTTCATGCATCCGATCTGCGGCAAGAATACGCCGTTCCCGAAAGTAACGCCGCTCTACAACTACTAGAGATAGCGAATGATCAAAGCCGCAGACTGACACAGATAATTTCTGTGCAGTTCTGCGGCCCGTATCACGATGGACGCAAAGCTGGTCGTTGGCAAGTAAACCCAGTCCCACCAACGAGTATCCGTATCGCCTCGACCCCGACCCGAAGAGCCAGTTCAACCCCAAGCGCGGTCTTACCCGACGCAGTCGGCCCCATTATTGCGTAGATCAAAAAAAATATTAGCCGCAGTTCAACACCGATAGACCAGTAGACTTTGGTGGGAGGTTTCATTTTTGGCGGGCTCTGTATATCATTTGAAACAACACATTTATTTCGCGCTTTTGGGTCATCAAACATGAAAAAACTGATCGCGTATATCACTTTGCTTTCGTTCAACATCGGTGCCTTTGCCCAGCGTTCCGGCGACTACGTTCAATTCGTCAACCCGCTCATCGGTACCCAGAAGATGGGCCATACATATCCGGGAGCGACGGTGCCGTTTGGATCGGTGCAATTATCACCCGACACCGATCAGCAGCCGCATAACATCGGCGGCAAGTATAACAAAGAC
>DEQS01000045.1 GCA_002360555.1 Chloracidobacterium sp. UBA3360
AGCTGCGCGAACGCCTGCTCGAAAAACTCTGGACCAATGACGAGATCGTCGATGCAGTGATCGATAAGCTAAAAGAGTATAAATATTTAGACGACGCCCAATACGCTCGCGATCTGGCCGTATCAAAACTCCGCCAAAAACCGCAAGGCAAACGCCGGCTGCAGCAGACCATGTCGCAGAAAAAGCTTGATAAAGAAACGGTTGCGAGCGCAATAACCGAGGCATTCGCAAAACTCCCAGAAGAGGAATTGATCGAACTCGCAATAGCCAAACGGCTCCGGCTAAAAGGCAAGCCCGACACGCGCGAAGACCTCAAAAAATTTTACGACCACCTGCTCCGGCAAGGCTTTAGCTTTGACCTCATTCGCGATCACACTGCCCGACTAAAAGACCTGGACGAACGCAATTTTGACGACTAACCTCGCGGTTTAGGCTTTAACGGAACGCGTTTCGGCGTTGATCTGGGTGGAAACGGCTGCTTATTAGGTTTATGGATCACTTGGAAAACGGTCGAGTCCGAACCGGGAACATCTTCGCCGACGCCCTTTCCCTGACGTGTGAATTCAAACAAGATCGGGTAGCCGTTTCGTCTATTTTCTGTAAACTTGAACATCCCTTCCTCGACCTTGCTTTTCTGATGGGCGATAACAAAACCTGTCCCGCCGACCTCGAGGAATGGCAAGGTTATCGCCGGAGTTTCAGGCATCTTGATGATCGCTGTGGCTGAGACCATCGCCGGCGAAAATATCATCTCGAGAAAGTCCTCGCCAACAGGCCTCGACTGCGACATTCCGCGTTCGTCAACAAAAAATTCTTTTGACTTGAGCGTCATTTTAGGGATCTTCGCATAGGCTGATTTTTTGGGGTCACCGCCGGGCGAACAGGTTACGGTTGCATCCTCCGCCGAACAATTCAGCTTTTGCAGAAATGGATTGTCCCCCCGCATTATTTCGCCTTCAAATTTTAGGTTGGCCATGATCTTTAATCCGGTATCGCCCTCAATATTAGGTTTTAACGTGATGCGACCGTCGATGACAGAATGAAGTTTAAACTCATCATCGATATCTGTAGTGGATACATAATGCAATTCGTAATTGGCGCATTCTTTGAGAACAGGCCCTATCCAACTACCGTCTTCTCCGCCGCCGAGCATTGCCGCCTGTCGCTGCTCGGCTAACATTATTTTTATGATGTGATCGTAGCGTCCCGTCGCATTGCATTCATCGAGGGCCTCTTCGTGACATCGTTTTTGAACGTATCCGAATACTTCGAACGCAAAGCCAAGCCCGTTATCGTTTCCGCCTAGCAGGGCCTTTTCCCGATTACGCCCCAGAACTAAGCGAACCATGTCACTCGCCTCTTCGCACGACGCAGCAGGGTTGTTCGCGATTCGAATTATCGGTCCATCGATCTCTTTCGTCCACCATTCGTCGATCTTGATCATCAGCTCGCGAAGAGTCTCATCTGAGCGACTGCTGTCACCCAAAAGAGCTTTGACGCGTTCCTTCCCAAGTACGTCCTGACCGACACGTGCCATCCGCTCGAATTCGCGTCGCAGCTTAAGTTGGTCGGCGAGTAACTCTTCGACGTCGGTTTCGGTAGCCCGTCCGACCTCAAATCCCCAGCCTAGGAGGGCGGGCGACGGACGCGACGACGTTTCATTACTTCGCGCAAAGACATTGCCAGCAGAAAAAATTATCAATGCTAGCCATAACGCTTTACGTACAGTTTTAGATAGATGGATCATGGATTCCCCTTTGTTTTGATTAAGTTGCGGACCTTTTAATGGGTAATTTTTCGATTATAACGCGCAAAATACCCTGTATTGCAAATTTTTTTGAATCCAATTCTGACTTGATCGCGAAATCCACTCCAAAGGGTAAAAGACCTTTTCATTTAGTCAAATAATTTATTTATCAAGGGGAGATTTAGCAATGAAAACAGTTTTAGCATTAGTAGTTTTGACGCTCGGCGTCTCGTTTGGTGTTTCGGCACAGTCGATGGACGGCAATCCGATGGTTGGCGGTGCGGCGATGTACAAGACGAAAAATATCGTCGAGAACGCTGTTAATTCGAAAGACCATACGACGCTCGTCGCAGCAGTTCAGGCGGCCGGTTTGGTAGACACTTTGAAGAGTGCCGGTCCGTTCACCGTTTTTGCACCGGTCAACAGCGCTTTTGAAGCTCTGCCAGCAGGCACCGTCGAAACTTTGCTCAAGCCGGAAAACAAAGCAACGCTTACCAAGATCCTCACGTATCACGTCATCGCGGGCAACTTTAGCTCAAAGGACGTAGTTAAGGCAATCAAGAAAGGTAAGGGCAAGGCTGAGTTTACGACCGTCGCCGGCGGCAAGCTCTATGCGATGCTCGATGGTAAGAACGTAGTTTTGATGGACGAAAAGGGCGGCAAATCGACCGTTACGATCGCTGATGTCAAACAATCGAATGGTGTTATTCACGTCATCAACTCGGTACTGTTGCCGAACTAACTTTAGGTTCTACAATTTCGCTCGACGCATCTGAGGCATTATCAAGGATTCGGATCAAAACATTTCTGGAGGGGGACGTTTTGGTTGGAATGGGAAAAGTCCTCAGATACGTCGAGCGGATCTTTTTTAAACGGAACCAAAGATCAGAAATAAAATCGCTTCGCGATAGTATTATTAAAGATATGAGATACAAAGTTTTATTTTCGACGCTCGCAATATTTACGCTTACTTCGATGACGTTGATGGTTGGCCTTTTTGGCTGTGCTCCAAAAGCATCGATGAACGAGCAGGTGGCTGCCACCGAACCAACACCCGCCAAGAAAGCCGATGGATCGACTCGCATCGTCGAGCTGACCGATGGTGAGTTTGACGGCAAAGAGATCACAAAGTCCGACGAAGAGTGGAAAAAAGAACTGACCGCCGAGGAATATAACGTCATGCGCGAAGAGGGCACGGAGCGGCCGTACACCGGAGCCCTGACCAAAAACAAAAAGCAAGGCACGTATTATTGTGCGGCTTGCGGCTTGGCACTCTTCAAATCGACCACAAAGTTTGAATCGGGAACAGGTTGGCCCAGCTTTTTTCAGCCGATATTCAAAAAGAATGTGGTCGAAAGAGTCGACAACTCGCTTGGTGAGGTCCGCACCGAGGTCGAATGTGCCCGCTGTCATGCTCATCTCGGACACGTCTTTGACGACGGACCGCAGCCGACAGGTTTGCGATATTGCATGAACTCCGTTTCGTTAAAATTTAAGGCTGACAAATAGCCGCAGATCATATCAGAATGACTGGCCGGATGCCGCAAGGCCTCCGGCTTTTTTGTGCGATTCGCGCCATTCGTGCTTTGTGCTAAAGTTTTCGTATGACCGGAGACGAGATCAGAGCAAAATTCCTCAATTATTTTGAGCGGAACGGGCACAAGGTCGTGCATTCATCGCCGCTACTACCCGCCAACGACCCGACGCTGTTATTTATAAACGCCGGGATGAATCAATTTAAGGACGTGTTTCTCGGCAACGAAAAACGTGATTACACACGCGCCGTCACCTCGCAAAAATGCATCCGTGCCGGCGGCAAGCACAACGATCTCGACGAGGTCGGCAAAACCGCCCGGCATCATACGTTTTTCGAAATGCTAGGCAATTTCTCGTTTGGCGATTATTTTAAGGAAGACGCGATCCGTTTTGCATGGGATCTGCTAGTCAACGAATTTGGTCTCAATACTGAACGGCTGTGGTTTTCGGTGTTTGAGGGCGACGATCAAGTCGGCCCGGACGACGAGGCACGCGAGCTCTGGATCAAAGCCGGTGCAAGGCCCGAGCGAGTATTAGGGTTTGGCAAGAAAGATAATTTTTGGCAAATGGGCGATACCGGCCCATGCGGCCCGTGTTCAGAGATCCATTATTATATGGGCGACGATCCGAGCGATCCGGAAAAGAATTCACCGCATTGGGTCAACGGCCCCGGTGACACGACCATGGAGGTCTGGAATCTCGTCTTTATGCAATACAACCGCACGCAGGAGCCTGATGGTTCATTTAAACTGACCCCGTTGCCCGCACCGTCGGTGGATACCGGCATGGGACTTGAGCGTATGACCGCCGTTATGCAGCACGTTAAAACAAATTATGACACCGACCTGATCCGTCCGATCGTCGAATTTGCTGCCGGACTTGGGACGGTTAAGTGATAAACCTGCAAAAATGAAACTTAAGGAATAATGAGGTATGAACACACGATCTAACTGCCGGCCGATACTATTTCTCCTTACGATCATCTTTTTGCTTGCTTGCTCAACGCATGGCATCAGCCAGATCGCCGGCGGTATGACCGAAACGACCCGCACCGATTTTGGCGGTAATAGTTTCATCAGCGGCAGCGTTTTCTTTCCATCGGGTGCCCCCATCAATTTTAGGATCCGGATACGTTTGTCTTCGATAACTGGTGGTGAGATCTTTTCGAACAGCGATGATTCGGGAAAGTTTGTTTTTAGCCGTTTGTCGAGGGGAACATACACCCTCACGATCGACGGCGAGCAAGACTTTGAACCAACAAGCCAGGTAGTTGATATCCTTCAAAACAGAGATGTCCAAAACGTGAGTTTCAGATTGACGGCAAAGTCTAAGATCTCTAAAAAACCTGAATTGATAAATGCTGAAATTGCCGCAGCTCCTAAAAAGGCTTTGGAGTTCTACCAGAACGCACTCAAACTTGCCGCGGCGGGCGATGGAAAAGGTGCGATCGAGCTGTTAAAACTCGCGGTCGCAGAGTATCCCGATTTTTCGTTCGCTTATACCGAGATGGGCGTCCAATATCTCAGGTTGAACGAATTGAATAAAGCGGACGAAGCTTTGTTGGCGGCCCTCAAGATCAAGCCTGCGGCATACGAACCGTTACTAATGCGCGGGATCGTTATGTTTCGGGCAAATCGATTTGCGGATGCCGCGACGATGCTGCGAGGTGCATTGAAAGCAAAGGATCAATCAGCCATAGCGCATTTTTATCTCGGGCGTACATTCATGTCGCAGAAGAAATATGACGAAGCCGAAAAAGAATTTAATTTGTCATTGACCATTGGTGGTGAGCAGATGAAAGAAGCACATCGTATGCTCGCAAATATGTATCTTAGCCGGGAAGACTACAAACGAACTCTGACCGAACTGGAGATCTATCTTAAGCTTGCGCCGACGGCCCCTGACGCCGAGCAGCTCCGCGATGTGGTCAGCCAGCTAAAGACTCTGGTTCAGAAAAAGCCTTGAGCCCCGCAATGTCCGATCCGATCAAAGTCCTGCTCGTCGAAAGCCAACCGCTCACACGCATCGGTATGCGATCCGTGCTGTTAGCCGAGACTGATATTGAACTGGCTAGTGAAGCCGATAATGCTGCCGATGGATTCGCTGCGTTTCTAGACACCAACCCCGATATTGCGATCCTCGGGCTGAGGTTTCCCGATTCATGCACGATCGATGACCTCGATAATTATTTTAGTCGCGACCCAAAAGCAAAGATCATCGTTTTGGCCGACCACGCGGGTGACGCCGAGATCAGCCGGGCGTTGAAAAAAGGAGCGTCCGGATATATCTGCAAGGACATTGAACCGGACGAACTGGTCAAAGCCATTCACACTGTCGCATCCGGACGCAAATACATCCCCGACGCGATCGCACGGGTACTAAGTGAGCATCTTGGACAAGAAGAACTCACCGCGACCGAGGAAAACGTTTTGAGAATGATCGTCGGGGGTATGTCGAATAAAGAGATCGCGTTTGCACTCGATAATTCGGAAAACACCATCAAGACACACGTGCAAAATATTTTTGGTAAGATCGGTGTCTCGGATCGCACATCCGCCGCGACGCTGGCGATAAAACGGGGATTGGTAAGGGTAGACCTATGAAAGACGAAGTAATTAAATACGCCGAGAGCATGACATCGGGCGAGAGCACCGTGCTGCAGGAACTGCGGGCTCATTGCTATGCACACTACGAAGATTCGGCAATGCTGTCAGGCTTTTTCCAGGGCCGTGTGCTGTCGATGCTGTCGCACATGATACGTCCGAATGTTGTGTTGGAGATCGGTACCTACCTCGGATATTCCGCACTTTGCTTTGCCGAGGGATTGGCGGATGGCGGCAAGGTAATTACATTGGATATACAAGAGGACACAAATCGTGTCGCTCGCTCATTTGTCGAAAAAAGTGAGTTTGCAGACAAGATCGAGTTCCACCTCGGTTTCGGCACCGATGTCATTCCAGCTCTACCGGAAACATTTGATCTCGTATTTATCGATGCCGACAAACCAAACTATTCAAATTATTACAACCTAGTTTTCGAAAAGGTTCGCCCGGGCGGATTTATCATTGCCGACAACGTTCTATGGAGCGGTAAAGTGATCGAAGACGAAAAGGACGAGAATACGCAGGCTCTGTATGATTTTAACCAGATGGTACTAGCCGACGTTCGCGTCGAGAACGTTTTGCTTTCGATCCGCGACGGCCTGATGGTCGTTCGAAAGAAATAATACCCTCACCCAAAAGTATTAGATATCTCTCACCGCAATTGATGGTTACTTAGACCCTCGCAGCCGATAAACTATATCAATAGTGATCGGATGGGAGGTTTTTAATGAAGACACAAATGAAGAGAGAGAAAAGCATCAAATCAGTAGAAAGGATAGTCCCGCCGCCTCCTAAGCACTGGGTCGGCGATGGATTTAATGTTCATGGATTTTTCCCGCACGGGCCTTTAACGGGCGAGAGAATGAGTCCATTTTTTCTGCTAGATTATGGGTCGCCGACGGATTTTCCGCCGCGAGAAGAGCCGTTTGGTGTCGGGCCGCATCCGCATCGCGGGTTTGAGACCGTGACCATCGCTTACAAAGGCAAGGTCGAGCATCACGACAGCCGCGGAAACGGCGGCGTGATCGGCGAAGGCGACGTTCAATGGATGACCGCCGGCAGCGGATTGCTGCATAAGGAATATCACGAGCGGGAATCCAACCGTCAGGGCGGTCCGTTTCAGATGGTTCAGCTGTGGGTCAATCTACCCGCGAAAGATAAGATGACCGAGCCGAAATATCAGGCGATCACAAATCCTGAATTTGGGCGAGTGGCACTTGAAAACGGCGGTGAGGTCGAGGTTATCGCAGGCGAATTTGATGGCGTAAAAGGCCCGGCCACGACATTCTCGCCCGTTCATCTTTGCAACCTAAAGATGAAAAAAGGCGAAAGGGTCGAGCTCGACTATCCGGCAGGTTACACCACAGCAATACTTGCTATCGAGGGCTCGGCAACGTTAAATGACAACGAAACGCTGCCGACAGACAACCTCGCCCTAATCGAACGCGACGGTGAGCATATTACCGTCGATGCGATCGAAGATAACATCCTGCTCGTCATGAGCGGCGAACCGTTGGACGAACCGATAGCTCAGTACGGCCCGTTCCTGATGAACACTCAGCAAGAGATCGTACAAGCGATGCGCGATTTTCAGATGGGAAAATTTGGCCAGTTGGATTGAGAAACGGGGCCGCCTAGGCGGCCTTATTTTTTAAGCTGGCAAGCAATTTACCAAGGAATTCGTTGATCTTATTGTTCTCGATCCAACGAACCACGACCACGAGATCATTTTCAGGGTCGCAGTAAATGATGTTAGTGCCATTGCCTGTGTGTACGACGATGCCTGTTGGTGCGTTTGGATAGAGCTTTTTGTCGGTGTTGAGAAACCAGTTCATAAACCCGTAGGTCGGTTGGACAGAGGTCGGTGTTTTTGCCTGACGGACAAATTCATTTGAGAGCTGCTGCTTATTACCCCATTTACCACCACGCTCGGTCAGCAACCCAAAACGGGCCATGTCGTAGGCATTGATAAACATCCCGCCGCCCCAGTGTCCGCCGCCGCTGATCGATTGGACGATCCGACCGTCGAGAACGACATACGAATTTTCATATCCGTACCAACGCCAGGTATTAGACGCTCCGATCTCGTCCATCAGGTTTTCCTTCAAAACTTCGGGTAGAGGTTTACGCCAAACGTTCAAAGCCGCTAATGCGAGAGCGTTGACGCGGACATCGTTATACTCGTAAACCGTTCCTGGCTCGCCCCGCTGGCGGTTGAGCCACTTGCTCGAGTCGCGATCAGGCCGGTCGGCCCAGTCGGGCTTGCCCCACAGCATGCCTTCCCAATCGCTCGTCTGCCGCAGCAGATGTTCCCAAGTTATCTTTCGGTTGTGCTCACTTGCGAATAGATCAAGAAATTTTGGTTTGCCAAATTCGTCCGTATCATCGTATCGCTTGCCAGCCACGTATTGCTCGACCGGGGCATTATAGTCAATGGCCTTGTCCTGCAAACTGCGGATCAGCTTGCGGTCAAATGCAATACCGACAACCGCCGATAAAAAGCTCTTTGTAACGCTGTGCGACATATCGACGCGGAGCGGCTCTCCCCATTCGGCGATGATGTAACCATTGCGGATGACGATCCCGGTTGGTTCGCCGCGATCTTTCGTCGGCCCGACAAGCTCACCAAATGGAGCTTGGCCAAAAGTCTGTGTCAGACCGAGTTCCTGACTTCGCGGCCCTTTCGCCTCGCTCGCAATGGCAAAATCGATCGCCTCTTTCAGCATAACGCCGTCGATCTTTACCTGTTCAGGAGTACGGCGTTCCCATGAACCTGCCGGCGGTGTGTAATTACTTTGAGCATACGACGATTGCGTTAGAAGCGATGCTAGAAAAACTATTGTAAACAGTCGTTTATGGAGCATATTGTCAATTTTATGAACGTGCCGCTCTAATGATATCGGCAAAAACGCCGGCGGCTGTTACATCTGCACCAGCTCCCGCACCTTTGATCACCAACGGCTGGTCAGCGTAGCGGTTTGTGT
The DNA here is from genome assembly GCA_002360555.1 of Chloracidobacterium sp. UBA3360. Lineage (GTDB taxonomy): Bacteria > Acidobacteriota > Blastocatellia > Pyrinomonadales > Pyrinomonadaceae > OLB17. Next base: position 8,871 of record DEQS01000045.1, read on the forward strand.
AGAAGAGTACCGCATTATCTTTGCCCGATAGATTGGCAAAATTGTGGTCCGGACCGATCGACTGCAGTCCCACGGAAGCCTTGCCATTATCAAACGACGCAATGTATTTCAGCTTCAGCCCCTGTACTGCTGCGTCATCGAGCAGCTTTCGGAAATGCGTCTCATGCCGCTCCATCTCAGCGTAAAAATCATCGACGCTGCCCGCAAGGCACGATTCCGGCAGAAAACCGGCATTTGAGATATCATTCATCTCCATTCGCTGTCCTGCCTCTCGGGCGAGGATCAAGATCTTTCTGGCGACGTCTGTTCCGTTAAGGTCGAGCCTTGGGTCGGGTTCGGTGTAACCCTCAGTCTGGGCTTGGCGGACGACCTCGGCAAACTGTCTTGAGCCGTCGTAATTGTTAAAAACAAAATTGAGCGTCCCTGACAGCACGGCCTCGATTCGATTAACACGGTCGCCGCTGCGGAGCAGGTCACCAAGTGTATGTATCACTGGCAGGCCAGCACCAACATTTGTTTCAAAAAAGAAATTTGTTCCGTATTCGCGAGCTAGGTTCTTTAATTGAATATAGTTATCGTGGTCTGACGACGCGGCGATCTTGTTACACGCAATCACAGATATCGCTTTCGCGAGCAATTTGGGATAAGTCTCGACGACTACGGGGCTTGCAGTGATATCGACAAAGATCGAGTTTCGCAGGTTACGCTCGATGATCGCATCGGTAAATGCATCAATGCTCAACTCGTCTGCGATCGGCAACTTGTCTTTGTAATCACTTAGGTCAACGCCTTCGTCCGCGAGCAGCACCCGAGTGCTGTTGGCGATCCCAACAACCCGCAAATTCAAACGCATATCATCAAGCAGATGCTGATGTTGCGACAATATTTGGCCGATCAGCTTGCCCCCGACCGTTCCGACACCGGCGATGTAAAGATTGATCTGCTTGTTGCCGTCAGAGAAAAATTCCTCGTGCAGCGTGTTCACTGCCTTTCGCACATCTTTCGAAGAGATAACGGCTGAAATATTTCGCTCGCTCGAACCCTGTGCGATAGCGTGGATATTGATGCCGTTGTGACCGAGCGTGGTGAACATTTTGCCCGAAACGCCCGTGTGCTCTTTCATGTTGTCCCCGACCAGAGCGAGGATCGAAAATCCGCTCTCGACCTTGAGCGGGTCGATGCGGCCCATATTGATCTCATTTTCAAACTCGAGATCGACCGCGAGCTTTGCCATTTCGGCGTGTTTTTCTTCGATCGCAACGCAGATCGAGTGTTCGGATGAGCTTTGCGTAATTAGAATGACATTTATCGCCGCCCGCGAAAGAGCGTCAAATAGACGCTTGGAAAAGCCGGGTATGCCGACCATGCCGCTGCCCTCGAGGTTGAGGATCGTGATCTTGTCGATGCTCGTGATTCCGCGGATCATATCGGCTTGTGACGCGGATTCCGCCTCGATCAGTGTGCCGTGATGGTCGGGTTCAAAGGTACTTTTGATCAGGATAGGTATGCCTTTTGCCATTACCGGCTGGATCGTCGGCGGGTAGATGACCTTTGCTCCAAAATGCGACAGCTCCATCGCCTCGCGATATGTAATGTGCGAGATCTGTCGGACATTGCGGACAAAACGCGGATCCGCCGTCATCATGCCTGAGACGTCAGTCCAAATTTCGAGCACCTCGGCATCGACCGCTGCCGCGATTATCGCGGCCGTATAATCAGAGCCGCCGCGTCCCAGCGTGGTCGTGTAACCGGACGCATCGGACGCAACAAACCCCGGAAAGACAGTGATCCGCGACGGATTTGCGGTCAGATGCCCTTTGATACGTTCATGTGTCTCCGCAAAATTAACGCTTGCCGATCCGTGATTGGAATCGGTCCGTATGAGCAGGCGACTATCGACCCATTCATTTTCATGCCCCTCCACGGCGAGCAGAGCCGACACTATTCGTGTCGAAACGATCTCGCCAAAGCTCAAAATCCGGTCGAGGGTTTTGGGCGACAGCTCGCGGATGAGCCTGACACCTTCACACAGATTCTCGAGTTCCTTGATCGTCGATTCGACAAAATCTACGACCGGCGGATTTGCACCCTCGCCAAACAATTCGTTGATCGCGGCAAGATGCCGGTCGCTGATATCGCTGATCGCTTCGATGTATCCGTCATCACCGCGTTCGGCGGATCGGCCGGCGGCGATCAGAGCGTCGGTCGTGCCTTGCATCGCGGACAGCACGATCGCACATTCACCCTCGGCACTCGTCCGGCGAATGATCTCAACAACTTGTCTTATGGCTTCGGGACCGCCGACCGACGAGCCGCCAAATTTCAGGACCTTCATATCTTGCTCAACAAAACTTCGCGCAACCCTTCGTAATCGTTATCCATCTCGGTGCTGACCTTTTGTTTTGAATAAAGTTCCTCAACCGACGGCGGCGTTGCTCCAAACGTCCCGATTATCTCACGGACCGAATCGAATTTCACAGGATGTGCGGTTTCGAGGAAAAGCCCTCGTGAATTTGGATGAGTTTCCAAATGACCAGCCAACGCCCGGTAGCCGACCGCACCGTGGGGGTCGAGAATGGATCCGGAATCATTATAAACATCGAGCATCGTCCGAGCCGTGACGTCATCTGAGATGCTAACCGATTCGAGCTTTTCCTTGAGATCGACAAATTTATTACCAAATATCTCGAGTATGCGAACAAAGTTGCTCGGGGCACCAACATCCATTGCGTTCGAGAGTGTGGCAACAGATTCGTGCGGTTCGTAATTTTGCGTTTCGAGAAATCGCGTGACGACATCGTTGGCATTGCAGGCCGCGATAAATTTCTTTACTGGCAAGCCTGAAATATGGGCTAAGATTCCGGACGCAAGATTTCCAAAATTACCGCTTGGAACAGAAATAACAGGCGGCTCGCCCTGCCATTGCTTTAACCCAAAGAAGTAATAAAATTGCTGCGGCAGCCAGCGGGCGACGTTGATCGAATTGGCTGATGTTAGGTGAACTTTTGATTGCAGCTCGCTGTCAGCAAGTGCCTGTTTTGCGAGCGCCTGACAGTCGTCGAAATTACCATGTAATTCCAATGTAGTTACATTTCCGCCAAGCGTTGTCAATTGTAATTCCTGCACCTTACTGACCTTTCCCTTTGGGTACAAGATAACAACCTCAATTCCCTCGACGCCGTGAAAGCCCGCCGCGACGGCACCGCCCGTATCACCCGAGGTCGCAACGATAACAATGGTTTTCTCTTTATTGTCCCGCGAAAAGTGCCGCAAACACCGGCTCATAAACCGTGCACCCACATCCTTGAACGCGAGCGTTGGCCCGTGAAAAAGCTCAAGTGTCGATATTCGATCAGTTATTGGAACAAGAGGGAAATCAAAATTAACCGTCTCACTGCATATCTCAAACAGAGTATCGTCAGGTATATCGCCATCAACATACGGCCGGATCACGTCGAAAGCGATCTGTTCGTTCGCCATATCGGCAAGCCGATCAATGAACCCGACTTCAAGACGCGGCAACTCGGACGGGAAATAGAGCCCCTTGTCATCGGGCTGGCCATTGAGTACAGCCTCGCGAAACGAGACATGAGGCGACACGCGGTTTGTGCTAAAGTAATGCATCGTAAATGAGTTGTTATTCGACAGGATGGACAGGATCAGTAGGATTCAAGAGAACAACTTTTATTTATCCTGTTGATCCTGTCCATCCTGTTAAAATTCAACCGTGGACAAGCTAATAATATACGGGTTCTCACGTTTTTAGAAATATGGACGAGGTCAGCGTTAGGTCACCGGCAACTGTTTCGAACGTCGTATGCGGTTTTGACTGTCTCGGCTTTGCTCTAGAAGAGCCGTTTGACGAGATGACGGTCCGGAAGATAAACGACCGCGAAGTGCGGATCATCAATCGCGACAACTATGGGTTGCCGACCGATCCTACAAAGAATGTTGCCGGAGTTGCTCTCCAGGCGTTGATGGACGCTGCTCAGATCGATCACGGTTTTGAGGTCGAGATCACAAAACACATCAAACCCGGCAGCGGCATCGGGTCGAGTTCGGCAAGCTCATGCGGTGCAGTCGTCGCAGCCAATAGGCTGCTCGGTGATAGATTTTCAAAACTTGAATTGGTCGATTTCGCAATGGCCGGCGAGATGCTCGCCTCAGGCACGCGTCATGCCGACAACGTTGCACCCAGTATTTACGGTGGATTTACGCTCGTTCGATCGGTCGATCCACTCGATATTGTTGAGATAGATTTTCCGGCTTTGTTCGCGACAGTCATTCATCCGCAGATCGAGATCAAAACCGCCGAGGCTCGTGCGATCCTACCAAAAGACGTGCCGCTAAAAGACGCCGTCAAAAACTGGAGCAATCTCGGAGCACTCGTTGCGGCCCTCAGCTCAGGCGATTACGATCTGATGGCCCGCTCGATGGTAGATCTAATTGTCGAACCCGCTCGAAAATCATTGATCCCAAAATTTGACGAAGTAAAGAACATATCTCTCGCGGCCGGGGCGATCGGCGGCGGTATCTCCGGATCGGGGCCATCGATGTTCATGCTCAGCCAAACCCCGGAGACCGCCGAAGCAGTTAAAACTGTAATGCACAATGTCTATTCGCAAACGGATATTGATTTCAACATTTATGTCTCGCGGATCCACCGCGAAGGTGTCCGTTTCGTTTGAGCCTCAAGCTGGCTATTTTCATTCATCGCAAAACTGGTAAGATATTTATAGATGTTAACGCGTGAGTTAGAAGAAACGTTGAGTTTTGCCGTCGATGAGGCGGTCAAGCACAAGCACGAATTTGTGACGCTTGAGCATTTGCTGTTTGCACTGCTCGAAGACACGGCGGCGCGTGAGATATTGTTTAATTGCGGTGCACAGATCGAGGAACTTGCGCGGGCTTTGCAGGAATATTTCGAGACCCAGCTCGAAAAAATACCGGCTGACGTCAAGACGATGCCGGAGCTGACTTCGACGTTTCAATCGACGATCTCGTACGCGGTACTTCAGGCCGAGGGCAGCGGACAACCGGCGGTTGACGGCGGCAACATTCTCGCCGCGCTTTATCAGGCCGAACAATCGTATGCCGTTTATCTCCTCCTGCAACAGGGCGTTTCGCGGCTCGATATCCTCAATTACATCTCGCACGGTATTTCAAAGGTCGATGACGGCGACATGCTGCCCGATTTTGATCTTGACGATGACGAAAATCCGTTTCAGTCGGGACCTCGTAAGAAGCCGCTTGAGAGTTTTTGTGTCGAGTTGGTCGCAAAAGCCGAGGCCGGCGAGATCGACCCGATCGTCGGCCGCACGGCTGAGATCGAACGAACGATCCAGGTTCTGTGCCGACGTAAGAAAAATAATCCGCTTTATGTCGGCGAACCGGGCGTCGGCAAAACAGCCTTGGCCGAGGGCCTCGCTCTAAAGATCAGCGAGGGTAATGTGCCAGAGGTTTTGCAAGGAGCTAAAGTATTTGCACTCGATATGGGTGCGGTGCTCGCCGGCACGCGTTATCGCGGCGATTTTGAACAGCGTTTCAAAGCGATCATAACAGAGCTGAAAGAACACGAAAATGCGATCCTTTTTATCGACGAGATACATACGATCGTGGGTGCGGGAGCGGTATCAGGCGGCTCGATGGATGCGTCAAACATCCTAAAACCTGCGCTGGCCGAAGGGGCATTGCGGTGTATCGGCTCAACGACACACGCCGAATACAAGGCTGCGTTTGATCGCGACCGGGCTCTAGCACGCCGATTTCAGCGAATTGACATTAACGAACCAACCATCGAAGAAACCTACGAAATCCTCAAGGGGCTAAAACGTTTTTACGAACAGCACCACGGCGTAAAATACGGCAACGACGCTCTGCGGACCGCCGCCGAGCTTGCCGGGAAATATATCAACGACCGTTTTCTGCCGGACAAGGCCATCGACGTTATCGACGAGGTTGGCGCGTCGGTCAAGCTGTTGCCCGCCAGCCGCCGTCCTAAAAAGGTCTCGGTCCAGATGGTCGAAAACACCATCGCCCGCATGGCAAAGATCCCGCCAAAAACAGTCGTCGCCAACGAAAAAGAGCGGCTCAAAACACTTCGTGACGACCTAAAGAAAACGATCTTTGGCCAGGACGAGGCGATCGATGCGATCGTAGATGCGATACAAATATCGCGTGCCGGGCTAGGTGCGCAAGAGAAACCGGTCGGGTCATTTCTATTTTCGGGTCCGACAGGTGTTGGTAAGACAGAGGTTTCGAAACAGCTTGCCGAGACGCTCGGTGTCGAGTTTATGCGATTCGACATGAGCGAATACGCCGAGCCTCATACTGTTTCGCGTCTTATCGGCGCACCGCCCGGATACGTCGGTTTTGACCAAGGCGGTTTGTTGACCGAAGCGATCATGCGAACGCCTCATGCTGTGCTCGTTTTGGATGAGATCGAAAAGGCTCATCCGAATCTGTTCAACTTGCTTCTTCAAGTGATGGACTCGGCCACGCTGACTGACAACAACGGCAAGAAAGCAGATTTTCGCAACGTCATATTGATAATGACGACTAACGCCGGGGCGAGGGAATTGTCATCGGGAGGAGTTGGTTTTAGAAATGCGTCCGATACTAAGGGCAACGCCAAAGGCGTGATCGAGCGTACATTTACGCCCGAATTTCGCAACCGGCTAGATGCATGGGTTCCGTTCAAACCACTCGATATCGACATTATCAAGTTGATCGTCGATAAATTTATCAAAGAGTTGAACGGCCAGCTTGCGGAAAAACGCGTACTTGTAAAACTTACCGAAGAGGCTCGCGAATGGCTTGCGATAAACGGTTTTGACGCCCGCTACGGAGCACGTCCGATGTCGCGGCTCATCCACGAAAAGATCAAACAGCCGCTGGCAAACGAGATCCTGTTTGGCAAACTTGCCGATGGCGGCAGTGCTCTAGTCGATGAAAAAGAAGGTGAGCTTACGTTGAAGTTCTGATCGCCGAACTTAAGTCAAAACAAAAGCCCGTCGATCGCTCGGCGGGCTGTTTATATAGCGGTATCCGGAGAATCCGTCCGGTCCGGTTGGCGTAAGATCAGCCTATTTCTTGACGATCTTGGCTGTAAAACTACCTTTTATAGAACGGTCCTTGTCCGTTATATCAACCTCGCCTGAAACCGAATCAGCTGTGACCGCAGTTATTTTGAGCTGACCTTTTGCGCTTGGGGTTGATGACATCAGACCAAAATCGTCCGCCTTCTCTTTGCCATCAGCGAACGTCGTTATCGACGCGCCGTCAAACTTATTCCATCGTTCGGCGCCTACCGTATAGGTGCCTACCTTAAATGGAGCTTTTTCATCCGAGTTTTCTTCACCAACAAACCCAAAATGGACCCTTATCTGAGAGTCAGCCGTTAGCGGTTTTACCTTGACCGTATCGTTTGGCTCAAAGTTTACGAGATCGATGCTATACGACGTACCGCGCGAGGCGCGGACCACACCGTCGCCTGTTGGCTTTTCGGTATAGGTCATCACTGAGATATAGGTACTACTACCCTTTATGTCAAATTTGACGTCCTTACCACCAGATTTGACCGCGAGACTCGATCCGCCCCCTGCTCCGCCACATGCAACGGCAAAAAGTGCGCACATTGTAATTATTATTAGTTTTTTCATATTGCTCCTATTTCGTCACCTCGCCAAAATCTAGGTCTTTCTGTTCGTCGCCCGTCTTTCGTTTGACGGTTACTTTGCCCGCTTTAGGGTCGATCGCAACAACGGTCGCCGGATCGAACGATGCGAAGAACGCCGCTTTTACTTCGTCGCCGACCTTAAAGGCCGGCTTATATGGGATCGGTGTCAGATCTGCCTTAGCCCGTACCCTTAACTTTCGCGCGAATCCTGAGATCAAAACTTTGTCACCATTTACCCGAAGTACATAGGCAAATTCGGTCCCATTTGCGTCTTTTGAAAGAACTGGTGCACCCGGCGCCCATTCGCTATTTACGACGATAAATGAATCGGGCTTTAGCTTGTCGCTTTTGTCTTCACGCGGTGACATACCGAGATAGCGGACTGTAGGTTCGGCTGGATTTGCCGCATCGGTCACATAGCCACGCATCATACCGCCGCCCGATTGCCACCACGTCAGAACCACATCACCGACCTTGGCTTTCTGTCCCTTTGGAACGGCGATGATATAGGCATTTGCCACTTTGTACTTTTTCTTAAAGCTATCCTCGACCTCTGATTCTAGCTCGCCTGGCGTCACCATCACGCGATTCTGATAGATAGCCGTGGGGTCTTTCGCCCCGCCGGCGATCTCGGCGATCTTGCTTTCGTCGATGGTCAAAACGATCTCGCCCGCTTTGGCCGTCGTCGCGACGTTAGACATGCCGTCAAACGGCACTTCGCCGGGTTTGAGTGTCACGGCTGGCTTTTCTTCTTTTTTCTCAGCTGCTTTTGCCGTAGCCGCATTGTTTGCGGTGCTGTTGTTAGTTGCCGCGCCGCCACATGCCGAGGCAAAAAGCCCGAGCCCGGCGACCATTGTTATCAGTAGTATATTTTTCATTGTTTTCCTTTTTTATTTATAGGTGTTTGGACAATATTTTTGCTTCAAAAGGCCCACTGATCGTTGTATCACCTTTTGTGATCTCCATCGTTCCTTTGATCGTTTCGCCCGTGACCTCGGTTATTGTGAGTTTGCCGGGGACAGCTGCCCCGCCCTCCGAAAAAGTGACTCGGTCTTTTGTATCGCCGTTAGCCGCCCAAACGTATTTGATCTTGTCGGAGAAATCGCCCGGTTTTACCGAATCTTTGAAATCCTTTGGGTCATTATTTTTGAAATAGACCCCGACTAGGACCTGACCGGCCTTTTCCGGGTCGGCGACTCCCATTACAGATTTGTCTTTTATCTCAATGTCGTAGTTTGCGATTACAAGCTGGCCCTCGCTGAGGTCCGGCCTGATGGACGACGCTGAGGTCTTTACCTCAAACGGCACGTCCTTGCCCTTGTATTTGACTTTCCACACCGACGAACCGCCGCCGCCCCCTCCTCCGCACGCCGCGATAAAGACTGTGAGCATTGCAAATATGTAGATCTTCTTCATTCTATTCTCCTTAACTATTGCTATTTATAACTTCCAACATTGCTGCGGTAACGCTTTAACGCCCACAATGCAATTGCAAGAAAAACTGTGCCGAGTATGAACAAGCCAATGATCGTAGCCCAATAATTAACGGGCTTTTGTGATGCATTGATGTTGCCGTAACGAGTAACCTTACTCGACGGCACAAAGCCCGCGATCAGCCCAAATATCATCAGGAGGTACGACGCACCGCTCAACAAAAAATTGATTATCACACCCTTTAGCCGCCGTTTGTTTTGGAGTCTTGATGCCATTATTTTGCCCGCAGGTTCCCGTTACAACACGACGACCACTTCGTCGTCACTTAGCTCGCCGGTACCGAGGATGTTTTTCCACGGTGACGTTTTGCTGTCACGATAGAGCCTTGCTCTGAATGGTTTCGAGATACGACGCGTCGTGGTGGAATCTACTTTCTCTTTATAAGTGGCAATAACAGTGAACGAAACCGAGTTGAGCGTATGCCATTCGAACCGCGGTTTTGCCGCCAGCTTGACGCTCTCGACACCGCCAACCGCGTTATAAAAATCACCCATCATTACCTTCTGCGGGCCAAATTGATTTAGTAACGAAACAACCTCGGCCTCGGTCGGATTGGGAATGCCCTCATAAATATTCGACCCGACAAACGATCTCCAATAAACATAACGCCCGCCAACAATGTCATACGAAGCTGTCGCCTCGACGAGGATGTTCACGCCGGGCTCCTCAGATTTGACCTTTGCCGAATACGGCACGTCCCAAACCCATTTCGAGTAGCCTTTGCTCCATACCCGCGTCCCTTTTCCCAGAACGGTGACTGAGATCGTCTTCGCTCCGGATACGTCCTTTTTAACCTGTGCGGCGCTCGGTTGAGCGGCCGCTCCTGTCACTCCGATACCTAAGACGATTGCCGCCCAAATAACAATGTTTGAGAAAACTCTTGAACTCATTTTTACTATTTACTCCTTGTATTTATTGATCTATAAGAGCCTACTGCCGGTTCCTGATTAAGGGCACATCACAAAATAACCCGCTCCGCCGACATTCTCTGCGACCGACGCCGAATAGCCGCCGCCTTTGTAAGCTTGTTTTATGACCCATTCCTGAGCCTGACAATATGGACGGCCGGGGATCTGCAATAGGATTTCGCCGCGAATATAACGATTCGTCGGTATGCCGAGCGAGTTTTTGAAAACGTTCCAGTCCTTGTAATTCGAGCCGATCTTGAGGATCTTGGCTCCCGGGTATTTTGCAAGGTATTTTGTTTTTACAATCGCTTGCTCGGTAGGTCGTTGGAATGGACGCTCCTTCCAGACTTTAGTTTTTCCGTCGTTATCCGCAATGGCTTTTAGCTGATCGTAATTTTCGCGGACGCGATCCATCCAGTTTGACGGAAAGCTCGACGGCGAACAGTTCATCACCTTAGCGAGCTCGGCTTTCCACACATCCGGAGTAAAGAGCAGCTTTTGCATATCGTCGCTGATAATGTGAAACGAATTTGCAAGCGAGCTTTTCAGCGCATTATTAGCAAAGCCCATATTCGCATCCAATGCATTGCACGTGCCTTGAGCACCAGCAATACCCACAGTGGCTGTAATTATCGTGATCAATAGGACTAGTCTTTTCATTTTGTTCTCCTTTTTTGAATCTATGGTGTATCAATTTTCTCAACCTGCAATACGCAGGGTTTCGACTCTTTCATAACGCTGCCGGTGATCAGCAGCCTGTCATCGGCGGTCACCTGCCGGCCCGAACTTGTGTTGATCCGCACGTCGTTGTACGTATAGCTGATCGGCAACTTGTCGATCCGGTTTGGCTCGTGCGAGCCCGTGCCCTCGATCAATACCGTAATAAATGCCCCTGTTCCGCTGCTCTTTTCGACAAGCAGCATGTTGTAACGGTTCGCGGCGGTTGGATCTGTTAACTCTTGGTCAGACGACTGGCGGGGCCTCAGATAACCCTCGACCGACACGCGCTTGCTGTCAGTTTGGCGGCAAACCTCGTGGACCGCGACACTTGCCGGGGCCGTTCCGCACGAACACAAAGCCGCCATCATTACGGCACTGATGTATATTTTTACGGTTAACAGCCTCATCAAATTGTTTTGTCTACTCTGAAAGTTGTCGTAAAATAACCCATCTTTGCAGACACGGATCATTGTGCATAAACAGGTGTTTTTAGTCCTAAAGAAAACATCAATTTTTTCTCAATTGGCAGATTTTGATGAGCGAACCTGGTAAAAATTGGTTTCAGTTCGGCGAGTTTCGCCTAAACACTGAGGATAAGATCCTTAGGCGAAATGACGAAATTGTGCCGTTGGCGGCCAAAGTGCTAGACGTTTTGTGCCTGCTCGTCGCAAAGCGGGGCGAGGTAGTCTCAAAAAATGAGTTGATGGAAACGGTTTGGGCCGACTCGTTTGTCGAGGAAAGCAATCTGACACAGAGCATATATTCGCTGCGTCAGGCACTCGGAAGCGACGTCGACGGGCGGCCGATAATCGAGACGCTGCCAAAACGCGGTTACCGTATCGCCACAGCGGTAACGAGTGATTTTGACCGCCGTGTTCCGACGGCTGACACTTCGGACACGAATTTTGCTCCAGCCAAGTCACCTGCCCATCGTCGCTACCGTACCGCCGCTTTTGTCGTTGGTTTGCTCACCGTCCTCGGTGTTTCAGCTTATTTTGGCTCACGATATTTGTCGGCCCGTTCGTCGCCGCCGGTCGAAAATGTTACGTTTCAAAAGCTGACGTTTACAGGCGAGATCGCCTTTCCGATCATTTCGCCAGATGGCCGGTCGATCGCGTATGTTCAGGAAAACCGGGTGTTTTTACAGGACGTAGCCTCTGGCACGAGTGTAAAACTCGAGATACCCGAACATGAAAAATTTGGCAATCTGCAGTTTTCATATGACAGCGGATCGATCTTTTTTCGTAACGAGGATAGTTTTGACGCGGGTGGTGACGTGTTTCAAATTTCGCGTTTTGGCGGCCCGGCTAAGAGGATAGCCGAGCGTGTCTGGAGTACAATCGGATTTGCCCCGGATGGACGCAATGTCGCATTCGTCAGATTTTTGCCGACGCAAGGCGAATGGGCGGTGATGATAAGCGACCTCAGTTCAGGTAACGAGAGAAAACTCATTAGCCGTAATTTGCCCTTCACGATCTTTCGCAGCGGATTTCCGGCATGGTCGCCTGATGGCCGTACGATCGCGATCGTCGAACAAACGCCAAACGCACCTAACGTATCGCGGCTATTGCTCGTCGACGCGACAACCGGTGATGCAACGACAATCAAAACCGAACAACTCATTCAGATCGAACAAGTTGTCTGGCTACCGGAAAACTCAGGTTTACTCGTCACCGGACGTGAGAACAACCGCTTTTTCCAGCTTTGGCGGCTGAATTTGCCGGACGGTGAACTACGTAAAATAACTAATGATCTAAACAATTACAGATCGGTCTCAGTTTCGGCAGATGGCAAAAATCTCGTGGCCAGGCAATTCACCACGTTTTCGCACATCTGGACGATGAGGGCCGATGATACTACGGAACAGAAACAGCTTACTTTCGGCAATCTCAACCGCGATGGTGGTTCGGGCCTTGAATGGACACCGGACGGCAACATTGTTTATGCGACACGCATTACCGGTAATATTGACCTATGGTCGCTCCGCCCGAGCGATGGCTTGCGAAAACAATTAACAGACAATAGTGGAACCAGCAACGAAAATCCATTTGTGACCGCTGACGGACGCTTCGTATTTTTCGAATCGACCCGCAGCGGCAAGCGTCATATTTGGCGAATAGATATCGACGGCGGCAACCCCAAACAAATCACATTTGACGACAGCAATCCTGATTTTTTGCCCGTAGTATCGGCCGATGGCGGAACGCTCTACTTTATCCAGCGAAATCCTAGATCGAATGTGCTGTGGCGTCAGTCGTTGGCCGATGGCAACAAGGAAATGCTGACCCAACAGGGCAAACTCGCTCCCGGTAGCTTTTTAACTATTTCGCCTGACGGTCGTTACCTTGCATTCAAAAGCCAAAAAGAAGACACCGATACAGATACTGCCGATATCATCTTTTTTGATCTATCAGATAGAGAAGAACCCCGCACCGTCACGATCCGGTCGCAAAACCCCGGTATTGTGTGGTCCGATGGCGGACGCAGTTTTGATTACGTCGACAATCAGCCCGACGCGGCAAGGATCTGGCGGCAGAGCTTTGACGGAAAAAGTGATAAAAAGTTGGTGCTGGAAATTCCCAAAGCACGCATCTTTTCATTTGCCTGGTCCCGCGACGGCAAAACGCTCGCCCTCGGTTGCGGTCGGACAGGAAACGATGCGATACTGCTTACAGGTTTTTGAGCGATGAATAATACTGATGTCATCATCGTCGGAGCAGGCCCAACCGGGCTTGCCTTGGCGTGTCAGTTGATCAGATACGGCGTCGATTTTGTCATTATTGATAAAAAGGAAACGACAACACCTTACTCCAAAGCAATTGGCGTACAGGCTCGAACTCTTGAGATCTATGAGCAGATCGGCCTGGCAGATAAGCTGATCGCACTTGGTGCAAAAGCCGAAAAAGCCCGGATGTTCGCGGGCGGCAAGGTGCGTGGTGAGATCGAGTTTAACGAGCTAGGCAAAGGGATGAGTCCGTATCCTTATGTTCTCTTGGCGGAACAAGGGAAACACGAGAAACTGCTTTACGAACACATCAAATCACATGGTCGTGACGTCAGGTGGCAGTCCGAACTCGAAAGCTTTTCGCAGAACGATCCGGGCGTAACCGCGACGCTCAAAACCGATACCGGCGGGCACGAAACTATCAAGGCGAAATATCTCATCGGCTGCGACGGTGCAAAAAGTCTGGTGCGTCACGCGCTCGGCCTGACGTTCGAAGGCAGCACGTTCGAGCGGCTTTTCTATGTCGCCGATGTAAAGATCGATTGGGAATTTGGCCACGACGCGTTGCAAGCTTTTCTGATGCGAAACTCACTCCTGGCGTTTTTCCCGATGACCGGCGAAAAGCAATATCGTATCGTTGGAACGTTTCCCGAGGAGTTTGCAAAAGACGAGGGCAACGTTCTTTACGAGGAGATCGAAGAGCGGATACGGCTTGACGCGCAGATCGATTTTGATATCACAAAGGTCAATTGGTTTTCGACCTACAAAGTTCACACGCGGCATGTCAATAAGTTTTCCGATGGCCGCTGTTTTCTCGCGGGCGATTCGGCTCACATTCACACACCGGCCGGCGCACAAGGTATGAACACGGGAATTCAAGACGGATATAACCTGGCTTGGAAAATGGCGTGGGTACTCAAATACGGATCGGACGAGCGCTTATTGAATAGTTACAACGAAGAGCGGCTCCCAAACGCCGACAACCTTATGCGAACAACCGACAGGTTTTTCAACCTCGTTGCGAGTCCGGATCCGCTCCTGGTTTTTGCCCGCCTCTATATTTTCCCGTACATCGCGAACATTGCATTTAACCTTGATGCGGTAAAGCGTTTCGTGTTTCCGCGTATCTCACAGATCGCGATCAATTATCGCAGCAGTTCGCTGAGCAAAAATAGCGGGACTTTTAAGGTCAAGGCAGGAGACAGAATGCCTTGGTTTTCGGTCGATGGTGAGAGTGTTTATGATAGGTTGCGGCAACCGGGCTTTCATCTGTTGGTCTTTATGGGTGGCAAGACGGAAATTCCGCCGTTGCCCGCTGATCTGATGGCCGCGTGGGACGGAAAGGTCGATAGCACGGTCATTTCGCTGACGCCGGAGATCTCAAAGATCTTTGGTACCGACAAAGCTTTTTATCTGATCCTGCGGCCGGATAACTACATTGGCATCATCTCCAATAATTTCTCAAGCGCGAGCGTCAGCGAATATCTCGCTAAATTCACAACGTAACAACTCTACTTAGTTACCTATCGGGTCGCCCGGCGGTGTCGCGAGCGGCGATGTCTGCTTACGCGGGGCATCAGGCCGCGTCAGAAATCGCTCAATGTCATCTGCCGTCGAGCGGTAATGTGCCGCCGTGTCTCCGGTCACCACCAAACTCTTGAGGGATGCTCCGAGTGCTCGCAACGCCTCGGTCGCAACGGAGCGAACTTGCGGCTGCGCGCGTTCATTTGCCGCTAGGTCCATCAGACGAGAAACGACGAGCGTTTGAACTGCCCGCTGTATTACGGCGAGATTTCCGTCAGCAGATGTCGGAGCTTTCCACGTAGAGCGAACCAACGCATCGACGACCTCACGAAAATGCAGAGTTGTTTTATTACGGGCATTTTGGCCGATCATGCGGCCGGCACGGTTGGGTTCGAGCATACCGCTAATGGCCATATCGGCGGCGATCTCGGCCGCACCCGTGCTGTCAAAAATGGGACTTGTCCGTTTTGGAAAAAGCTCCGACCTACCGGATCCATAACCATATGCAACCGGCGGCAGCAGCTTAATAATGGCGTCCGAGATAACAAGTTCCTCCGGCTTTATCGTGTCGAGAATAGCCGTGAGGGCCTGACGTTGTTGGTCGGCGGGAACAGGTTCGGCGACCTTTGCCGGTATCGGCCCTGCCTCAGAGCGGACGGCAAATGTGTAATAAACGCCGCCGAGCATTTTTGTTGCCGCAGTCAGTTGATAGCGGTGGTGCAGATATAGCGGCATAAATTTATTCTCAAGCTCCGACATCGGCGAGCCTGTCGGTATGTTTTGCGGGCCAAATTGTTCGAGCCCGATACGCCGAACCTGCATCTCGTGCTTTAGCATCGCGACCGGGTCGGGGCCGTTGTCCCAGAGATTTGCAAGCGGATTTGCACCGGACGCAGGACGTGCGTCTTGATCCGAAAGGAACAGCATCCCTGCAGCGACACCTTCGCGGACGATTTTCTCAAGCTCCGCATTCTCGTTTGTTCCGCTAGGAAACTGCGAATACGAATACTTAACGGCAAATTTATCAAACGCCCCGATGCCGACAGCATAGGCGTTCGACAGATCGAGCTTGCCGTTCTTGATCTCGACCATCGGTGCCGGATAATCCATGACCGATCCGCGGTTGTAGGTGCTGGCGGCAAAATTATGCGTAAACCCAAGCGTGTGGCCAACCTCGTGTGCCGAAAGCTGGCGGATGCGGGCATACGCCATGGCCGTGACTTCGCTGGCCGAACCGTCCGCGGCAAGATAATCGACATCCGGCGAGAGGCCAAATTCACAGGCATTTGAGCTTGATCGATATTGCGGCAGCATACCTGTTCCGAGCAAAAAGTCCTGACGAGCCCGCTGCGAATCGAGCGTGACATCACCTTTTAATATTTCCCCCGTTCGCGGATCGACAACGCTGTCGCCGATCGACCAGCCGCGTGTCGAGCGATGTACCCAATTGATAACGTTGTAGCGGATGTCCATCGGATCGGCGTCCGCCGGCAGCACCTTGACCTGAAAAGCGTTGCGAAAACCGGCGGCCTCATACGCTTGATTCCACCACGCGGCACCTTCGATCAAAGCGTCCTGTATCGCTTTCGGAGCACCATTATCGACGTAATAAACGATCGGTTTGACCGCTTCGCTCAACGTAGCTGAAGGATCTTTTTTCTCCAGCCGATGGCGAATGATCCAGCGGACCTCGAGATCCTCATTGATGTCCGTCCCGTAATCATAAAAGCTCGTCGGTATCGCACCGGTGCGCGGATCGAACCGCCTTGGGCGGTATTTGTCATCGGGCAACTCAACAAAAGAATGGCGTTCGCGAACGGTCACGTGCTTACCGGTCGGGGTTACTTGATTTACAAGATTATTGGTATCGCCACCCGCGGTCAGTGTGACGGTCGCCTCGACCTCAGTGTTTTTTGGAAAGCCCTTTGTATTTGGCAGATAGAGTGCGCTGCGGCTTTCGTCAAAACCATACGTCCCCTGCCGCTGCTGATTTATTCGGTCACCGACGCCGTGCGCGTCGCGAACGATAAACGCTGTCGCATCGACCAAAACTCGGTCGCCTTCGCTCGCCTCGACCTTAAATCCCCAGATGACCGACCGCGCAAACGATTCCTCGACCGACTTTTTCTGTTTGGCATCGCCGGTCGCACGAAACTCATAATTTGGCTGAACCATCAGCACCTTATTGCCCGCACGCTCAAACGTCACGACCTTTGTCGTGCCCAATTGCCCGCGATCAAGCCCCAGCGGATTTGAGCCGACACCCGTCGGTAGACTAACAAGATAAAGAAACTCTTGATTAAACCGCCCGATCTCAATGTAGATCTTGCCGTCGTCGCTATTCACATAGAGCGGCACAAACCCGTCGATCTTTTGCATCTTTTCAGTAAATGCTGTGATCGTCTTTTTCGCAGGCGGGGTAGTCTGAGCCCGAGAAACTATGGCAAAAGATACGAGAATAAGGAACGCAATGAGGATTCGTTTCATGTATTTATATATGCAGTTTGTTTTAGCGAAAGTTACCACTAATACGGCTATCTTGCCAATTGTGTTTACTTCGGATAGAAAATTGTGACCGCCTCTTCCACCTTATTTTTGCTTTCTTAGCGTTACAAGGATCGCGTCCGATACTTTTCGTTCGCCTTCCTTATCCGAAGGGCGATTGACGACCGTGCCATCGACAAACATCGTCGTCGAGCCGCCGCCATCGAGATTCATGGCGTCGGTCGCACCGAGCGAAAGCAGATATTCAGCAAGGTCCTGCAACCCGATACCGCCGCTCGCCTCGCTCCGGCCATCGACCGTTATCATCAAAAACTTGCCGTCCTTGAGCTTCGCGACCGCCGTGCGCGGATGCCTCGTTTCGACAAAGGATTTGGTCGTTTTTTCCTGCTCCCAGGTGATTTCGATCTTGCCGCCTCGCAGCAGTTGCGGAACACCACCTACAACATCATGCGATATACTCATGGCGTTCAAAGCTGGACCGTCTTGCGCTGATGAATATTCAGCTCTTTTCCGTAACGATGAGCCTGTTTTGAGCGTTTCAAGAAACTCATTAACCCTTTTGCCGCTTACGGAAATCACATATCCATCGTCAGGTATTTTAGTGCTGCCCACACTTTTAAATACTCCAAACACTTTATTTTTCATGACAACAATCTCAATTCCATCTGGGTTAGTTAATGTTGTCCTACCAAAAAATCTCGTATAAATTACTACGTCGTCTTTAAGCCTTTCTCTATTGATACCGACGCTAAAAACTTTATCGCCTACCTCCAAAACACAAGTCATATTGACCCTCTCAATTGTCACCAGAGTTTCAATGTTAGTGTTTAATATTTCGAGTGCAGTCCTTCCGTTTTTGCTTTCTCCATAAATTTCGTGATCAATTTTCAAAGCTCCTGCCGGAATGCCAGCCCAGATACTATTGTCCAGTCTAAAAAACCCGGCATTTATAGCTGCAAATGCCCCGTGCCGAGTGGCGATTGACGAGGTTTTTTCAGTGCCGATCGCGGCGTCCATGGCGTGGTGGACGTCGAGGCGGACCTTGGTGAGGTCGAGACGGAGCAGGTTCATATTGACCTTGAGGCCGCTGATCTCTTTTGTCACCTCGGCGTACTCGACGCCGGGTTTTAGGGTTTTGAATTCCTGTGCGTGAACCTGAACTACAAAGGAACATAGAGCACATAGTAAAACCAAAAATGCCGATCGGACGAATCTGGAATGTGTAGGTGTAAAAGTTTGATGCTGCATATCTATGTGGCCTATGTATCTCTGTGGTGAATTGTTCTAATAATACTTTACCTATGCGAATCAACGAAAGAGTTCTCCAACTCAACGACAAGCCGATCAACGAAAATGCGCGGTATGTGCTTTATTGGATGCAGATGTACAAGCGCGTAGACAATAACCATGCGTTGATCTATGCGATACGCCGGGCCAATGAGTTGCGGCTGCCGCTCGTCGTTTACGAAGGGCTGAAATACTATTATCCATGGGGGAGCGACCGGATACATACATTTATCCTCGAGGGTGTCGAGGAAAAGCGGCGTGAATTCGAACAGCTCGGTATCCGCTATGTGTTTTATTTGCAAAAAGATGCCGATGCTCCTAAAAGCACCGTCGCCGCTCTCGCAAAAGACGCCGCTCTGATCGTCACTGACGACTATCCGTGCTTTATCATCCCGGAACACAATCGCCGGATCGCCGAGCGGGCTGAGATTCCCGTTTATGCTGTCGATTCGAATGGCATCATCCCGATGTCGAAGTTTGAAAAGGAAGAGTACGCCGCATATACGATCAGACCAAAGATAAATAAGCTGCTCGACCGCTATCTAAAGCCGCTGCCAAACGAGACTGTCGAAATCTCAAGTGCTGGGATCGAGCGCGATTGCCCTGATACGCTTGTGACTTCCGAAAACATTGCGTCACTTGTTGCCGGGTGCGACATCGACCATAACGTTCCCGCATCGACGCGTTACAAAGGCGGAACGACCGAGGGCCGCAGGCGGCTCACAAAATTTGTCGCGGAGATCTTGCCCGACTATGACAAAGCCCGGAGCAAGCCTGACCGTGATGGGTCTTCGCGCTTGTCGTCTTATCTGCATTTTGGCTATCTGTCGCCACTTGAGGTCGCGCTTGCCGTGCAAAAAGCCGATGCCCCGCAAGTGTCGATCGACGCATATCTTGAGGAACTGATCGTCCGCCGCGAGCTTTCGTTTAACATGACCCGGCACAATCCGCATTATGATTCGCTCGCGGCCCTTCCGCAGTGGGTGCAAAAAACAATGCGTGAACATGCCCGCGATGAGCGGCAATTTAACTATTCGCTCGAACAGTTAGAGGCAGGCGAGACGCACGACGAGCTGTGGAACGCAGCCCAACGCGAAATGGTCGCGACCGGTGAAATGCACAACTATGTGCGTATGCTGTGGGGTAAAAATGTCATCGCCTGGTCGCCTTCGTACGAGGTGGCGTTTGAGACACTCGTTCACCTCAACAACAAATACTGTCTCGATGGCCGTGACCCAAATTCCTACGCAGGCATCCTCTGGTGTTTCGGTAAGCACGACCGTGCATGGTTTGAGCGGCCAGTTTTTGGATTGATCCGCTACATGGCAAGCCAAAGCACCGGCAAGAAATTCGATTCAAAAAAATACATAGCGTGGGCTCAATCTCTATAGTTAGGTATTGACCTTTATATTTTTATCTGTATAGTTAGGTACATGCCTAACGAAGAGATAGATCGGCTCTTTTATGCACTTGGCGACCCCACTCGTAGGGCGGTAGTTGAAAGGCTTTCGAGCGGACCGGCTGCTGTGAAGGAACTTGCCGCTCCATTTACAATGGCCCTGCCATCATTCACGCAGCACCTCGGCGTGCTCGAAAAGAGCGGACTGGTGCGCTCCGAAAAATCAGGCCGCGTGCGAACCTACTATCTCGTCCCTAAAAAACTAAAGGCTGCTGAAAGCTGGCTCGAAACGAACCGGAAGATGTGGAAGAAACGTCTCGACCAGCTCGACAACTATTTACTAACCCTCAAGGAGAAATAACGTGACCGAACCATTTTTTACTTTTGACGACGAACTCGACCTCAGATTTGAAAGAATCGTCGATATCAAACCCGAACTAGTCTGGGCCGCGTGGACGCAGCCCGAACACCTTGTTCATTGGTTTACGCCGGCACCTTGGAAAACAATTGCCTGCGAGATCGACCTGCGTCCGGGAGGTATATTTAGGACCGTAATGCAGTCGCCGGAGGGCCAGGAATTTCCCGGCACTGGCTGCTATCTCGACGTTGTCGAAAACGAGCGCTTTGTCTGGACGAGTGCTCTCGGGCCCGGCTTTCGACCAAATGCTCCCGAGCCGGATGCGATGTTTTTCACTGCCATGATCTCTATTGAACCAGACGGCGACGGTACAAAATATACTGCGGTAGCTATTCACCGAAGCAAGGAAGATCGAAAAAAACACGAAGATATGGGATTTGAACACGGATGGGGCAAGGCTCTGGAACAACTCGTTGAATATATGAAAAGCGTCTAAATTTTCAGGAGCGGCGACCACCCGCCGTTCCAATCAAACATTTCCGTCGCAGCAAATCGTTTTTTGTAGTCGTAAAACGATTCGCCATCGTACGCATAGCCCTGATAGTAAAACTCTTTGCCCACGTCGATCGAAAATTCGATCTCCTTGAGCATTGTAAAAATGCCAAGCCCGCGAACGGATTCATCGGGATCAAACGCGGCATAAATGCCAGACGCCGTCGTCAAACCAATGTCGAAATAACTAACAGCTAAGAGCCTGTCATTATCGTAAACCGCTACCTCGCGAGCCTCGCATGGGATGGTTGAAGGTTCGAGCGATAGAAAGTCATAGATCGACTCCGGAACGCCGTGGTCAAACCGCTGCTTATGCCGGTGAAAGAGATCTTCGGATTCCGGCGTGATATTTATCGGGCGGATCTCGACGCGGAGGTCGCTGTTATTACGTAAATTGCGGCGTTGGCTTTTTGAAAATTGAAAATCCGAAAGGTGTATCCGCAATGGAATGACGCGGCGGATCTCATCCTGATAGATGCCTAAGTTGTAACGGAAAAAATGAGTTCCAAAATGTCGCCAAGCATCGGCAAGCAGGAGATCTAATTGCCCCGGCGTTACCGCGTCGGCATAAAATTCTTCGTTTATTAGCTCTACCCGGTCGAGTATCATAGTACCAGTGACGGACTTACGATCTACAAAAAACAACACCTGCCGACAAAGATCTGCTTGCGGTGCGGCCGGCCATTTTCGTGGCGACGCCGATGGGCCAAGGTCTGGGACGAAGTAAAATATTGTTCGCGGCGTTGCAGCAACACCAAGCCTGGTGGTCAGAGCCCAGCGTACCAGTCATAACCATTTTCCGCCCAATAGTCGCGCGGCCGCTCGTTTGTAAATTCGATACTGCCAATGCGTTTTATCTGCTTGATGCCGTATTTTGTCGGGCTCGCAAGCCGCAAAGGAGCTCCGTGCTCGTTCGTGAGCGGTGCACCGTTCATCTCATACGCAAGCAGTGTCTGCGGATGCATTATCGCCTCAATATCCCAGCCGACATAGTATTTTTCGTCGGGTGTTTTCATCGCGACGTATCGCGGTAAGTCATTTGGGTTGGTTCCGCCACAAGCCGCTATAAGATCAGAAACACGCACTCCGGTCCAATGCACGATCGTGCTCCAGCCCTCGATGCATTTGAACTCGGTGATCATCTCAGTTCTCGGCATCGCTCTGATCTGTTCGATCGCAAACGCAGAACCGCTTCCAATTCCGGTTACTTTCATCCGCCAATCGGACGCGGTGATCTCATTCTCGAGACCCAATGCGCCGTTGTATCTCGCGGCTGTGACCCGCGACGGCGGAAACTCGGGGGCGAGTCGTTTGGGGCTATAAAAGACTTGGCTGACACGCTCGTTAAATTCGAATGTCCGTCGCAGTAATGCAGACTTTGCCTCGTCCGGCATCCAGCGCCAACCAAAGACGCCGAGCAAGCCTGCCATTCCACCGACCAAAAATCCTCGCCGCGAGCGTGTAGACATCTGACGTTTAGCCTCTGCGTCACTCATCGGTTCGCTGAGGTAACGAAATTCTTTCAACGCCGTTGCTGTATTTTCCGGGTCATCCGGCCACGAGCGTCCGGTCGTGCCGTTTTTGTCCTCAAGTCCGCGAACGCCGTCGATGATGATCTCTTTGTCTTCGCTCATACTTCGACCGTCTCCTCTTTCGGTGTTGTAGGCTTTTCAGCATCGACAACATCATACCCCGTTATCATTGAACGAAAATTTGCCCATCCGGCCATTGCGACCTGAAAAACGTGCACCCCAAAAAACAGCACGAATAGCACCATTAGCCAGAAATGTTCCCAACGTGCCCATTCGTAACCACCGAGCAAGCTCGTAAGCCAGCCGATCTGCGTCGGTTTATAGATCGACAGCCCTGTGATGACCGAGCCCGCTCCCATCAGTATCACCCCTGTGTAAGCGATGCGTTGGGCGTCGTTGTATTTGCCTTGGGGCGGTTTGGTTTTGACGAGGTGAGCGTCGTGCAGAGCAACAAGCGGAGCACGCCGAAACGATGCCGGCACCGGAAGCAGCGCCCGCCATTCACCGGATAGAAATGTATAAATGATATAAGCGACACCATTTATGCTGAACAGCCACATAAAAAAGAAATGCAGCTGCAGCCCTTCAGCAAGGCGGAACGGTATGCCAAGAGTCTCGTAAAACCACGGCGGGAAGAAATGAAAGACTTCGTAGGTTCCGAGCCTAAGTGGGTAGACCGGGTTCGCCCAATAGATCAGCAGCCCGCTCCAGATCATCAGAGCGAGCAGCGGAAAATTGATCCAGTGCATCCAGCGGACGGCTAGCGGGTGTTTTTTTTCTAATTGCTTGTCCATTAAAACAAAATGATTATGCTCCCGCCGCTGCCATATGTCTACGAATTGCCGGCAAGATCGCCTGAGCTAATAGTGTATTGTCGGCGGCATCCATTTCCGATACGACAAAAACCGCATGATGGTCTAACTGAAAACCCGAAGCATTAAGCGAGCCTTCAAATCGGAGATTTTCCGGCCCGTCAGCCGCAGTCGGCAGATCGGTATCGGCGACGAGCACAGAGATCAGCTTGCCCTGACGCTGCAAAACGATGTGTGCAAATCGACGGCCATTATAGATGCACGAATGCGCCTCAAGAAACTTTATCCGCGACTGAGCCTGGCCCTCAAAAATGTCTTTTGCAGCGGCAAAGATCGTCTTGTCGATATCCTTATTTGCCTCCCCGTATTTCTTTGCGGCCTCGTCAAGCGAGACCGGGTTTTCCGCTAGGTTAAATTTGACCGCACAGTTTTTATGATCGCCAACGGCGTGCTCCGTCAACTCTTTCCACCCGACCTTTACAGCCTCGACTAGACGGGCCTTGTTGGCCTCGATCAACGTGTCGTTTTGGTTATTCGCATTTACCGTCACCTGTGAACGCGGCGAACGCAAGAACAAAAATGCTCCGATTACGATCAGGATCGTGCACGCGAATCCGATCGCAGGAATGAACGGACGAGACGTAAGACGCTGCCAACCACTGGGCCGCAGAGATGTCTGTTTGAGCTCGGCGGTAAGACGCGTGACAAATGCGGGTTCGGCGTTTAGCTCAGGCATCGCCATGACCGCTCTACGAACACGGCTACGTAGTTCTCGGCAATCGGCAAGAAAGACGCGACATTCGCCGCAGTTTTCGAGATGCCGCAGCACGTCGTGATTCGTCTCAACGAGCAGTTCGTCGCTGAGATACGAGTCGATCATTCTCCTAATTTCCTGACATTCCATGATCTCTTATCCCTGGGCGGCGATGCCGTGATCTCTGGCCGATTTAGCCAACACCTGTCTCAACAGCCGCCGTCCGCGATGAAGCCGCGACATTACCGTGCCGATGGGCAACCCCATAAGATCGGCCGCCTCCTTGTATGAAAACTCTTCGACATCGGTCAAAAGCACTACGCTGAGATACTTTTCGGGCAATCCTTTTAGTGCCCCTAAGATGTCCTCATCGGTTATCTCTTGAGGAATAGGAGGCTCAAAGGCGACCGTTTCGGCGATCTGCTCCTCGGTATCTTCGACGAGCTTTAGCTGGCCGAGCTTCATCCTACGTTTTCCGTTCACGCGGTAAAGTATCGTTATCAACCAGGCGCGGCAGTTTGTATCTGGAGCGTAACGATGAAAACTCTTTAGCGCCTGTACAAAAGTTTCCTGCGTCAGATCCTCGGCGATCGTCGTGTCTCCGGCGAGCCATCTTGCAACCCTAAACACGTCCGGCATCAACGGCAAAGCCTCAGCCTCAAAGGCTGCCCAATTATTTTGCTGCTTTCCCCCGATCCCAAACATAAGTAAACGGGCCGCCATAAATCCAATGTCCAATACCGCTCTAATTATTCCACGATGTTGCAAAAAAGAGGTGTTGGAATAAACCTCCGTTCGTTGGGCATTTTAGATTTGACGGCACCCGGCCATTGCAGGCCTGACTTTGCCGACGATGGAGAAAATAAAAATGAAAAGATCAATGATGATATTTGTACTTAGTTTACTGCTCTTAGCTGGCTCGGTCATGTCAGCTTCGGCCCAGGAAATAATGGCTAAATCTGACAAGATGATGCCGGATGACCAGCGGCCGGTCGTTGTGTTTATCCGCGCCGACTGGTGTCCGTATTGTAAAAGGCTCGAGCCAAAAATGGCCGATCTCGTCGAACAATACGGCGACAAACTCAAATTCGTCACACTCGACATCACCAACCAGGCAGCGACCGAAAGATCAGTGCTGATCGCTAAAGAAGCCGGTCTCGCCGAATTTTTTGAGATGAACAAGACCAAAGCGTCCACGATGGCTATCTTTAAGGACAAGAAGAGAGTCTATACGCTGTATCACAATTCCGATGAAAAAGACGTCGCGGCGGCATTTGAAAAAGCTTTGAAGGAGTAAGCGAAAATGAAGCAATACTCAGTATTCACGTTTGTTTTGGTTTGCTGTGGAGCTCTGACTGCTTTGAGTTGCGGCAAGATATCAACCGCGCGAACTTTCGCTTTCAATGTTGAGACAATCCCTGACACGCAAGCATTTATGCCGCTCGCTGCCGACCCCCTCGCAGGGGATTCGTCCGAGGACGTATTGATCCCGGCGGCAAAGGCGCGTAAGGCACCCGAATTGACCAAGGGTGAATGGATCAATTCCGACGCCCTCACCCTAGCCGGTCTAAAAGGTAGGGTCGTTTATATCGAGTTTTGGACATTCGGATGTTACAACTGCATCAACACACTACCGGCGGTCAAAGGTTACGACAAAAAGTTTCGTGATAAAGGGCTGACCGTTATCGGGATCGAGACGCCTGAGTTTGACTCGGAGCGTGTCCTCAACAACCTCGTCTCTGCAGTTAAGAAGCGCGGCATCGAGTACCCGGTTCTCACTGATTATGGTTCTAAAAATTGGGAAGCCTACAGCGTTAATGCCTGGCCGACGATCGTTATCATCGACAAACAGGGCCGTATTCGTTACCGCCACATCGGCGAAGGCGCGTATGACACGCAGGAGCGGGTGATCGAAACTTTACTTGCGGAATAAGTGGTGTCGCTACCAGTTGACCTTGCCTTCTTGCGAGGTGTCGATCTGGGTTAGCTCGACGCCTTCGTTGTAGAAAAAGATCTTCATGTTGTCGAAGAGGAACTGGTGCGAATCGGGATTTGAGACATCGAGTCCAAAGTGGTTGATGAGCTGTTTTTGCTTTTCCTGCCACTCGGCCCAGCAATTCTGACACATCTCTTCGCCGATCTGCTGCCCAAGCTCGGTCGGGATCGGAGCGTAACCAAGCGGTTCGTTTTTCTGCCCGCAACGGGCACATTTAAATTTGTCACCAAATAAAGCCATAAGATTATTTAGCCACAGATTAACACAGATGGACACAGATACTAATCGAATTATTATCAGTCTTTATCTGTGTGCATCGGTGGATAATTACCGTTGTCCTGATCTAGTATCCCTGCGCAAGTAAAATTGCGGCGAGTACATCGTCGTCCGAGGGTTTAAATAAGCTGACAGGCTGGGCTTTGTGATATGCCACCTTGCCCTCGACGTCGATCACAACAACCCCGCGTGCCGAGCGTCCCGGCAGCCATGATTTCATATCGTACATTTCCGAAACCTTTCGATCGCCATCAGACAGCAGCCGCAGCGGTAATTGGTTTTTCTCGGCAAAATCCTGATGTGACTCGACCGTATCCGTCGAGATACCAACAACCTCAGCACCGGTCGCCTGATACTCAGACCAATGGTCCCGCACTGAACAAAGCTGAGCCGTGCAAACCGGTGTGTTATCGCCGGGGTAAAACAACAACACGACTGTACGTCCTTTGTAATTACTTAACGTCCAGTCATTACCCTCGCCATCTTTTAACGTGAAATCAGGTGCTGAATTGCCAGTGTTCATATCGTCTCCTTTTGAAAATCTCTGATATCCCTAAACGGTTTATCCGCGTCCGTAAAATCCGGTCGGTAGTAATGTGACGCCGATTCGTATTCCTGCATAAAGCCTTCTTCCATCCCAAGGTCATCGAGCAAAGAGACCGCCTCGAACCACTCACCTTCGGAAATGCGGCGAGACAATAAGATGTAGCGGTCGTCGGTGGCGGCTTTGTTGGTGGCGTAATATTGTGCCATCAGCGAGATCGCTGTTTTGGGCGAAAGTTCGTCGCGGATCCAACGTAGGTTTTCCTCGATACCAGCGATGTCGTTTGGCAAAACGAGTAGGCGGATCATCAGCCCTCGTTTTAGTAGGCCGTCTTCGCCAAAAACGAGAGTGTCGCCCATTTGCCGGTGCATTTCTTTTATGGCAGCACGGGCGTGTTCTTTGTAATTGCGGACCTTTGAATACTGAAACCCCGCATCCGAATCGGCGTATTTGAGATCGGGCAGATAAATATCGACTATGCCGTCGAGCAGCCGCAAAACTTCGACCGAGTCGTATGCGTTGGTGTTGTACACGATCGGCAAACGCAGGCCTTTTTCCGCAGCGATCAAGACTGCACGAGTCATCTGCGGAGCAAAGTGCGTCGGCGAGACAAAACCTATGTTGTGACAACCGCGATCCTGTAGCTCGAGCATCATCTCGGCTAGGCGTTCGTGGGTTATCTCGTTCTTTTTCTGCTCTTTGTGAGTTTGTGAGATCTGATAATTTTGGCAATAGACACAACGGAGATTGCAGTTACCGAAAAAGATATTTCCGGCTCCGTTTGTCCCGCTGAGGCAAGGCTCTTCGCCAAAATGAGCCGTGTAGCTCGAGACGATAGGCAAACGGCCGGAGTAACAGGCGGCGATCTCATCCTTGAGGCGGTCGTTGCCGCAGTCTTTTGGGCAGACGGTGCATGAACGCAGTAGCTCTTCGAGAGCCAAAACGCGCTGCTCGAGCTTATTCTCCGCCAAGAGTGTCAGGTATTTTGCGTGCATTCTTGATCTTTGCCGTCTTCATCCCCTTGCTTTTGCCTTTGCGGCTGTACTTGCTGGCAACCTCTTTCGGGGCGACCTCTCGGGCAAGCTGCCACGTAAAATCCATCTCCGCGTTGACGGTTGCTGTTGCCATGCGGGTTTCGCGGATCATAAAGATCGTGCCGATAAACAAGAACATTATGCCGACAATACCGACCGGTATCGGGATCCACCTGTATGTGTTAAAAATGGCAGCGATCGCGATGGTCACGCTGCATAGCACAAACATACCGAGCCCGTAGTAAAAGGTTTCCATTGCCCGCTGCAATATGCGCGACCGGCTGGTCACTTTGTCGAGTAGATCGACAATGACCTCGACACGTTTGTCGTAGAGCGGTACATCATCTTTGTCCTCGAGATAGATCAGATCGCTTAGACGTTCCTCAAGTTGGCGGACACGGTCGACGACCCTACCTAATCGTGTCGATGTGGACAGCACCAGCGAACCAGTTGCCGATATCAGCAAAGCCGGTGTGACCATCGCCGTCAAAAATTCGATGGTCGAATTTAGAGCGTCCGGATTTATCAGGTCGTTTGCGGGCATAGGACAATTTTGCCACAGATAAACACAGATGCACACAGATAAGAAGAATTTAGCCTTAATTAATTCTTATCCGTTTTTATCTGTGAAGATCTGTGGCTAATTTTCTTTTAAGACTCTATCGACCTCGCGGCCCATGCGTCCGGTGACCATGTACCACATCATTTTGAAATCGCTGATAAACGACCAGAGAGGAAAACGAAAACTGGCGGGTTTGTTTTTTTCCACGACAAAATGAGCAAACCACGCAAAGGCATAACCAACGACAAAGAACGCCGGAAAGAAATACCAACGCCCCGACCAGACAAACCACGCGAGCAGCAATATCCCCAGCGAAGTGCCGACAAAATGCAGCAGCCGCGTCACAGGTTTGCTGTGTTCTGCAACGTAGAAGTCCCAAAACTCAGTGAAATTTGTCGGGTTTGTAGTCATATTCGCCGCCTCTCCTTATGGGCGAATACTAATACTTTATGCGGCCTGTTTCAATTCGACGGGCCGTTTGCCTGCGTCAAATTGACGGATATTTTTTGCCCAACCGAGCTTTTCAAAGATACGGATGGCGATCCAATTCATGTCGAACTGATACCACTCTGTGCCGTGACGCGCCGAGCTCGGCGACATATGGTGATTGTTGTGCCAGCCCTCGCCAAATGTGAGGATCGCGACGAACCAGTTGTTGGTCGAAAGATCGCCGGTGTCATGCGGGCGTTTGCCATAGAGATGGGCGAGCGAATTTACAAACCACGTAGTATGCCAACCGACGACGACACGGGCCGCGACACCCCAGACGACCATCGGCCATCCTCCGATCGCGAACAGAATAAGCGCTGAAACAATGATCGGAACGTAGAAAAATCGTGAGATCAGGACATGGCCGCGGTCTTTTAACAGATCTGGCACGTATTTTTTCATCGTCGCTTCGTCGTGGTCTTGAGCTCGTCCCCACACCACCCAACCGATCTGCGGCCACCAAAATCCGGATCGGGCCGAGTGCGGATCTTTGTCGGTATCGACAAATTTGTGATGCATCCGATGCGTCGCAATCCACTTATCCGGCGGATCTTGCATCGACATCGTCGCAAAAATCGAGAGGGTATATTCGAGCCATTTCGGCGCCTTAAAACCGCGATGCGTTAGCAGACGGTGCCACCCCAGCCCAACGCCAAGGCTGCCGACGATCCAGTTGCCGACGAGCAAGGCGGCAAGATTTTGCCAGCTAAATGTCCATAAGACGGGTATCGCCAGCAGATGAAACGACGCGACGATCGCGACATTTTTCCAGTTCACACCTCTCCGAGGCGTCTCAAACTCAAGAATGTTTTGCATTAAGTCGATATGAGGACGGCTAAAATATTACGTTATCAGAGTAACAGGTTAGGAGAGATGCGGTTGTAATAGATTTGTCAGAAATGCAGAGTCCCGAATGAAAGATCACGAACGGGCTTCTGCAATTTGCTTGAGTTTGGCGTTGCGGTTAGAAACCAGGTCGGTTAGGTGCCGCTCAATATAAAGCTTATCGACGAGCCTGCCAAGAATGCCTAGCGGCGTTTCCCAAACCAGCGTATCGCGCATAAGCGTGCCGTTCTCAGCAATTAGCAATTCGTGTGTGTGCTTAAACGATCGGAAAGAACCATCGACCATCTCGTCGACGATTAGAGTCGGGCGCTCAAATTCTGTGACTTTGACCGTTAAAGACTGCTCCATCCCGAAATTGTTGCTTTTGAAAGTAACAGTTTGGCCAATGCCAAACTCACCAAAGATCGCTGGCAATGGTTCCTTTTGAATTCGCTTGTCGCGTATCAGATCAAAACATTCTTCGGCTCGGGCGTAGATGAGGGTTTCTAGGATGATCGTCGGCATCGCTAGTAATTCACACGAACGTAGTCGGCGATGCCAATTCCGATCAGGCAGCACACAAACTTAAGCCCAATACCGACTATCGAAAACACCGGTATCGCAATAAGGGCCGACACGACCCCGGAAAATTGCTTCTTTTGTAAAAAGTGAACCAGCAAAAATGCTCCGGTGCTCATTACGAGAGTGACCATAATAGCCAGAATAATATATGCCCCAAACCCCCAATTGGCATCGCTCTCGCTTAACCCGTTCATCGCAACAAGCATGAAAAAGAAGATCACAACGCCCGCGACGATGTTGGCTATCAAGGTAATTAATGCTGCAATTATTTTCGCGGCCATAGTTATATAATGACTATTTCCAAAACAATCTTAGACCGTCTTTCTCAAATCCTTTGAATTCGCGGTCCCCGCTAATGAGGATCATTTTTCTAGAGATCGCCTGCCATATCAGCATCCGATCAAACGGATCAAAGTGCGTGTCCTCAGACAAGTTCTGCTGCGACGCTGCTTCCTCAGCTCCGAGATGGATAATAACAAAGCCCATCGTTTGGGCTTCGTCGATCAAATCACTTGCTGTCTTGCCTCCGACATTAAGCCTTTTTGCTCGAAGCTTGATACCTATCTCCCAAAAAGTAACGGCACTGACAAATACTTCGGTCGAAGTATTCTCCAACACGGTCCTGACTTGTTTCGGAAGTTGGTCCGACTGGCCGTACGCCCAAAGAAATGTATGCGTGTCGAGTAGATATCTCATCCGCGAAGATCAAGCAGTTCCTCATCGGTCATTTTGAAGTTGTCGGCAAAAACTATCTTCATTTTGCCGTCCATGATACCGATCTTTCGTTTCTTCTTTTTCGCTTGTTTTTTTGGAGGGTTGATCTCAGCGACTAGCTTTTTACTCTTGCCGTAAAGAATGCCAAAGCTCTCGCCCTCTTGCACTTTTTCGAGCACTTCTGAAAACTGCGCTTTAAATTCTCCGACTGATAGGCTTTTCATAAAGCTAATTATATGGTTTTCTTGACAAGTTGACAAGAAAATTCAGCCCTTTTTAAGCGAACGCCGGACGAGGAAAGCAAATTGAGGAACGATCAGGCAGGCCACCATCCAAACAAGCGCGAACGATATTTCTCTTTCGCCCGAAACTGTAATTACCTTAATGGCCCCTTGGACGACGAAGTGTAGAATTGCAGGTGCCCAAATCGTATTGCCGCCAAGTTCAAACAAGTGGGCTAATGGAAACGTGATAGCGATTGATAATAGCAACCCGGCAGAAGCGACCTGCCACGGAAGTGTGAGGAACATGAACAGGTGAGCGACGGCGAAGGGGATCGCTGCAAGCATACTGGCCCTCCAAAACGTGCGCCCTTGTCGAATTCGGCGAAAAAGAAATCCTCGAAACAACACCTCCTCCGCCATCCCGCCTTGGGCAAAAAGGCCTAGAAGTTGCCAGTACAAATTGCTCTGAAGACCTAATTCCGAATCCGTTATCCATGCATAAAGTGGGAAAACGGCCAGTAATACCGACGCAATGACCAAAGCAATAGAAATTCCTCGATAGCATGGAAGGCCAAAGCCAATGCTTCGTATTGCTGAACCAATATTCCCCTGAAAGAACAGAATTTCAATGGAAAGCGTAACGACGATGATGATAAATGCTATAAGTATTCCGGACTGGCCGCGGTCACTTTTTAAGATTGCTCCGAGGAATTGAAACAAGGCAAACAAAATTGCCACGCCAACTAGGAGTTTTAACCTTGACTGCGGAGTTGAAACGGTGGATTCAGACTCAGGCATTAACTTTAGTTTTTGAGGCAGTGAGGAAAATTCCAATGCCAATGATCATTAATCCCAGATTTCGTAAGCTACTTCCCAGTGTCTGAAAGATAACCGGAAACGTCGAAATGCTAAATAGCAAATTCAGCAATAACCCTAGCACAAACGCCGCAACACCCGTTCGAGAAAGCACCCGTAGGCGTAGCGAATCAAGTCCGAAAAGTAAGCCGCCAGCTATCATCATGCCGCCATGTAATATGTATATTGGGCCAAGCTGCCGCCAAAGGTCATCATAAGAAGCAGTAGAATTTTCGAGAGCAACGAGCGTACTGTGCGAGAAATATATGAAAGAAACGCCGTAGAGTAGAGCCCCTAAAAGCCCATACCAATGAAGAGAGCTTTTTTGAACAAAACAAAGCCCAACGATAAGAAACGGCATTGCCACAAACGCCGAATAGTTGATCAGGAGCTGGTCAAAGGTAAAACCGCCGTTGATCCATTCAAGAACATCGGAGATGAAATGAAGTCCTGGGGCAATTATCGAGACTGTTCAAATAATCCAATTCAAGTTTCGCTGCATCTGTTTGGCCCCGTACACAATATACGCTAGTCCGCAAACGCCACTGTCAGTTGTTTTAGCTTCATAGAATCGCTTTTATCGAGGTCATCGATTCCTTCGCGGTTGATGTAGTTGTAGAGGATGTCGCGTTGTTGGGGGGTGAAACCGGCTTCCCGGATCTGGTAGCGGAGATCGCGTTCGTTTGCTTCGACGTGGGCCCCGGCGGCGGAGACGACGTTTTCTTCGATCATGATCGAGCCCATGTCGTCGGCACCAAATCGAAGTGCCGTCTGGCCGAGCTTGAGGCCTTGGGTCAGCCAAGACGCCTGGATGTGCTGGACGTTGTCGAGGAACAATCGCGAGACGGCGACCATTTGTAGGTAATCGATCCCGGTCGGTTCTTCGGTGATCTTGCGGCCGAGAGCGGTGTTTTCGCGTTGAAATGTCCAGGGGATAAAGGCTGTAAATCCGCCCGTCTCGTCTTGTACATCGCGGATGCGTTGGAGATGTCTGACACGGTGCTCGATCTTGTCCCCTATGCCGAACATCATAGTCGCCGTCGAGATCAACCCGACTTTATGAACGGCACGCATTACGTCGAGCCATTCCTGTGTGTTGCATTTGGTCGAGACGCGGGCACGGACCTCGTCGTCGAGGATCTCGCCGCCGCCGCCCGGCAGAGAATTCAAACCGGCGTCTTTGAGCCGCTGCATGATCGTCTCGTAATCGAGCCCGGAAATGAGATGAATATTATGTATCTCAGGCGGCGAAAAACAATGCAATTGAAATTTGGGGTATTTGGCGTGCAGTGTCGAGAGCAGATTTTCGTACCACTCAATATTAAAATCGGGGTGCAGCCCGCCCTGCATCAGCACACCGGTACCGCCAATGGCAATGGTCTCATCGATGCGTTTTTCAATCTCTTCGATCGAGTGGACGTACGTTTCCGGCTTTCCAGGCCGCCGGTAAAACGCGCAAAATGTGCAGACAACGTTACAAACGTTAGTGTAATTAATGTTGCGGTCGATGATATAGGTCACGACATCGCCCGGATTTTTCCGTTGGCGTATCTCGTCTGCCGCGAGCCCGATGCGGACAAAATCTTTCGATTCGAGCAAGGCTGTACAATCTTCGGAGGTCAAACGTTCGCCGGCGATGGCTTTCTCAAGAATTGGTTGGATCATGGTTTCCACTTAATTTTGATTCTATCAAAACGCTCTAAGAATTCACCACATAGCCACGACAGGACACTGAGAGAATTATGTGGTGAAATATTCTTGATGGCCGCAAGTGTGAAATTCAAAACAAAGCTCACGAGATCTCCGGCTGATTCGGGCTGGCATTTTCTGGTCGTGGATCGGGAGATCGTCGCCAAGCTCGCGTTCACCGGCAAGTTCAAGCGTATCGTTTGCACGATCAACGGCAAAGAGCCATTTCAATGTGCTCTGCTGCCGTCGGGCGACTTGTTTTACATCATCGTTAACAAGAAAAAACGTGATGCGATCGGTATCGCCGCGGGCGACACTGTCGATGTGCTGCTCGAAAAAGACAAAAGCAAATACGGTCTGCCGATTCCTGAGGAATTTGAAGAAGTGCTAAAACAAGACCCCGACGGCGATAGGATGTTTCATGCTCTTTCTGAAGGAAAACAGCGGTCGATACTCTACCTGTTAGCCAAGCCGAAAGATATTGATGTCCGCATTCACCAAGCTCTCCTGATACTCGAGCACATAAAAGAAAACGAGGGCAAGATCATCGACAAAAAACTGTACGAGGAGCTAAAGCGGCCGATGTTTTAACGGGATGAACGACGAGCTTGCACTACTCGAGTCCGAATACGACGCGCTTTGCCAACGGGTGAAACCCTGTGCGTCCAAATATACGTTACTAACCGAGCGTCAGGATAACGGCAGCCCGCACGTCGAATTTTCAGGCGGCGAATATCACTACATCGTGACCGAACGCGGATTAGACCTAGAAAGCAGATCGACCGCCGACAGGTCTGAGATACTGTACTGGATGGTCTATGACCTGACGTTCTGGATGGGCGTTGCTTACGAATTCAAAAACCGCATAGATGGGCCGGACGTGCGCCGTGTAATATTTGACCATTGGCTCGATCTGATGAAAAAAGCCGATCTGGCATTTGCCGACCGGCTCAAAGTACATATTGCTGAGACCCTCGATAAAAATCCGTTCATCGATCAGGATCCGCTTGGCTGAACGGCCTCTTTCTTTCGATTTACAAAAAACGCGATCGCACCGAACACTGCGGCCATACAAATAAATACGATGCCGATCACCGGATCGTCGGGCAGTTTTGACCCTTTGAACCCTATGTTCAAACCAAAAAGGTAGTTTAGAAAAGTACCGAGCGCCGCTAGCCCAAAAGCAACGACGCTAAGATTAACGACTAGGACAAGAAAGTTTTTCATCTTTTAGCTCCAAAAAATATGATGTGTAGAACATTTTTTGAACGCCCGCCGCCGTATCGTCTTGCAGAATTTTACAAAAATGCGAGTTCACGATTTTTAGCTATCAGGCCGTGTTTCGCCGCAAGCTCAAAATACAACTCCATACCGCGACGCATCGAATCGTTGATGGAGTAAGAGATATTTTCGGTCAGATAGCTTTTCATCTCGTCACGGCTCAGGCCGATCTCGGCTGCGTAATTTGCGGCGATATCTTCAGCGTGAGTAAGCCCTTCGTCACGCGCTGCCGCGAGATCTATCGGACAAGTCTCACGCCGCGTCATCCACATCGCGAAAACAAATCCGAGCCCGGTGTGTTGATGCCATAATTCAGCAAGGTCAAATTTTTTATATCGCGACTCGTCGATCATCAACGCGGGATCACCGATCAGCAGCGCCGCATCTGATGTTGCAAGCATCGCGTCGATATCAGGTTCGGCGTCTATCCACTCAGGTTCAAAACCTAGAAATTCGCGAAAGATGATCTTTGTCAGGACGACAGATGTCTTTGACGAAACGTCCAATGCGACGCTTTTAACGTCTGAGAGATCCTCGCCTTTTGTCACGAGACAAACGCTGCGGACTCGCTGTTTTGCACCGACGCACACGTCGGATATCAGCCGCACATCGTCGATCATCTGATACGCAATGACCGGCACGAGGGCGGCGTCAACGCGATCTTCGGCAAGCAGTTCGGCGGATCTCGCGGGGGCGTTATCGAGTATCAGTTCGACACTGCCGCGATTGGAGCCATAAAGAAACGACCAAACGAGCGGGGCGGTGTTTGAATAGCTAGATGCGGATATCCGGGGTGTTTTCATTGTGAAATAAGAATTTTCACGCAAAGAGTCTAATAACGCAAAACTGATACGCGTGGTCCGTTGGCGAATGATGAATTGTCTACTATTCTATCGTTGTGAAAATATACGATATCACTGTCGCGATTAGCGCCGATGTGCCGATCTATAAGGGCGACCCGGGCGTTGAGGTCACGTCTTTCAAATCGATCGCCGACGGCTCATCTGCAAACGTGTCGCACATCTCGCTCGGTGTGCATACTGCAACGCACATCGACGCGCCAAACCATTTCATCGACGGTGCAAAACGCATCCACGAGATCGACCCCGAGAAACTCGTCGGCCCGTGTCGCGTCATCGAGGTGCCTGAGGATGTTGTCGCTATCGAACCTGAGCACGTCGGTGATATTGCGGGGATGACGAGGGTGCTTTTTAAGACGCGCAATTCGGCTTTTTGGGCGACCCCGCAGGATGGGTTCAGAACAGATTTTAGTTATCTGACACCGGCGACGTCGAAATTGCTCGTCGATAACGGCGTCGTCCTCGTAGGCATCGATTACCTCTCGATTGAAAAAAGCGGCTCGCCCGGACATCCGGTGCATATCACGCTACTTGAAAAAGAGGTCGTTATTCTCGAAGGCGTCGATCTCCGCGAGGTCAAAGGCGGTGATTATGGTCTGATCTGTATGCCGCTGAAATACATCGGCGGTGGAGGTGACGGCTCTCCTGCGCGAACAATGCTTTGGCATAACGAATGAACGTCAACGACCCGCTATACCGCGAACGTGCGTTTGCCGTCGTCCGCCGGATCCCAAAGGGCCGGGTTATGACATACGGCCAGCTAGCGATCGTACTTGGCGAGGGCTACACCGCCCGCACCGTCGGCTATGTAATGCATGCGTCAGACGATGATGTCCCGTGGCAGCGGGTAATAAATTCGCAAGGGAAATGCTCCACCGGAAAGCTCACGATCCCGATCAACTTACAGCAGGAATTACTCGAAGCCGAAGGCGTAATTTTTAACGCAGCGGGAAGATGCGATCTAGGAATTTTCCAATGGTGGCCGGAGGGTTTTGAACCTAAGGACGACGAGCAGATCAGCCTATTCGACGGTGATTAAGCGATTTCTTTTCATTGTGCATTCTTAACTTTTCATTTTGCACTGCCTTACCTTCCCCATTTTAACTTGTCTCTCAACACATCAAAATAGTTTCGATGGCTCGGTTGGACGAGGTTAAATGTTGCTTCGCTT
The DNA here is from genome assembly GCA_002360555.1 of Chloracidobacterium sp. UBA3360. Taxonomy (GTDB): domain Bacteria; phylum Acidobacteriota; class Blastocatellia; order Pyrinomonadales; family Pyrinomonadaceae; genus OLB17. The sequence goes on from DEQS01000045.1 coordinate 46,221, forward strand.
TTGCGGATGACGACGCGGTCGCCGGCTTTCATCCGATGGCCGGTTTGCCCGTCGAAAGTAAGAAAGACACCCTCATTCTCTTCCTTTAGCATTAATTCGACCACAGCGGCATCGGGGATGACGATGGGGCGATTGGTGAGTGTAAATGGGCATATCGGCGTCATCACGACGGCGTTCATTGACGGGTAAATGATCGGCCCGCCCGCCGACAGATTGTATGCGGTCGAACCGGTCGGTGTCGCGACGATAAGTCCGTCTGCACGAAAAGAATTTACAAATAGTTCGTTGAGATGCACATCGATCTCGATTATGCGTGCAAGTGCGGCTTTGTTAATGACAACGTCATTGAGCACGCGACCGGCGGCCTGTCGTTCATCGCCCCTCAACAGCTCCGCCTCGAGCATCACCCGGCTGTCGATCTCATAATCGCCGGCGATGATCGCCTCGATAGCGGGGAACATCTCCTCGATACGAAAATCGGTTAGATAGCCGAGACTGCCATAGTTGATGCCCAAAACGAGGACGTCACCCGAACCAATGAGCCGTGCGGTCGAGATCATCGTTCCGTCGCCCCCGAGCACGACGATCAGGTCGGCATCTACGGTCGAATTTTCGGTATCAGACGTTCCGGCTTCGATGACCTCGCCCGCCTGATCGATGCCTTTTGTGCGTAGCCATGCCGACAGTTCGCCGGCCGTCGCCCTTGCTTCGGGGTGGTTTGGCTTTACTACAATGCCGACTGATCTGATCTCGTTACCTTTCATTGCGCTCAATATCGAGGTTTATCATCGATGAATTATCGCGAAACTGCAAGTATTTTCGGCGCTTCGGGTGTAATTGCGTTTGATTTGACCGCGCTTTTTGCTAGAATTACGGTTTGTCCATACAGACTATTTTTTCCGTATTCTGAGTTAAGTTAGGTATCAATCGATGTTAAAGTTTTTCACCCGTCTCGAAAAAACGCGTAATTTCGTTCTTTTCCTTTTCGCCATCCTGATGGTTGGCAGCCTTGTGTTTTTCTACACGCCACAGAGCAATACACCCATCGCCAATCTTTCGCAGAGCGATGAGACCGCCGCCACTGTTGCCGGGAACAAGATCACGATCGGCGAGCTTGTCCGTCAAAAGGAAAATTACAGCCAGTTTAGCCGCGGCCAAAGCTTTCCGGCAAAGATGATCCTCGAGGGGATGATCGGCAGCCGCATTTCGCGTGTCGAAGCAGAGCGTTTGGGCCTGACGGCAAGCGATGCCGAGGTTGCGGCCCGCATCCGCGAGCAGTTTAAGACCGACGACGGCAAGCCGTTTGACGAAGAAAAATACAAGCAAAATGTAACGGAGCAGTTTGGCAGCATCTCGTCATACGAACAGAGCGTTCGCGACGACATCAGCTATAAAAAGCTCGATGCGTTTATCACCTCGGGTGTAACGGTGTCTGAGGAAGAAGTGCTCAACGATTTTCAGCGAAAGAATACCAAGTTTGACCTATCGTATGTGTCTGTAAGCACGACCGACCTTGCTAAGGCCATCACCCCAACTGACGCTGAGCTGCGTGAATATTTTGATAAGAACAAGATCAACTACTACATCAACACGCCGCAGAAAAAGATCAAATACATCTTTATCAACACCGCCAAGATCGGCGAGAAACTGCAGATCTCCGATGCTGATATCCGTGCCGAGTATGACGCTTTGCCGGCCGATAAAAAAATAGCCGGTGTTGCGGGACAAGAGATAGTTCTCCGCGTACCAAAACCGGATCAGGAAAGCGTCGTTCAGGCAAAAGCTGCCGAACTGGTCACGCAGCTTCGTAAAAACGGTGCGACTGTGACCGAAGAGGCTTTTGCGACGATGGCCAAGGGACAGTCGGAGAACCCGGCGTCGGCATCGAGCGGTGGAAAACTCGTCGGCCCGGTTCGCGAAAATCCCAACAAACCCGATGATCCGTACCAACAGCTTTTGAAACTCAAACCCGGCGAGGTGACCTCACCGATCAGCTATCAGAGCCGTATCTTTATCCTTCGCCGCGGCGAGGACATCCCTAAAAGCTACGAACAGGCCAAGAAAGAGATCGAGGTCAGTCTTCGCAATCGTAAAGCATACGCCGTCGCTGCCGAGCTCGCTCAAAAGATCGCTGATGCATTCAAACAAAGCAAAGACATTCAGGCAGTCGCGAAACAGTTTGCCGCTCAGGCAAATATGGGCGTCGCGGATATGATCAAAGAGACCGGCTATATCAAACCGGGTGATGACGTGCCTAATATCGGCGTTTCACCGCAATTCGAGGAGGGCATCGCACCGCTCGAAGAGGTAAATGCCGTCGGTGACAAAACGCCTATCCAAAACGGATTTGCCGTGCCTATGTTAGCCGATAGAAAAGAGCCGCGTGACGCGGAGTTTGACGAGGTCAAGGCTCAAGTCATCGAAACCGTTAAAATGGAAAAGGCGCGCTCACAGGTCGAAGAGATCGCAAAAGCGATCGCGTCGGGGGCGGCAAACGCCGGAGCTTTGGCAGCAGCCGCTACCGCAAAGGGGATGACGGCGAAAGATCAAAAGAGCTTTATTCTCGGTTCGCCGCTTGGTGAGGGGCCAACCGCCGGTACGAGCGAAGAGCTCGAAACTGCGGTCTATGCACTAAAGGCCGGCGACGTAACCAAAACGCCGATCAAGGTCGGCGACAATTGGTACATCGTCGGGGCCACAACCCGCACGGACGCAGACACGGCGGATTTTACCAAACAGCGAAGCGGACTGATCGAGCAGATGTTGTCAAAGAAACGCTCAGACGTTTTCTCTGACTATCTGGCGGCGACTCGTCAGCGGCTCGAATCGAGCGGTTCGATCAAGATCTACAAGGACGCTCTTGCTAAGGTCGATGCACCTCTCGATGGACTACCGGGCGGCGATACGCAGTAACTAAAACTAGTAGTTAAAAGTGAAAAGGTAAGAGGTTCTGTTCGGACACTCTTACCTTTTCACTTTTAGTTGTTACCTTTTCACTAAAACCTACCACCATCCCAGCAGTTTCCACCACAAAAGCCCTGCGACAGACCAGACCGAGATATTTATTATCGAAGTGATCAGGCCGGTTTTCCACCAGACGCCCTGTTTGACGTAGCCTGTGCCGAAATAGATCGGGCCCGGAGTCGTTCCAAAATGCGTGAGGCTGGCGTTCAAGTTAGAAAAATATATTAAAACTAATACTGACAATCCAACCGGAGCACCAGCCGCCATTGTTACGACCAAAAATGGAACGAGCATCGCCAGCACATGTGCGGTGATCGAAGCAAAGAAATAATGGCTGTAGAAATAAACGAGCGCTATGATCGCCAGCGCTACCGCCCAAGTCATGCCGCTCGTCATCCCGCCGACCCTATCCGCAAATACCTTTGTCAGCCCGGTCTCACCCGCAGCCGTCGCCATATTAACAAGACCGCCGTACCAGATGAATGTTGACCACGCATTACGCTCGCCCATGATGTCGCTCCACGTTATAACACCGGTCAGTAACATAACCCCGATGCCCACGAGAGCAACGATCGCCGTATCAACCGTATGGAGCGTATCTTTGGTGATCCAAAAAAAGATGACGGCGATAAGCGTGCCGATCACGATCTTTTCGGCATCAGTGATCGGGCCTGACTTCTCCAGCTCGTTTCTGGCAAAATCCGCAGCTCCGGGCGTTTGGCTTATCTCGGGGGGAAAGAGTCGATAAATGACGGCTGGAACGATCGCGAGCGAGATCAGGGCAGGGACAATCGCCGCAGCAAACCAACCGGCGTAGCTAAGCTCGATACCGGTGTTGTCCTTGACGAGTTTGGCGATAACAAAATTGCCGGCCTGGCCTGTGATAAAGGTCGCACCGATGATCACATCACACTGATAAAGCAGGTTCATCAGATACGCCCCGAGCTTGTTTGCCGTGCCGTCATCGGGCCGCGAATCGTAACTCTCACTGACGCTGACAGCAATCGGTATCATAATGCCGCCGTTTCGGGCACCATTTGACGGAACGACCGACGCGAGCACGAAATCAGTTGCGATCAGTGCGTAGCCGAGGCCAAACGTATCGCGTCCTATGGCTTTGATGAAAAGAAGTGCGATCCGGCGGCCAAGCCCCGTTTTGATCACTCCGCATGAAAGGAAAAATGCAGCCAATACCAGCCACACAACCGGCTCACTGTAGCCGCGTAAGGCGGTTTTCGCGTCAAGCGTTCCGGTGACCGCAGTTGCGACCACGCCCAGCAGCACCATCGCACTACCGGTCAGAGGTTGGACGATCGATCCGACGATGGTCGCGATAAAGATGGCGAACAAAGTCCATGACCCGCTGGTGATACCCTCAGGGCGCGGAAGCGCGGCCACAACCACTCCGCTACCGATCACGACCACCCATTTAACGAGCTTGCTCTGCATAAATCGTGAATACAAAACTGCCACAGAGATCGAGAGAGAAATTATTACTCCTTGATCTCTGTGGCAATCTCAACCACGGTCTGTTTACTTGGCCGCGTGTAACTCTGCGTAATGGACAAAGAACCAATAGGTGATCCCGATCCAAACAGCAAGGTTGAGCAGCGTCGCGATCAGGCCGATGTTTCTCGTTTGCGAACTGCGGACGGCATTGCGGTCTCCCTTACCGTACATCAGCACGATCACGAGAACACCCGTCACGCCCCAAGCAAATAACCTAACAGCCATTTCGATCCACACGAGATGCGAAACCTGCCACACGGTCAATGCCATTGCCAGAACGATAGCTATCGCGGCCGCGATCGGCGGTTTGTAGTTTGATTCGCCCTCGTCACCCTCACGATTATCATCTAGGCCGATCTTGCTATGTGTATAGCTATAGGCAAAGTAGATCACGAGGCCGATCGACATCCAGACGATAAGCCGGATCCACGTATCGAGCGGCAGGCTGTTCATCAAATATGCTGCTGACAGTACGGTAGCGATCGGGATGAACGGCGAGAGAGGCACTTTGAAAGGCCGATTGAGCGTAGGATTAGATGAACGCAGGATTATAATACCCACGCCGACGATCACAAACGCAAAGAGCGTTCCGATACTGACCAATTCGCCAAGCAAACTGATCGGCACAAATCCGGCCAAAATTGCCACGATCACACCGGTTATGGCTGTCGTGATGTGCGGTGTCTGGAATTTAGGATGGATCTTAGCAGCCCATGCCGGCAGCAAACCATCTTTAGACATCGAATAAAACACACGCGGTTGGCCCATCGTCATAACGACCATTGTCGAGCTCAAACCGAGAACGGCACCAACCTTGATGATCGTCGGGAACACCGATAGAATGGTTCCCATCGTAGTTCCTTGTGCTTTCTGCAGGGCAGCGTCGATAGCGACGGCAATTGGTGCGGCGGCGTTGGTCAAGAGTTTGTAATCAACAAGTCCGACCATGATGCCGGCGACCAAAATATAGAGCACTGTACAGATCGCAAGCGAGCCCATAATACCGATAGGCATATCACGCTGCGGATTTTTTGCCTCTTGGGCGGCGGTCGAAACCGCGTCAAACCCAATGTACGCAAAAAAGATAACGGCCGCACCGGTCACAACGCCGCTAAAACCAAACGGCATAAACTCCGCACATCCGGGACTTCCGACCGTACAGCCGATGCCGATGTTGCTGGTGTTTACGTAACCGATACCGGCAACGATAAACAACACAACAACAACCACTTTTACGATAACGATCAGTGAGTTAAAACTTGCTGATTCCTTAATGCCGCGAATTAGCAACAGCGTTACCGCAACGGCAATAAGTGCGGCGGGCAGATTGAAAACGCCCGTCGCGACTGCGTTGCCGGCGGTATCTTTTAGCACCGTCCCCGGCGGTGCACTGAGAGCGAGCGGGAAATTTATCCCCAACGTATCTCTAAACAGGCTGACCACATAACCCGACCAACCAACGGCGACCGTAGCCGCGCCAAAAGCGTATTCGAGGATCAGATCCCACCCGATGATCCATGCGATAAATTCGCCCAGCGTTCCGTACCCGTAAGCGTATGCCGAACCTGAGATCGGCACGCTGGCAGCAAATTCCGAATAACAAAGTGCAGCAAAAGCACTAACGATACCGGCAATGATCATCGAGATGATGACCGCTGGACCCGCGTGCTTTCCGGCAGCTTGTCCGGTCAAAACGAAGATACCCGTTCCGATAATGGCTCCGACACCAAGCATTGTCAGGTCTAGAGCGCTAAGTGTCTTTTTTAAAGTGTGCTCGCCAGTCTCCTGAGCCTCGGCGATGATCTTCGAAATTGGTTTAGTCGCGAAAAGTGACATGAAAACCTCCTAGAGTTGAATTAACAGTTACTGCGTTAACCTGCCGCCGATTTGGCAGACAGGCTTTTCCAAATAAAGTAAACCGGTACGCCGGTCAATACGATCACAAGTCCCGGCCAGGTTGCCGTTGTTTGATATACAAACAGGACCACAAGAATTATCGAAGCTCCTATTATATAGAGAGCCGGAATTATCGGATATCCAAATGCTTTATACGGGCGCTCGGCATTAGGTTGTTTCACCCGGAGCACAAAAACCGCCACAATAGCCAAAATGTAAAAGATCAAGGCGGCTGATATCACATAGGTGAGCAGGTCGCCGTACAGGTTGCCATAGGTTACCTTACCGTCGGCAGCTTGATTCACCGTGCGTGGCAAAACGTACAAAACCGACAAAATGCCCTGGATCACGATCGCCCACGCGGGAACGTGAAACTTATTCAGTTCGCCCGCCGCCTTAAAGAACAGGCCGTCCTTTGCCATTGCATAATAAGCTCGTGCTCCGGCGATGATCAGTCCGTTGTTGCAGCCAAACGTCGAGATCATGATCGCGACCGCCATTATCGCAGCACCGGCTCCGGGGAAAATAACATCAGCCGTCGCGGAACCGACGCGGTCGCTCGGAACTTTCTGTATGTCTTCAAAGCGAAGTGTTACCAGGTACGCGATATTTGCGAGCAGATAAAGAGAAATAACGCCGCCTGTTCCGAGCAGGAGCGACAGCGGCAGATTTCGTTTAGGATTTTGCACCTCGCCGGCCGTAAATGTCACGTTGTGCCAAGCGTCAGCCGAAAAGAGCGAGTTGGTTTGCGCGACGCAGATCGCGATCAGCATTCCCATCGCCGTCAGCAGCGAGGCCATCGCCGCCCCGGAGTCGTTGGCCGCAGTCGCACCAACATTCTGGATGTTGCCTCGAACCTTCCAAAGGTCGCCAAAATTTGCCGCTGCGATCTCGGGATACCAAACAAGTCCAAAAATTATTCCTAGAACAATAAGGGCAATGAGCGAACCGGTCTTTGCGAAGGTAAAGGTATTTTGAACCAGCTTGCCGAGCTTGAGGCCCCGCGTATTCATAAACGTCAAAAGCACGATCATGACAATGCCAAGCAATTGTGCGGTCGAGAGCGAGACTGCGTAGCTCGACGAACCGAAACGAATCGGCTCGATCAGGTAATTGGTTTCGGAGATCTGTGGAACAAGTATGCCGGTAAATCGGCTAAAAGCGATCGAAACCGCTGCGATCGTCGCCGTCCCAATAACAAGAAAGTGTGTCCAGCCGTACAAAAACCCCCAGAGCGGCGAGAATGCCTCTTTGAGATAAACGTACATTCCGCCGGCTCGCGGCATCATTGCCGCAAGCTCGCCGTAAGAAAGTGCGGCTCCGACGGTCAGCAGCCCGGTAACGATCCAGACGACCAGCAGCCATCCCGGCGAACCGACCTGACGCGAAATATCGGCCGAGACGATAAAGATCCCGCTGCCGATCATCGACCCGGCGACGATCATCGTCGAATCCAGCAGGCCGAGCCCGCGTATAAAACCTTCGTTCGATTGTTCAGTCTCTGACGGCGAAGTTGCCATAAATTTCTGTCAGAACCACCAGCTGTAGCCGATAGTTTGGTCAAGCCCGGAGTAGGCTCACTTATTTTTCGTGTTCGATCACAGGCTATTGCCCACGATACGTACTAATTGTCGTTGGCGAGATATTCGTAGCTGATATTATACTTTTATTCCAAAAACTGTCGAGTGGTTTTTACCAATTTCCTGCGATTGACCAAATTCAAGGCGTTTGAGGACAAATGCGTTCACCGGCAAATCTCATAAATACCTGTCGATAACTGCGGCAATCGCGGCCGAGTATCATACCCGCCTGTTGATTGTCGCCGTCGAGGGTTTTGATAAAGCCGAGCATTATGTCGGGCTTTTCGAGGCGGTTTTTGCTGCCAAGATCGGTCATTAGCTTGTTGACGCTGTCTTTACTTAGCAATAGCAGCTTGCTCATCACAACCGTGTCGTATGCCGCCCCGACATTTTTATAGTCGATGGTTTTGTCACCCGGTTTCATAAAGAGCATGTCCGAATCAAATTTGCTGCGATTGATAAGCTGCCCCGGCCCTTTGGTCATCTCGGTGTCGAAATAGGTCTCAGGTTCTGAGGAATAGCGTTTTAGCTCTTCGCTCGACATTCCAGTCGCGCGTTTTATCAGGACATCGTACAGATTTCGTTTGAACTGTTTGATCGGCTCAGCCAAAGCGTCCGGGATCGCCTTTAGGATAATGTCCTGTACCTTGCCCGAAATTACGGCGAGACTGCCGACGGCATCGGGCGGGCCTGACATCGAGATCAGATGCTTATTCACATAATCGTCGATTATGGCTTGGGCCTTATCGACATCGGTTTTTTTCTCCGGGTTAAAAAATAACGCCTTAGCTACACTGTCGCTCGTCGTTACCCAAGCCTTTAGCCCTGTGTCGATGTCTTTGATCCAAGCCTTTTTATAATTTGCCTCGGCCTTGAGCAAAACGGCGCTGCATTTTGGGTTCCACGGCTTACATTTCTTAGCGTCGGCTGTAAGTTTCACAACGTCCGCCTCAAGCTCCGCCCGCAGCGTGGAATAAACACGCGGTATCGAGCCGTCCGTTCCTTCGCCGTCTTTGATCAGCAGTTCTATGTCGAGATACGTGCCGGGCCGCGCGTCGACCATCTTTTGATAAATAAAGTCTTCGACACCGGTGATGCTTGCACTAAAAGTCGGGTCCGGCACGCGTTTGCCGATGTAGCTTTCGAGCAAGATGTGCTTTTTGGCATTGTCGGGCGGCTGAAATGTGAACGCCCCACCGGTGAAATTATTGATAAATGTGTGGCCGTACATATCACCCGCAGCGTGCGTCAGGTAACCGGTGACAAACGCTTTGATCGCAGGCGAACTATCTGAATTTGACCATAGATATTCGAGCCAGCGGTTTGTGCCGTCCGGGTTTGTCGGCGGATGTATCACTTGTTGCCCGGTCAAAATGTCAGGAAAAGCATCAGGCCCGAGTATGCCCGCCCGGTATTGATCGGGATTTTTCTTTAATGCTTCGAGCACCGCCGCATCGACCGCGTATTCGCCAATAACTCCGACAACCTTGCCCGTCGTGGGATCGAGGCGCTCGATCGTCACCTTGCCGTTATCGAGAGCGTCCTCAAGTGCACGTTCGGCGAGATAGACGTGTGTCGTCGGTTTCCATGCAAACACCAGACCCGAATTGCATACAAATAAACACACACAAACGGCGACAGAAAACAAAACTCTCTCAATACGCACGGCACCATTACCCACGTTTTTCATAGTTGTTAATTCTCCGAACGGAAACAGCGGTTGTAATAAGCTTCTCAAAGATTTTAGATCAAAACAGCACAAATTTCAGCTTGTTTTTTCATTGTGATAAGTTAATGAATCATGAGTGAAAAATTAGGTAAATTTGGCGATATGCCGGGTGGCGATTTTCGTAAGTTTGGCTATCAGATCATCGACCAACTCGCGGATTATTTTGACGAGATGGAAAATTATCCGGTTCTATCGCAGGTCGAGCCTGACTGGCTCAAGAACAACCTACCCTCGTCGGCGCCCGAAACGGGCGAAGACTTTGGCGATATTCTCGGCGATGTCGATAAGCTGATAATGCCCGCCGTCACTCATTGGAACCATCCAAATTTTCACGGCCTGTTTTCGACATCGACCAGCTCAGTGGGCGTTTTTGGCGAGATGTTCGCGTCGGCATTTGATATGAAAGCGATGCTTTGGCGAACGTCGCCGGCATCGACTGAGCTCGAGGATGTCGTGCTTGCCTGGCTCCGTCAGATGATGGATCTGCCCGAGTATTTCGAAGGGATCATCTACGACACCGCGTCCGTCTCGACAATGCACGCCCTCGCTGCCGCACGGGAAAAAGCAAATTTACGTATCCGCGACGAAGGAATGAGCGGCCGCGACGACGTGCCGCTGATGCGTGTCTATTGCTCCGAACACGTTCATTCATCGATAGACAAGGGCGTCGTAACGCTAGGTCTCGGGCTGAGATCTTTAAGAAAGATCGAGTGTAACGACCGGTTCGAAATGATTCCGGAAAAACTAGCCGAGACGATCGAAGAGGATATTGAGAACGGATATCTGCCTATCTGCGTCATTCCGACCGTCGGCACAACCTCGACATCTAGCGTTGATCCGGTCGATGCCATCGCCGACATCTGCGAAAAATATGGTATCTGGCTGCACGTCGATACGGCATATGCCGGTTCGACGGCGATCGTGCCCGAATATCGCAAATATTTTAA
>DEQS01000037.1 GCA_002360555.1 Chloracidobacterium sp. UBA3360
GCTCCGTAATCCGCACCGACGAGACCGATCGCGCGCTCAACCACACGTTCAGAGACGTCTTTGAAATCCGAGTGCGAATTCAGCGTATTTGCTATCTCAAGCAACGCATTTGTACGTCGCGACTCCTGCTCCTGATTTACGTACAGGCTAGTGTATTGATAGCCGATGGCCATCTGGCGGGCGATCGATTCGAGAAAGGCGACCTCTTCGTCAAGCCAAACGCGGGCCTCGTGCGTGTCATGCAGCCCAAGCAGCCCGAGCACACGGTCGTTTTGGATGATCGGGATGATCAGCAGCGAGCGGGTCTCCAGGGCTTTGGCAAAAAATTTCAGTGTCGCGTCTTTAGTTTTGGACGTGTCGTTGATGCGGATCGGTTTTGTGATGTCGAGGCGTTCGCCGAGTTTTGCGGCGTCAAACGGAATTGTCGTGCCTAGGCTTTTCGGCACCGATTTGTCCTTTCGCCATTCGTGGCTGATGACCAGATCCCGGCCCTCAGAAAGCTGGAGTAGGTCGCAGCGGTCGGCGTGGAGCATACGGCCGATCTCGGAAACGACGACGTTGAGAAAGCGTTCGAGATCGATGCTCGTCGGCAGGTCGCGGGCGAGGCGGTCGATAATGGCCTCGCGGGCCTCGTGCATGCTTACTTTGCGTTCGAGTGAAAGAGCGGGATGGTCATCGAGTTCAAACTTCATAAAATACTGACCCTAAAGAAAATAGCTACTCTAAGCTAATTTGCGACGAGGGTCGTAAAATGTCAAGTTGACACACATATGTTGCGATATGTGTATTTTTGAACCACAAATCAGAAAAGTGGGTATTTTTAGCCTTTCTTGCCCCGTTTCTCGCTTTTGTCCGATTTAGGCTCAGGCTTTGTCTCCTTGACCTCGGGCTTTGTGGGTTTCGCGGTGTTGGCGGGTGGCGGTTTTACCGCAGAGTTGGTGCTGGTATTCGACGCCGAATTTGCGTTAGCGTTGGCTGTATTCGAGTTCGAGTTTGCTCTGTTGGCAGTATTTGCTGGCCCTACGTAATTGATCCTCTGACGACCGGCCTCGGCGTCTTCGAGCAGGCTGGCAGCACGTTCGTTGCCAGCGTCAAGCTCGACCGCTTTCTTTAGCGCCGGGATCGCCTCGCTATACTGTGCGAGTTTGATGAGGATCGATCCGAGCTCGGTCTGATATTCGCTATCGTCGGGCTTGAGCTTTACGGCCTGACGAAATTCTTTTTCCGCCTCTTCGTCCTTGTTCAGCTTGTTGTATGCCCGGGCTAGATTGTAGTGGGCGTTATCGTCATTAGGATTGGCGGCGATCCATTTTTTGTAAGCATCGACAGCTTTTTCAAATGATCTCTGCGAACGCGGCTTTGAACGAGCGTCCGGATTTGCCGGATCGACCGTGCCGGTCTGTTCGTATTGCATCTCGAGCAGAGCGTAGGCGATACCGAGTTTGAAATGCCCTTCGGCCAGATCAGGGTTGAGCTTGATCGCCTGTTGATACGCCTGGATAGCCAACTCGGTCTGGTTCTCGTCAAAGAGACGGTCGCCCTCCCTGAGGGCTGCCGCAGGATCCGTGATATTTGCAAAAGGCGATTCCGCCTCGACCGTGACAGTATTTGCCTCAACGTTAGCGCTATTTTTTGAGCAATTAAAACTCAGAGCGACAACGAGCGAGAGAATAAGAATCGTAAAAACTTGCTTCATACAACCAAACCAACTATCTAACGAATTTTTTACCCCGGCGGAAAAATGAACGGCCGCCCGGCGAGCAGATGCACGTGCAAATGAAATACGGTCTGGCCGCCATCGGAGTTCGTATTTATTACGATGCGATATCCGTCCTCTGCAAAACCCTGCTCACGCGCTATCTCCGCCGCCGTCAACAATAGATGCCCGAGCGGCCCCGCGTGTTGTTCGCCGGTTTTATCCATCGAGTCGATATGTTCGCGGGGGATGATGAGGATATGCGTCGGAGCTTGCGGGCTGAGGTCGTTAAACGCTACGCAAACGTCGTCCTCAAAAACCTTGGCCGACGGTATGCGGCCATCGGCGATCTTGCAGAATATACAATCTTCGGCGCTCATACTGCGTTTTATTTGGCGGCTTCGCTGGCTTGTTCGTCGGTGACGCTCTCGGTAATGCGTTCGATATCGGCACCAAGCGAGCGAAATTTGCGAACGATAGTTTCGTAGCCGCGGTCGATGTGATAAACGCGGTCGATGGTCGTTTCGCCCTCTGCCGCGACAGCGGCAAGCACGAGCGACGCAGATGCACGCAGGTCTGAAGCGATGATCGGAGCACCCATCAGTTTCGACTTGCCTTTGACGACGGCGGTGTTGCCTGAGATGTGGATGTCAGCACCCATACGGATCAGCTCAGACGCGTGCATGAAACGGTTTTCAAAGATCGTTTCGGTGATCTTTGATTCGCCATCAGCCTGTGTCATCAGTGCCATGTATTGAGCCTGCATATCGGTCGGAAAATCAGGGTGCGGCTCGGTTGTCATATCCTTGGCCCGCAGCCCGCCTGCGCTTGCCCTTACGAGCAGGGTGCTCTGATTTAGCTCCTCGATCTCGACGCCGACCTCACGCAGCTTGGCGATGACGGCGGTGATGTGTTCGGGAACGCAGCTCTTGATCTCGATCTCGCCGCCTGTGATCGCTGCCGCGACGATGAACGTGCCCGTCTCGATGCGGTCGGGGATGATCGTGTGCTCTGCAGATCCAAGAGCCTCGACGCCCTCGATCTCGATGACGGAGGTCCCGGCGCCTTTGATACGTGCGCCCATTTTATTCAACAGTTCGGCAAGATCGTCGATCTCAGGTTCCTGAGCGGCGTTTTGGATAATGGTCTTGCCCTTAGCGAGAGCGGCGGCCATCATCACATTTTCGGTGCCCGTAACCGTCACCTTTTCAAAATGGATGGTGTTGCCGATCAGACGTCCTTTCGGTGCTCGTGCGACGACATCGCCCGACTCAAGCGAAACGACAGCTCCGAGCTGTTCAAATGCCTTTAGATGCAGATCGATCGGACGTGTGCCGATAGCACAGCCGCCGGGCAAGCTCACCTTTGCCTGGCCAAAACGCCCGAGCAGCGGTCCCAACGCAAGCACGCTCGCACGCATCGTTTTTACGAGCTCATACGGAGCCTCAAATGTCTGGATATTGTTGGCGGTGACCTTGTGCGTCCGCAGCTCAGGCGTCAGGACGGTCGCCCCGAGATCTTCGAGCAGGCGACGCTGGGTGATAAGATCCTTAACATACGGGACGTTGTGAAGAATGACGGTTTCAGATGAGAGCAATGTGGCCGCAAGGCAAGGCAGAGCTGAGTTTTTTGCCCCGCCGATCTCGATCTTTCCTCTCAGCGGATTGCCGCCGCGAACCAAAAATTTATCCATGATCTATCGATTAGATGCGCTGCGAAAACCTAGCCGCATCAAGATTTCCTTATATGTTCGAAAACGGAATGTTATCACAGACCGTGGGGATTAAGATAGCAAAACGGTGAGCCCCGTGGGCGCAAAAAAGCGCATTATTTATAGCAACGACCCGCCGGACGGCTACATCATAACTTTGTCTTCAGACATACCGACAGTGTTCGCAATTATAGTTTGTTTGAAGCGTTAGCCCGGCTGGATCACCCTCCTTTCAGCCGGGCCTTTTTTATTGGCGGATCTTTGTGAGCAGCTTTTCTAGCTGGATCGTGTGCCGTCTTTCGTGACCGCCGATCAAAACCAGCCACTCTGTCGCCGTCAGGTCGCCAAAATACGGGTGCGGAAATTTGTGCTCTGTCATATCGTAGGTTTCGAGATCGTGCTGCAAAGCTGCCAGAGCTCCAATATTCGTTGACAGTTGGTCGAGAGCGTCAGCGATGGGAACATCGCCGGTGGGTTGAACACGTTCGGGAGCTTCGAGTTTGGCGTCCGATGACGCGGCCCATTTTGCCATTGTTTCATTTGAGACGCCGATGTTGCCGTCGGCGAGCTTGCCGCCGGCTTTTGCAGCACCGGCCAATCTTGCACAAAGCCGCGTAATGTTTTGCTCGACAATAGCTACGTGTTCGACGAGTTGACGGACCGTCCATTTTTCTCCGTCGGGCAACGCGGAGGCTTCGGCGTCGGTGACGTTTGCGATGGTTGCGAGAAACCCCTCGCGGATCTTTTCATTAGCCGAGTAAATATCGGCGATAGATTCATATCTCATATATTTTGTTATCGGGCCGGTCCTGCCATTTGTGTGGTCAATGCAAGCCGGTGCCAGCGGGCAAAGCTCATCACGCTGTCGGCCTCGTTTTTCATACGGCGGATGTATGCCGTTTTTAGATAGAGCAGGTCCTCGGCCGTCCAAGCAAGCTCGACGATCGGGTTAAAAGACACGAGTAGTTTTTCGTCCGGTAGCGTTGATAACGGCTGTTCGGGACTTGCGGGCTGCGTGTTCGAATTCGGGTCCGTGTTGGCGGCCTGTGTCTGCCGGGTCTGTTCGCGGTCGTACGCCTGCGAAGAGATAAGTAGCTGGTTTCGCAGTGGGATAGCCGCTTGTGTCGGATTGGTTCCGTTTGCGTCGTAAAGCCTGATCTGGCTGCCAAATGCGGCAGCGACCTTGGCCGAATCGGGTGACCATACCGGCCGGACGGCGGTAAGGTTGTCGTCGAGACGGCGTTCGCGGCCGTTTTTTTCGATGATGCGCGGGCGGCCCTGCGGTATCAGCGATTCGCCTTTGCTCGCCGCGGAAATGTCGAGATATTTCCACTCACGCGACGTTGCCGCAAGCGCCGCGAGCATCGTGCTGTCCGGCGACCAGGCGTAATAAAAATATATGAGGCCTTCGTTCTCCGTGACCGGTTTGACGCCGCTGCCGTCGGCGTTACAGATATAGATCTGCTCGGTGCGAAACGTCAGAATACCCGTCGGTGCCGCTGGAGTCGGAGCGGCGGCCGGTGTCGCGTCGGGTATGGCGGTGTTGGTATTTGTCTCAGTGTTAGCGTTTGCGTTGACAGGAGCGGCGGTATTTGCGGCCGTATTTGCATTGGTGTTTGCCGTCGGAGAAGCGGACGGCGAGGCTCCCGGCACTACTCCTAAACCCGCCCGGAGCATTGCTACAAATGCCAGCGACTTCGAATCAGGCGACCAGACTATCGTGTCCGGAAAATGCACGGCCATCGCGTCGGATGTCAGCTTTTTCAGCAGTTTGCCGTCTGGCAGATACATATCTAGCCGGTATTCGGCCTGCATGTCCGTAACTCGATGATATATGGCCGCGATGTGTTTCTTATCCGGAGCGGCGATCGTGCGGTCAAGTATTTCGAGAGAGCGGTTGGTATCAAAATCTGCCTGGATGGCTTCGTTGCGTTCTTCGGTAGTTTTGGCGGCATCAAGCGTCGGAGCCGGAACATCGCCCTCGTATCTGAAATTGAGACGAACGGCCGGCACATCTCGCAAAGCCGTCGCCGCTGACGGTTGTGACTGAAAGATGTTATTCCCACAGCCAAATCCGAGAAAAGTGATACAGATCAAAAGAAAAGAGACGCCGATTCGCATGACTGAATCATAACGAGCGGTAAATTTGCTGTCAATAAGGTCGCCTTTTGGTCCGGTCCGGACCGTGTGGACCAAGGTGGACCAGGGTGGACCAAGAAAAAGGGCCGGACAAAAGCCCGGCCCTCAACGATCGTTGATAGTTATCTATAGATCTGCGTTCAGATAATCGCGGTAGAGTTTTTTCTGTAGATCGGTCGGTTCGGCGATGACTCCGAATGAGTAATCTTTGCGGTTGTTGCTGCCAAGTTTGAATGCGACCTCTCGCAGCTTATCGAATCGGAAGATGGTCAGTTTGATAGTGTCGCCGGGTTTGCGTTCGCCGATGTAGCTGGTTAGAAACGTCTGCGACGCGCGATAGCCGTCGACGGCGACGATCTGGTCGCCGGTGTTGAGGCCCTGTTCGTATGCGGGCGTACCTGCGGAGATCGTGCGGATGGTCAAAACGCCGTTTGCCTCGGCGAGGTCGGCTCCGAGATATGCACGCTTTGCATTGTTTTCAGCGCCCTTAAACGTAAGCCCAATGCCGCTGACGATGCCGTCAAAATCTATCTCTTCTTTGCCTCGAACGTATTTTGCAAAAAAATCGTCGAGACTCTTACCGGCCATTGTTTCAGACGCTTTTTGAAAATCAGCCGGGGTAAAATTTTTGCCCTTTTTGAAAAACTCAGCGTAGAGATGCCGCATGACATCGTCGAGCGATTTAGCACCGCCGGACGCACTGCGGATAACGATGTCGAGAACCATATTCACTATCTCGCCCTTGTCGTAATAAGAGATCTGATTATTTACGGCGTTTTCGTCCGGGCGATAATATTTGATCCATGCGTCAAAGCTCGAATCTTCGAGGCTCTGCTCAAAACGGCCGGGCCTTTCCTGCAGTTGCTGTATGCCGGACGCGCGGGCCTGTAGATATTCTTTGTCGGTGATAAATCCGGCACGCAGGAGCAGGATGTTCGAATAATATTCCGTAGCGCCCTCAGCGACCCAGAGCAGCTTGGTGTAATTTTCGTTTTCGTAATCAAACGGCCCGAGGGCGTCCGGGCGGATGCGTTTTACGTTAAATGCGTGAAAATACTCGTGAGCGACCAGACCGAGAAAGTTTTTGTACCGCGAATCGGGTTTGAATGAGAAACGGCTTGTCTGCAATGCGGTCGAGTTGAGATGTTCGAGACCGCCGCCGCCGCGAAGGTTGACGATAAATGTGTAATCCTCATACGGCAGCTCGCCAAATATTTTGTAGCTTTCCTCGACAAGCTTTGCAAAATCGGCGGCACACCGTTTCATGTCATAGTTGCCCTCACCGCTAAAAACGATGCGGTGCGGTTTGCCCTGAACATTAAAGCTGATCTCATTGAAATTGCTGACCTCAAAAGGCGAGTCGTACAGAACGTCAAAATTTTCGGCTCGAAATGTATCAGCGCGTCCGCCGAATTTGGGCAGCCCCGTCGCAACTTTCCAATTGCCAAACGGATTGACCGTCACCGTCGCGGGTGCCGCGAGCTGGCCTTTGATAAACATCAGCGTGGCCGCGTTGTTCCAAAATCCGTGCTCGTCGTTTAGCTCGTTCGTTCGCACGGTCAGCTCGTTGGCATAGACCTTATAACTGATCGCGACGGCACCGGCAGATTTTGTATCGACGGCCCAGGTGTTCTTATTTACTTTCCGCCAAGCGAGTGCGGCACCAGTGGCATCTTTTGCGGAAAACTGCTGCACGTGACGGGCGTATTCGCGGATCATGTAGCTGCCGGGTGTCCAGACCGGCATTTTTACCTCGAGTGTGCCGGGCATTTTACTCCAGTTCACCGCCATTTCGACCTCGAGCAAGTGTGTCGATGGTTTTGACATCGAAACGGTGTAGGCAATGTCGGGTGCGACGGGTTTTGCCTCGACGACGGGGGTTTTAGGGCGTTTTTTCTGAGCGGGCGTTTCCTGATTCATAGAAAAACTGAGAACGACTAAGAGGAATATTATAGCTTTGAGGGTGATTTTTTTTGACATTACTTTTGGAATCTCCGAGTAGGTGGTAGAGTTTATTTTCTTGCTATCTTACTATATTTTCACGTTTTATGAGCCCCGAACAGCCGACCAATACAACTCCTGACGCGAAAGGCGACAAGTTTTTTACAGCGCCGCTTGTGATCGTATTTGTGACGATCTTTATCGATCTGATCGGGTTTGGGATGGTCATACCGATCCTGCCGTTTTATGCCGGCAACGAACAATTTAAAGCGACGCCGTTTGATATCGGGATGCTATTTTCGGTCTATTCGTGGATGCAGTTTTTCTTTTCACCGATCCTCGGACAGCTCTCAGATAGATACGGACGGCGGCCGATTTTGTTTATCAGCTTGCTTGGTTCGGCGGCCGGATATTTTGTGCTCGGCATCGCGTGGACGCTGCCGCTCGTGTTTTTGGGACGCATCATCGGAGGCATAACCGGAGGCAGCATCTCGACCGCACAGGCATATATTGCCGACGTTACTACAAAAGAAAATCGTGCCAAGGGTATGGGATTGTTTGGTGCGGCGTTTGGGCTTGGATTTATTTTGGGTCCGGCACTCGCGGGTATTTTGAGCAAATACGGCATCCATGTGCCGTTTTACTGCGCCGGGATATTGTCGTTTGTAAATGCGATAGCTCTGTATTTTGTTCTGCCCGAGTCGTTGAAACCGGAACTTAGACTGCATTCATCGAAAAAGAAGGGCAAGCTTGCCGAGACTTTTGAATCGCTTGCCAACCCCAATTTTCGCAACATCACGATCGTCTATTTTCTGCTGATCACGGCGTTTTCGATAATGACGGCAGCGTTTGTGCTGTTTACACAATTTACGTTTGGCTATGATGCCGAGCAGAACGGCTATCTGTTTGCCTATGTCGGACTTATCGCCATTATTATGCAGGGCGGAGTTTTTGGCATTGCGGCCAAAAAGATCGGCGAATACAAGCTCGCGATCATTGGCTGTGTTCTGCTGACGATCAGCCTTTTTGCGATGCCATTCACCGCTCCCGCCTTTGGTGGCCTAGCGGGGCTGCTTGTTGTCTCGGCTTTTCTGGCGGTGGGGAATGCTTTTGCCACTCCGTCACTCACAAGCATTGCGTCTAAAAACGCGGCAGAAAGTGAGCAGGGGCGGGCAATGGGCGTGATGCAGTCCGGAGCGAGCCTAGCCCGGGCGATTGGCCCAACGATCGGCGGTGTGCTACTAAACAATTCGCTCAACAAAGTTGACCGGTTCACAGTTTTTCGGACCTATTGGGCGGCGGCGGCGATAATGTTTGTTGCGTTGTTGATGGCGATCTATCTCGCCAGGACGGTGCGTGAAAAGGTGGTGGCCTAGATAGCGGCGAGCTTGCGGCCGTTCTTTTTTGTTACTGGAAAGACCAAGGTAAACGTCGTACCCTCGCCCTCAGAGCTACGAACCTCAATGGTGCCGGTGTGCTCCTGAATAATACCGTACGAAACGGCGAGCCCGAGCCCGGTGCCGCTGCCAACCTCTTTTGTAGTAAAAAACGGGTCAAAGACCTTGGAAAGATTGTCGGCAGGGATGCCTTCGCCGGTGTCGGCGACCTCGATGATCGCACCAGTGGCCGGGTCAAGCTTTGTCGTCAGCGTGATCGTGCCGCCGGCGAGCATCGCGTCTCGGGCGTTGAGGATCAGATTTGTAAATACCTGCTGCAATTTGCCGCCGCTGCCCATGATCGTCGGAGCTTTTTCGGCGTAATTTTTGACGATCTCGATATTTGATTTGCGGAGCTGCGGTTCGAGCAACTGGAGCGTGTCATTGAGCAGTTTATTGATATCTACCTCGACAAACTCCTCAGCGTTACCGGTACGTGAAAAATTTAGCAGATTGCCGACAATGTTTGACGCCCGGTCGGTCTGCCGCTGCATCTTTTGAAGCAGTGCGTGTTTCGGATCCGTCTCAGGGATCATGCCGAGCAGCATCTGCGTGTAGCTTGAGACGCCGGTGAGCGGCGTGTTGACCTCGTGAGCGACTCCGGCGGCGAGCAAACCGATGCTCGATAGCTTTTCGCTCTGCTGTACGGTTTCCTCAAGCTTAACGCGTGAGGTGACGTTTTCGAGGACGATGATCGCACCCGTCTGTTGATTTGAAACAGATCTGAGCGGTGCAACGGCTATGTTAAGGATCAGCGATTGTCCACTGCGGTCAAAGGTGTGCAGTTTATAAGCGTTTCGCACCTCGGTCAGATGCCAACGGGATTTGCCGAGGATGTTGTCGAGATTTAGCGCAAAGCTCTCGTCAAAAACATCATCCACCAGCTTTCCGACAGCCTCATCGCGGCCAAAACCCATCATCTCTTCGAACGGCGAATTGCAGCGGATAATGTGGCCCGTCTCATCGACGGCGAGCAGGCCGACGTTGACCGATTCGACGATCGACTCGTTAAATTCTTTGAGCAGAGCGAGTTCCTCTGTATGCTGCTTTTGCTGGGTGTAGAGGCGGCTGTTTTCGATAGCTACGGCGATGTAGCCCGAAACGGTCCGAAGAATTTCGAGGTCCTCTGACGACAACAGCGAGCCGTCAGTCGCACGGCCGAGGCCGATAACGGCGACCATTTTCCCGCCGGCGACGCACGGCACAAAATAATGCAGTTCTTGTCTGACAGGAGTCTTCCCGTTGCTCTTTAGGTCGGCTCCGATCATTTCCAGATCCTGAGCGTCAAGCTCATCGGCACGGACGACGCCCTTTGATGCAGATTTTTGGCGGATCATCGTGCGAAAATCCGCCGGGATCTTGTACTTTTCGCTAAGGCCAACCGATTTGGCGAGGCGGTAATGTACTTTTAAACTTTCGTCTTCGATAAAGACGGCGACCTTTTGCACGTCGAGCACTTGTTTCAAACGCTCGATCAAACCATCAAGGAGCGGATCGAGGGCAGTCGTCGCCGACAGCGTTTTGCCAAAATCTAGCAAGCCCCGACGCATGTCGTAACGTTCGCCGTAAAAGAACCTGTCCGCACGTTCCTGCAGATATTTTTTTAGCGGTTCGCTAAGCAGAACGATCGCCCCCATTGCCACAATGGCGATCAGTCCGCGGAGCGCGATCTCGGTATTAGAGAGATTGTTGCCAACCGCTAGAAATACAAGCCCTAATGCCACCGCACCGATCATCATCGCGATAGCGGCTGTCGTCATCGCATAGACGAGAGCGCGGCGGACAACGACATCGACGTCCATCAAACGGTATCGGACAACCGAATGGCCAAAGCTAAGCGGTATCAGAGCTAGCGGCAGAGTTGTGATCGCGGTGCTGAAATTGTCGTTTGGTATCTGTATCGCAAATCGCTCGACGAGCTGCATCAGCACGACCGGCGTGATCGCTGCGATCGTGCCCCACATCGCCCATTTTAGACGCTGACGGACCATGGGCTGACTATTTTTAAAGAAACGCCAAACGAGCAAAAATGCACCGGCGGAAACGCCCGCGACAAAATGGTAGAAAGCTACACGATATGACAAGCCGGTCAGGTTGAACCTGTCATCGAGATGGGCCATCGATTCGGCGATGCCCGTCCTTGAGAACAATTGCGGGGTCAACGCAAACAATATTTGCCATATCGACACCAACACCGCCGGGACGTAGAGAACATAAGTTCGCCAACGCTGTTCGTCGAAAACACTACTGCGGACCGGATATCTGATACAAAAATGCAGAAATAGAGGTACAAAAAATGCAAAGGCAATGCTGTCTATTAGATCGATCGCGAGGTCAAAATCTTCGCCCGTACCGATCGAACGATAGACATGAAAGACGAACGCCGCCAGACAGACCATCGAAAAATGCAGGACAAAAGGCGAGCTGCTGCCCTGTTTGAACAGGACAAAAACACCAACGCCGAGCCAGATCAATCCGACTATCGAAAGGAAAATGATCGATGGGGTCCAACGCGGAACCGAGTCGATATTCTTGAGATCGGCAAAGTAGAAATTGTCAGTAAAGGCGTAAGAGGGCTTTTGATAAAAATAGGTAAGACTGCCGCCTACACCCGCAGATTCGAGATACATCTGGACGTCGGCGGGTGAGGTGATCTCTTCGGTTTTGTCAGAATCAAAGCCGATGCCGATCAGTTTGTCGCCGAGCGAAATACCTGAGCGGGCTCCTGCAAAACCGGGCGTGACTTTGGCGGCGTAGATACCATCGTCACGTTGTTCCCATCGAACACCATCAGTCGGAGGCAGCTTTTGAAAGGTGCGTTGAGATAGATTTAGAGCCCCGCCGGCCACAAACAGCACAGAGGCCAAAAGCCATATAAGGCTCCAACTTGTCAGCACTTTCCCTTTCATTTACTTAGGGCATACGTCTCCGGGCTTTTTTAATGCAAAATGTGTTCCAATTGCTCAGAAAATCAAAGATCGAAAACAATGCTCGATTTTTAATAAAAACGCCGGTTTGAGACGTCAGTTTGACCGGACTTTTACCGCCGAAGATTCAGTATTTTGCTCACAAATCCAAGAATTTGGAGAAAATAATAGCCACCAAAAAAACTCATGTTTCACAGAGAAAACTCAGATTCTGTGAACCCCAGGGTTCTTTAAGTGGCAAGACCTAAAATCTTACTTGTATTCCGCCGCGAAACATCCGTCCCTGAGAGTTCAACTTAAGCCCGCCTTCTTCGCCAAAAACGCCCGCTTGAAAGTCGAACAGATTGCGTGCATCGACGATCGCCTGTGCCCTGATCGGCAGCCCCAATGTCGGCAGCGACTGCGTGACCAGAACGCTCAGACCCGGATCGTAAATTGCCAACCGCCCGCGAAACGGATCGATTGCAAAAACGGTAGCCTGAGGCGACAGACGGAAAATTGTTTTGACGTTAGTGCCGGTCTTAAGGTCGGCTACGAGCTGGGCAAAGAACGAATTAAAAAAGTCACTCTCGAAAGCATTTGCTGGGTCGCTAATGGCCGATTCGGACAGCTTTTGCCCGTTGCCAAACGAATATCCCGCTGCGGTCGAAAACACACCATTTATCCGGCGTGAATATACGACTCGCACACCGCTTGCACGGCCCTGTTGGTTTGCGACAAAATCTCCCAGCCCATCCTCACCGAGCGTGTCGAACGAAAAACTATTAAGGCCGACACCGCGTCCGAGCGTTGTGTCAAAGAAAACATTTGCCTCGATGCTTGAGCGGTTATCTAGGATGCGCTCAATGCCAAACTCAAACCGGCGGCTCTTGTTCATCATCGGCTTGCGCCCCGCGACGACGAGATCATCGACCGAGACCGGCTCCGTAAAACCGACACTCATGCCCTCGAGATCCAGAGCGTTTGCCCACGTTTTTTGCTCGGTCTGGGCGGTGTAAGCGGTCTGAAAACGCGTCTTTGCGTTGATGTCGTATTGCAGCCCGAGCCGAGGCGTTAATGACGAATCGCTGCCTGCACCCGTAAATCTTGAGTAATCAAAACCGAGGACGAGGATCACACCGTCACGTATTTTCCACTCGTCAGACGCTTGAAATGACAATTGGCCGAGAACTTTGTCGTCTAGCCCAACTGTAAAATTACCAAGCCGTGCCATCGCGCCGTTAACGCGTATTTGGTGGTCGTCAGCCGCGCGAAATTTGAGCGCCGTCTCAAATCTCTGCGGTGTATTTTTGCCCTTGCCGACCTGTCCGGCAAAGACGATCTCCATATCCTGACTGACCGGTACGAGAGTCGCAAAATTGACGCCGACGGAGTTGCCAGATCGCGAACCTGCAAAATACGTCTCGATGACCGTCTGGCCGCGTCTTTTAGTTGGGGCTTCGTCGGACGGGTCGTCCGCATCGGCTGTTGTTTCGGCTTCTACGACAGGATCTTTGCCCTCTTGGTTTTGATATATCGAACGCTGTGATTGCGAAGCACGGATACGCCATTTTGAGCTGTTGCGGTCGAGCCGCTTTTCGGGCAGAGTGTTGCCGCTGCCTGACCTCTCTAACTTGAAACCGTAATTAACCTCGGTCGCACGGGGCACTTCGACGCCCAAAAGCGTTACTGGGTTAAAGCCCTGTGCAACCGCGAGCAGAGTATATGTTCCAGGCAAGATCCTCGCCAAAAAGCTGCCGTCGCGGGACGAATTGACCTGTTTGAGCAGTTTCGACGTGCCGGTTCGAAATATCGCGACCGTTGCATCCGCGATCGGGCTGCCGCCCGCGTCACGGACAACACCCTTGATGGTGCCAAGGCCGCTCTTGTTTTCGATCGTTATATTTGTGGAGTTTGAAATGGGCGCAGCTGCGACTGTTGCCGAAACCGCGATCAGCAGCAAAAAGACCGGAGCAAAGTATTGCTTAGTTTTTGTCGTAAAACCCATCGAAAAGAGCCAATACCAGTAACCTAGGTATTTTGTTCGTAAAAATCAAGCCTGTCAAGCCGCTAAGGGCCCGTCTATTTGCTATCTAAGATGCAATTAACTTGACAAAGTTTGCCCTTCGGGTAGAATTGGAACTTGCTTTTCTAAGGCAATGCGGAGACGTGGCTGAGCGGCTGAAAGCGGCGGTTTGCTAAATCGTTGTAGTCTTAAAAACTACCACAGGTTCGAATCCTGTCGTCTCCGCCATCTTTTTTGAGGTCAGCCGTTGAGCCAAATTGGTTTAACGGCTTTCTTATTTTCTAGCCTCTTATGCGGCGAACTATACTCATCTACGGCCTCGCAATGGCGGCGCTTATCGCCGTGCTCAAGCTGGTCGAGTATAAATATTTTGTCCGCGATATCCCTCTCGAATTTTACATCGGCCTCGTTGCCATATTGTTTACCGCTCTCGGTATTTGGGCCGGCCTGCGGCTGACGCGTCCAAAGATAAAGGTGATCGATAGGTCGCTACCCTTTGAACGTGACCAAAATGAGCTTGATCGGCTCGGTATCAGCAAGCGTGAATACGAGGTTCTCGAATTGATTTCACGCGGGCTTTCTAATCAAGAGATCGCCGATGATCTGTTTGTCTCGACCAGCACGGTCAAAACTCACGTCTCAAATCTCTTAGCCAAACTCGATGCCAACCGCCGCACTCAGGCAATAAGCCGCGCAAAAGAATTGCAGTTAATTCCGTAATACTTTAGGCTGATTTTCAATAAATAACGCAAATTCATACTTTTGGCCGATGTGCCCGACGTGACCGCAGAGGTATATTTGTCGGGTTCTCAAAGGAGGGAAAATTTATGAAAAAAGTTGTATTGACGTTTGGCTTGCTCGGGGGCCTTATTATTTCGGGTTTGGTTTGGGGGACGGCGACACTCGTTGATCGTGGCGTGATCGGTTTTGACCGGCTTGAGATCGTCGGGTATTCGAGCATGATCATCGCACTGTCGATGGTGTTTTTTGGTATCAAATCGTACCGCGACAATTACGCCGAGGGGCGGCTCAGGTTTTGGAAAGGCGTACAGGTCGGTATGTTGATCTCGGTAATCGCGGGTATTTTGTATTGGGGCGGGGCGGTGTCGTATGGACTCGCAAACCCCGGATTTGACGAGCGGTTCATGCAAAAATTTACCGAGCTAAAGGTCGGCAAGCTACAGCAGCAGGGAGCACCACAGGAAAAAATTGACAGTGCCAAGGCTGAGGTTGATATGATGGCGGGGCTTTTTAAGAGTCCGATCCTGTTCTTTCTTATCTGCATGATGGAGATACTGCCGGTGGGGTTAGTTGTCACACTTATTAGTGCGGGATTGCTGCGTCGAAAAGAGCTTTTACCCGCAGCGGCATCGGAGGCAAAATGAGCGAGAAATCAAGACTTTGGGTTGCGTTGCCGACGGCGATCATTGCCGGTGTCGTCAATGTGACGCTGTTCTTCCTTTTCATGGTGCTGTACGGGCACGTGATAAATCCGGGCCACGAAGACGCTTTTTATCAGGAGGCGGCAAACCGCTTTGGCCCCTATGCCAGCATTATTGGCGGGATACCGGTATTTTTTGTGACCGGGTTGGTTTTGCGTCGGTTTCTAAGTACACGGGCTCTGAAGGTCGGCATTGCGGCGTGGGCGATCTACTTTGTTCTAGATGTGGCGATAATTTTAGCAGCCGCGGTGGATAAAGTTATAAGTTTTTTGCCGCTGATCGTGGTCTCATTTGCGACAAAATTTGTTGCGATCTATTTTGGAGCCCGAACGGCCGCAAAGGAAATTGAGGAGAATTGAAATGAATATTGTTAGAAATATTTTAGCGGTGATTTTGGGGTTTATGATCGGCAATGTTGCCAATATGCTGACCATTACTCTTGGCCATGCGATATTGCCGCCGCCTGCGGGATTTGATCAAACCAGTTTCGAGGGCGTCGCTTCGACCATACAATTTCTACGCCCGATAGATTTTACTGTGCCATTTTTGGCTCATGCCATTGGGCCGCTCGTCGGTGTGCTAAGCGCAATGTTTATTGCCGCAAGTTCCCGAAAAACCATAGCAATAATTTTGGGAGCGTTGTTTCTAGCCGGTGGCATTGCGGCGAACATCATGATCCCGGCACCGATGTGGTATCGCGTAATTGATGTAATTTTTGCGTATGTCCCGATGGCGTTTCTTGGGTGGAAACTCAGCCGGAAGGAGTAAATTTGTAAAACACCATTCCTAAATTAGGGCTGTTTCGATCTGTATCGGAGCGGCCCTTTTGTCATTTTTGCGGCTAGGCTAATAAACTCATAAACGAAATCGAAAGTTTGTGAGGTTACATTATGTTCATTGATCTTTTTGCCCTCGTCGATGCCAATACCTGGTCCAATATGTTCACGCTCGACCCCGCGAACGTCACCTGGGCCGAGAAGATACTTCGCC
This sequence comes from Chloracidobacterium sp. UBA3360, assembly GCA_002360555.1. Taxonomy (GTDB): domain Bacteria; phylum Acidobacteriota; class Blastocatellia; order Pyrinomonadales; family Pyrinomonadaceae; genus OLB17. The sequence goes on from DEQS01000037.1 coordinate 16,288, forward strand.
CAGTGATCGTTTATATTGCTCTGATCGTGATGCTGCGCATTTTTGGCAAGCGCGAGTTGGCACAGCTCAACCCGTTTGATCTGGTCGTCATCCTATCGCTTTCAAACACGGTGCAGAACGCGATAATCGGCCAGGATAATTCGGTTGTCGGCGGCGTGGTCGGAGCCGTTTCGCTGCTGGCGATCAACTATGTCCTGTCACGTCTAAAATTCTCATCGAAAATGATCGAGGCCGTGACCGAGGGCGTGCCCGTGAAACTCATCAATAAGGGCGAGGTCGATGAGCGGCAATTGCGGCGCGAGCTTATTACCAAACGCGATCTCGACATTCTTGCTCATCAAAATGGTTTTGAGGACGCTGGCGACCTCGAAAAAGTCGTGCTCGACCCTAACGGCACATTTCTCGTCGACGGCAAGGACGAGATAAAAGACGCAAAATTTAAGAGCGAAGTACTCAAGAAGATCGAGGATCTTTCGAAACAATTGACTGAACTCAATGCTTTGATGCAGAAGCCGGCGCGTTAACAAGGGTGTGTCTCTGCATCTTGTTTTGCGTTCTCGCGGCTTTCTTGTGAAACTATTTTGTTATGACTACACGCGTTCGTTTTGCACCCAGCCCGACCGGCTATCTACATATCGGCTCCGCGAGGACCGCACTTTTTAACTACCTTTATGCACGCCACACGGGCGGCAAGTTTTTGCTGAGGATCGAGGACACCGACCTTGCCCGCTCGACCGAGGAATCGACCCGCTCGATCCTCGACGGCCTTGCGTGGCTCGAACTCGACCACGATGAAGAGATCGTTTTCCAGTCAGACAACGCCGACAAACACCGTGCGACCGCAAAAAAGCTGCTTACTGAGGGCAAGGCGTACCGCGATTTTACTCCAAAGGCGGAGCCAAATGACGCCAATGTAAAAGACGCGATCAAAGACCGTGCCCGGGCCAACCAAGGCGAAAAGAATATGCGCGATAATCCGTATCGCGACCTTTCCGCCGAAGAGAGCGATGCAAGAGCCGCCGCCGGCGAGCCGTTCGCCATTCGTTTGAAAGTCGCTGAAACAGGAAAGACCTCATTCGAAGACGCCGTTTATGGTTTGCAGGAACGCGATTATCAGGAGACCGAGGACCTCGTTCTGCTCCGCTCCGACGGACATCCGCTCTACAATCTCGCGGTCGTTTGCGACGACATCGAAATGGCGATCACCCACGTCATTCGCGGGCAGGATCATCTGACGAATGCTCACAAACAGGTGCTTATCTATGAGGCGTTGGGTGTGACGCCGCCGACATTTGCCCATCTGCCGCTCATTATGGCGCCAAACAAAGGCAAGCTGTCGAAACGCAAACACGGCGAGGTCGTTTCGATGACGACATATCGCGACGCCGGATTTTTGGCAGCTGCGTTTCGCAATTTTCTCGCGCTCCTCGGCTGGTCGGCGGGCGAGGAAAAAGAGATATATTCGCTCGATGAGCTTGTCGAAAAATTTAGCCTCGACGGCATCCACCGCTCAAATGCGGTCTTTAACTTTACCGAAAACGACCCGCGACGCTGGACCGACGACAAGGCACAGTGGATGAACGCCGAATATATCCGCACGATGCCGGTTGCGGAGTTGATGCCGTTCGTTAAACCCGAGCTTAAAGTCGCCAAACTGTGGCGTGACGAGTATGAGGACGATGATAAGGAGTGGTTTGAAAACACCATCAACCTCATCCGCCAGCGGTTCTTTACGCTCAAAGATTTTTCATCGCAGGGACGGGCGTATTTTAGCGAAGACTACGATTTTGACCCGGCGGCGATCGAGAAAAATCTCGCAAAATTTCCAGATCTAAAAACATGGCTCCCCGAGCTTGCCGACCGTTTTGAGCCGATGACATCATTCACCGAGCCCGAGATCGAAGAGGTCGTAAAAGCATTTGCCGAGGAAAAAGGCACAAAACTCGGCGTCATAATGAACGGCGCCCGAACGCTGCTTACCGGCGTAGCAGTTGGCCCGTCGATGTTGTCGGTTTTTGAGACGTTGGGAAAAGACCGGTCGATCTTGAGGCTAAAAAGCCAGGTCGTGTGGAATAGTTAGCAATTTTTCGATTTCTCTCCGTTCTAATTCTACGTGACCGGCGTATGGATCGAACACTCACAAAATTAAGGTCGGCGGCAGCTCTGATATTTTTATGTCTGAGCGTTTTTGCCGCGTTTGGCCAGCCTGATGTTGAGCAAAAACGCACCGCTGCAAAAGCCGCGTACGATGCCGGCATCAAATACCTCGACGAGAACACATACAAATCTTACAAACTCGCGCTCGAACAGATGCAATTGTCGGTCAAGCTATATGGTGAGACCGGCGACCGCGGGAATGTTGGCGGTTCGCTGCTCGGCGTTGGGTTGATGCAGGACCGGCTGGATGAAAAGGATGCTGCGCTCGCGGCGTACAATGAGGCTCTGGCGATATTTCGCGAGATCGGGCACAAACAACTCGAAGCCCGGACGCTCAACAACATCGGCCTGCTTTACGACCGTCTCGGCGATAAGCAAAAGGCGCTCGAATATCACAATCTTGCCCTGCCTTTGCGCAAAGCCGCCGCCGACAAATACGGCGAATCGAATACGCTAAACAGCATCGGTTCGGCATATTTGGATCTCGGTGAACGGTCAAAGGCTATCGATTTTTTCAATCGGGCACTCGCGATCCGCATCGAGATCGACGACAAACGTGCACAATCCATCACGCTCTCAAATCTTGGCCGGACATACGAACAATTAGGCGATAGGCCCAAGGCTCTTGAGTTACTCGAGCGTTCGCTCGCGTTGCGTCGGACAGTCAACGACAAACCGGGCGTCGCGACGGTGCTCAATAATCTGGCGATGGCGACCTCCGCGCCCGGAGACGAAAAGAAAGCCATCGAGATCTTTGAGCAGTCGCTCGCGATCTGGACCGAGCTTGGGTTTGAAAACCAGACGGCGACCGTTTTGGGTAATATCGGCGTTCTTTATTTGGACCTTCACGAACCCGCCAAAGCCCTCACATATCATCGCCGTTCGCTGCCGCTATATCTCAAGATGTCTGACAAAGCGGGCGAGGCGACGGCCCTCAATAACATTGGTTTTGCCAACGCGAGGCTAGGCGATACAAACGCTGCTTTTGCCGACCTCAACAACGCTCTGGTGATGGCGAGGGCGGTCAGATCACGCAGCCTAGAGGCGATCATCCTCGGCAATCTGATGCAGGTGTCCAAACAGGCAAATCGCCCCGCGGTGGCCGCGATCTATGGCAAACAATGCGTCGGAACATATCAGGAACTGCGGCGGGAGATCGCCGGCCTCGACCAATCAACCCAAAAAACCTATCTCAAAACGGTTGCTGACAATTACCGCTTTCTCGCGGATCTGCTGATCGAGTTGGGACGCTTTGCCGAGGCCGAAGAAGTCTTGCAAATGTTGAAAGAAGAGGAGTTTGCCGAATTTGTCAGCCGCGACGCCGACGAGATCAAGAGCCTCAACCGCCGTGTAAAATTGACCGACAAAGAAAAATCGCTCGTCGATAAATACACTCTGCTTGCAAACCGTGCGTCGGAACTTGGCGAGCAGTTCAAAAAACTCGACGACCGCAAACGCCTGCTATCGCGCCGCGAGCAGACACTCTCTGCCGACGAAGAAAAACTCTATCAGCAGCTTGCCGCGCAGATCACTGAGGCAAATGCCGCGTTTCGCCTATTCCTCGAAAAGGATCTTGTGGCCGAACTCGGCACCGACCATGTCCGCCAGATCGATATCGATCGCAGCCTGCAGGACAAGCTTCGCAAATGGGGCAACGGGACGGTCGCCCTTTACACGGTCGTTACCGAAAACCGCTATCGTGTTGTGCTGACGACACCGACCGTGCAGATAGACGGTAAGACTGACATCAATGCGGCTGTTTTGAACAAGAAAATATTCGCCTTTAATAAAGCGGTCAAAGACCCGGATGTCGATCCGCGTCCATTGGGGAAAGAGTTGTACGACATCCTCATCAAGCCCATTGAAAAAGATCTGCTCGCGTCGGGTGCAAAGACTTTGTTGTGGTCGCTCGACGGCACGCTGCGGTATTTGCCGCTAGCCGCTTTGTCGCCGGACGGTAAGGCGTTTATGGTCGAGAAGTATCAGAACGTCATCCTCACACCGCGAACGCGTGATTCGCTCGCCGATTCGGCCGCCGAATGGAAAGCTTTGGGAATGGGCGTGTCCGAGGGTTCGATGGTCACCTATCCCGATCAGCCCGAGCAAAAACAAAAGGTCGAGCCGCTGCCGGGGACAAAAGACGAGCTGACGGCCATCGTCCGTGACGAAAGCAACCCAAATGAAAAGGGCATTTTGAGCGGGCGGCGGTTTCTAGATAAGGATTTTACGCTCAAAAATTTTACCGATTCGCTCGCGGCCGAGACTGCCGACGGCAAGCGAAAATTTACCGTCATCCATCTCGCCAGCCATTTTCACCTCGGCAGCAGTTGGTCAAATTCGTACCTGTTTATGGGCAACGGCAAGCTTTTGACGCTTGAGGAATTGAGCGGTTCGCCGCAGATAAATTTTGGCGATGTCGAGCTGGTCACGCTCTCGGCGTGCAACACGGCTATCGGCGGCTACGCCAACGGACGCGAGGTCGAATCGCTCGCCGGCGCTATCCAGGCAAAAAGCGGCAAAGCCGTGCTCGCCACTTTGTGGGAGGTCTCCGATCTCAGCACGCCGCAATTAATGAGTGATTTTTACCGTTTTCGCAAAGAAAAAGTCGGCACGACAAAAGCCGAGGCCCTCCAACAAGCTCAGCGGAAAATGATCGCCAGCGCAACAAAAACCGCCGCCGGTTTTTCACACCCTTATTTTTGGTCGGGATTTGTCCTGATCGGCAACTGGCGTTGATCCTGCGATTTTGACAGTCGGTTGGTGTTGAGTTACGTTCAAAAATACATGCTAAACGACGCTATCAAAGAATATAATGACGCTCAAACGCTGATCGACCGCGATATATGCGGCATCCTTGCCGACGAGATCTGTCGCGGATTGCCGAAGGCGGAAAACAAGGTCTGGCACGCCCACCCGGTGTGGTTCATCGAGGGCAATCCGATCGTCGGATACAGCAAACAAAAAGCCGGCATCCGTTTGATGTTTTGGAGCGGTGCGGATCTTGGAGAAAAACTTCTGACGCCGGGAACCGGCAAATTCAAAGACGCCTCAGTTTTTTACAACAACGTCGCCGAGATCAACTTGGACGATATAAAACGCTGGCTAAAAAAAGCTGCTGCGATCCAGTGGGATTACAAATATATCGTCAAGCGAAAAGGCGTTTTGGAAAGATTGCGGTGATCAAACGTCGATCACGCGGCGTTTTACAGGCGACGACAGGACAATGGTCGTTGTCGTGATGCCGTAAGGCGTGAGGCGGTCGATCATTTCCTGCAGATGCTCGACCGAGCGGACAGCGACTTTCATAATGAACGAATCGCCGCCCGTGCCCCGATGGCATTCGAGCACTTCGTTCGACTCTTGGGCGACCTCGATAATGTGGCTGTAATCTACGCCGGTGATGCTCATACGCACAAACGCCATGATCGGTAGCCCGACCTTGGCGGTGTCGATCTCCGCGCGATAGCCGGTGATGATGTGTGCGTCCTCGAGCTTGTGAACGCGTTCGATCACGGCAGGTGTCGTCAGCCCGACGCGGCGGCCAAGCTCGGCGTAGCTCGTCCGAGCGTCGGTTTGTAGTTCTTTCAATATCTTTCGATCAATTTCGTCGATCATAATGTGGAAATAGGAACCCAGTCGCTATCGCTCCCGGTTCTGACCAAAAGGTCGATCATCTTATTTTGGTCCGGTCCGGACCAGG
>DEQS01000114.1 GCA_002360555.1 Chloracidobacterium sp. UBA3360
CGACCGCCCCGGGCAGTTTCTTTGCGGCGATGTCGGCGGCAACAAGAGCGTCGATCTGATCGAGCTTCGCAGCATTCATCCCAACCGTCTGCGGCGCCGCAACCGGCAAACCCTGAGCGAGAGTTTTGTCCACGGATGAACACAGATAGACACAGATAAATACAAAGAAAATGACGTATTGCAAATATCGCTGCCCCAACCTAAATCGCCGTATCACTTTCTTGTCTGTGTCCATCTGTGTTTATCTGTGGCTAATTATTTCCGAGCTTTGAGTTCTTTTTTCCTTTCGACAAAGCTCTCTTTGCACAGTCGTATAAATTCTTTTGCGATGGGCGAGACATAGCCACCGCGGAGGCGTGCAAGGCCAAGTTCCCAGTTGATATCGGCGCCCTCGATCTCCCACGCGATCAATCGGCCTTCGCGGATCTCGTCGTTAATGGTCTTGGCTCCGGCGGTGCCGACACCTAGGTCGTTTTCGACCATCTGATTGATCGCCTCTTGCCGTGTTAACTCCATCACGATGTTTGGACGGACATTTGCCGCGTTAAAAAAATCGTCGATCATCCGCCGCGTATTGCCGCCGCGTTCGCCAAGTATAAGTTTTTCTTCCGCAAGCTGAGCGGCGCTGATGCTGCGTTTTTTGGCGAGCGGATGTTTTGGATGGGCGATGGCGACGATCTCGTCGCTAAACAGCAGATCGGTCGTAATGCTCGAATTTTCGACCGGCAGGCTGACAAACGCAATATCCGTCTCGCCATGCATTATCTTCTCGACCAGCGTCTGGCTCGTCCCGGCACTGACGCTTAATTCGGAGTTAGGATATGCAACTTTTAAGGCGTGTAGTATGTGCGGCAATTGGACGGTCGCAAATTCCGCCGACGCCGAACCGATCCGTAGCCGCCCGTGCTCGACCCCGCCAAGCTCAGCGATTTCGGCAACTGCCGCGTCGTGCTCACGCAGCATACGACGGGCGCGTTCGAGCAGATGCTCGCCAGCCTCGGTCAATATCACCCGGCGCGGGGTCCGCGTAAACAAAGGAATACCAACCTCGTCCTCAAGCTGGCGGATCTGCATCGAGATCGCCGCTTGCGTCACGTTCACCATCTTTGCCCCGGCCGTAAAGGTCTTGGCCTCAGCAATCGCCAAAAAGGCTTTTAGCTGTCGTATTTCCATATCGGTAAAAACCGTATTTTCGATCAGATATTCTTATTGAATACATAAATTCCATTAAAGCGGATTACAAGTCAAGTGCTCGGAGCTAGGAATTTGTTTTTGAGTTAATAAAATCATCGAAATTCGGTTATTATGTCGCAACGGATGCAAACACTCGACCTCATCATCATCGTCGGTTACCTCGTCGGCATTACGCTGTTTGGCATACTGTTTTCGGGCAAACAAGAGACGACTGAGGACTATTTTGTCGGCTCGCGGTCGGTGCCGTGGTGGGCGATCGCGATGTCGATCGTCGCGACCGAAACGAGCACGATCACGTTTGTCTCGGTGCCGGGGATAGCGTTTGCCAAGAACGGCAATTTCCAGTTCCTACAGCTCGTTTTCGGCTACATGCTCGGCCGCGTCGTCATTTCGTTGTTTTTTATCCCGATGTATTTTAAGGGCGAGCTGCAGACGGTCTATCAACTGCTCGGCGACCGGTTTGGCATAAGGGTAAAGATGATCGCGTCGAGCCTCTTTGTCATAATGCGCAACATCGCTGACGGCATCCGTTTGCTGCTGACGGCTCTGGTGCTCGCGGCGGTTTATACGGCATTCGTACCAACGGCTGATTCAAACACAATCGTCGTCGGTTCGATCATCCTACTCGGCCTCGTGATGATCGTTTTTACATTTTACGGCGGAATGGAAGCCGTGATCTGGATCGAGGTCGTCCAACTCGTCATTTACATTGGCGGGGCCATTGCGGCGGCGGTCGTGCTGATAAATCACATCGACGGCGGCGTTTCGACGGTCGTGTCGCTGGGTGAGCAATACGGCAAATTTAGCCTGTTCGATTTTGGCTGGGACATGACCAAAACCTTTACGTTCTGGTCCGGCCTGCTCGGCGGCTGTTTCCTGACGATGTCCACGCACGGCACCGATCAATATCTCGTCCAGCGATATCTCTGCACCAACAAACCGTCGTCCGCCGCGACCGCTTTGCTCTCATCAGGTGCGGTCGTGCTGGGGCAATTTATCGGTTTTCTTTTCATCGGCGTGCTGCTGTTTGCGTTTTACGCACCATACAATCTGGTCGAATATGCTCAAGCGGGCGTTGCGAACTCTGGAGTTCCCGCGACTGTACCGTTCTCAGGCGGCGACAAAGTTTTCCCAGATTTTATTACCCAGCATATGCCAACCGGCCTTTCTGGATTGGTGATCGCAGCAATATTTGCGGCGGCTCTGTCGTCTTCGCTAAACTCGATCGCGGCGACCGCAGTTAATGATATCTACAGGCCTTTCGCTAAAAATAAAGCCGACAAACATTTCCTAAAAGTTTCAGGCTGGCTGACGCTGATCGTCGGATTTATCCAAATTGCGGTGGCAATTGCCGTTAAAGACGCAAATTCGTCCGCTCTCGGCCTCGCTCTGTCGGTTGCGTCTTTGATAAACGGCCCGGTGCTCGGCGTATTTCTCGTCGGTACACTCTTGAAACGTGCAAGAGAGATTCATGCCCTGATCGGCATGACCGTGAGCATCTCGCTGATGATCTATATTTTGCTCGGCACAAAGATCGCGTGGACGTGGTACGCCCTGATCGGCAGCCTCGTCACGCTGGCCGTCGCCTACGTCGCAACGCTGGTTATACCTGTAAAGAATGATGAAGTTTCTGCTTAGTCTTATTATTATTTTTGCACTGACGGCGAACGCGAGTGTCGCCGCACAGGTCGCTCCGCGGCTTGAGCCGTCAAAGGCCGCATGGAATTACGCCGATAAACTCCTCAAAAAAATGACCGTCGAGGAAAAGGTCGGCCAGCTCATCCACATCGGCATCAACGCAAAATTTGCCAATCAGGACAGCGAATATTTTCAGTCGATCAAACGCGACGTGGTTAATAATAAGGTCGGCGGCATCATCATTTTCGGTGCCCCGATGTACGAGACCGTCCACCTAGTCAACCGGATGCAGGAAAACGCCAAGTTTCCGCTGCTAATCTCGATCGACGCCGAGACCGGTATCGGCATGCGGTTTGGAGACGCGACAAATTTCCCTTGGAACATGGCCGTCGCGGCAACGGGTGATCCCGAATACGCCCGCAAGATCGGCTCGGTAACAGGCCGCGAAGCCAAAGCGATGGGAATCCAACACGTATTTGCTCCCGTGCTCGATGTCAATAATAACGCCGACAATCCGGTAATTAACGTCCGCTCGTACGGCGAAAACCCCGAAACCGTCGGCCGTTTTGGCGTTGTGTTTATGGAGGGTTTGCAAGGCCAAGGCGTGCTCGCGACCGCCAAACATTTCCCCGGCCACGGCGATACAAATGTCGATTCGCATCGCGGGCTGCCGATCATCGACCACTCGCGTGCAAGCCTCGAAAAGACCGAGCTTGTGCCGTTTCGCCAAGCGATCGCCGCCGGTATCGGTTCGATCATGATCGCCCACATCGGCCTGCCGCAGATCGACCCTACCGAGATCAAGCCGCTCAAACAAGCTCTTCGCGTAGAGGCCGAAGACGGTGCCGAGATCGTCGATCTCAAGACGACTTTGCCCGCGACACTTTCGCCGATAGTACAAACACAGATCCTACGGAAAGAGATGAACTTTCAAGGCCTTATCGTCACCGACGCAATGGGAATGAGCGGCCTGACGCTATATTTTGATCAAAAGGAAGCGGGCGTCAGAGCGTTTCTAGCCGGAGCCGACATTCTCGAAAAACCCGCTGACACCGAGGCGATGCTCACCGGCCTAATCGAAGCCGTCAAATCCGGCCGCATAACCGAGACACGCCTCAACGAATCCGTCCGTAAGATCCTCGCATGGAAATACCAGCTTGGCCTTGCCAAACAAAAGATCACCCCGCTCGACCAGATCGACCGCATTGTATCAACAAAAGATGTCGAGGCTTTGGCAAATGAGATCGCCGCGAGATCGATAACACTTGTCCGAAACGATAGCGATCTACTGCCGCTCGACCGCACAAAAAAGATCGCAGTCCTAGGCATTTCAAATGGCTTCGACGGCACCGCGACAATGTCCGGCCTCGTCAACACGCTGCGAGCGAACGGCATCAAATTTGAATCCGCATATCTACAAGAAAATTCAACCGCCGAACAGATCGCCGCCGCCAAAAAGACAGTCGAAACAGCCGATCTAATTATCGTCGGCCTATATGGCCGAGTCCGCACTGGTGCAAAAAACAGCGTCGGCTTGCCTGAAAATGGTGCCGCAATATTACTTGACCTGATCGCCGCAAAACGAGATGTAATCGGCGTCAGCTTTGGCAATCCATACATTCTCAGTGCGTTTCCCGATATGAAAACATACCTCGTCGCGTATGGCGATATGTCGAGTCTACAGCGTGCTGCAGCCACGGCCATTGTCGGCGGACAGGACATCACCGGACGCCTACCGATCACCTTGCCGGGGCTGTATCAACGCGGAACAGGCATCCAACTACTGAAGAAAAATTAACCGCAGATGAACGCCGATAAACGCGGTTATTTTAATATTTTGATTTATCTGCGTTCATCTGCGGTTAATATTTAATGAAATGACTCAAGCTTGGGAGATAGAAAATTTTCTCGACGTTCGCGATGGCGTTTTGCACATTGACAGCGTTTCTGCATCCGCGCTCGCCCGTGAACGCGGCACACCACTTTTCGTGTTCAGCGAATCCCGTATCCGTCACAACATCGCTCGCCTACAACGTGCGGGCGACGCGATTCCCTGTCCGCTAAAGATCTGCTACGCCGCCAAAGCGATGTCCACGATGGGAATTTTGCAGGCGGTCAAGGACGCTGGCATCGACATCGAGGTAAACTCAGGCGGCGAGCTGTGGAAAGCCCTCAAGGCTGGCTTTACAGGCGGTCAGATAATTTTTAACGGCACCAGCAAAGAGGTTTGGGAGATCGAAAACGCAATAAATGCAGGTATTTACGCGATCCAGGTCGATTCGCTATATGAACTGTCACTGATCGAGGAAACCGCCAAACGGCTCGATAAATGTGCAAACGTCAGCCTTCGGCTGGTGCCGGAGATCGAAAGCGGCACACATTCGGGCCTACAAACAGCTTTGCTCACGTCAAAATTTGGCATGATGCCCGACGAGGCTTTTTCGGCATTTCACACCTATAAAGATTCACCGCACCTAGCTCTTTGCGGCATACATCTGCACGTAGGTTCACAAAACCCCGATCCTGCCGTTTATACACAAGCTCTGGTTATCCTTTTCGAATCTGTACTTCGAATCTTTGAGGAATCGGGGGTCAGGCTCAAACACGTCAATCTAGGCGGCGGTTTCCCCGTAAACTATTTGCGTAATGAGCGCGTGGCTGAAGGTAGTCTTGACTGGTTCCGTGACCAAACCAGGAAACATTTTGCAGCAAAAAACCGTGACATTTCTGAAACCGAAAAGATTTGGGCGAGAACTGATGAAAGGCGGTCGATGTTGTCGGCAGGATTTGAACCCGCCGAAGCTCTTAGAGTCGCTTGGGAATCAATCTCTACACGCACCTCAAAATGGGTAAGCTCGGACTTGTTCAAGGAACTAACAATATTGTTGGAACCGGGGCGCAGCATTATCGCAGACGCAGGAATATGTCTAACTACCGTCCGCAATATGAAAGAGCGTCCATTGCAAGGCGGAATCGGTGGAATAAGAGTTGGTCCTACTAGCGAAAAAAATAACTTTGAAGATAATTGGCCAACTAAGGAAAAATGGCTGCTGACAGACGCCGGTTTTAATATTTTACTCTCGATGGAAACCTACAAGTGGTACTACCATCTTATATCGGCAACAAGAGCAGGTGATTCGCACGAAACGATGTACAAACTTGCGGGCCCGCTATGCGATGGTGGTGATGTTTATTTTGATATTGAAAGAAAGCTGAGGCTCCCCGAACATCGGCTGTTGCCTGAAAACGTCGAGCCGGGCGAGGTTCTCGCGCTGCTCAATTGCGGAGCGTATTCGCTAGCTCAGGCGTCGCAATATAACGGGCGTTTCTTGCCGGCGGTTGTGCTCATCTGTTCAAATGGTGAGGTGAAACAGATCCGAAAACGCGACAATTTCGAAGACCTGATCGCAAACGACATCTATTGAACCCGAAACAATAGCGTCCTGACGCGGTCACGCTCGGCGTCGCCAAGCTGGAAACCAGCCTCGTCATAAACCTCAGAAAGCCCTGCCAACGCCACGGCCAGGCTACTCTCATCACGGATCCCGCCGATGGCATCAATACTCTCGACCGCCAGTTCTCTCGCTCGCTCCGTGTTGCCGTAAGCCGCAAATCGCGTCGCAAGCTCATTCAGAGCGCTTGAGCGTGACGAAAGTTGTGGCACCGTTTCTGCCATCGCAACCGCCGCTTCCAGATCGGCAATGGCGGCGTCCTTATCACCGCGTTTTTCTTTTGCATCGGCGACCGAGATCAACGCAAATACGCGATTTGCCGGCTCCGGTATCAGCTCAAGCGTGCTGGCCGCGAGCGTATCGTCATTTTGGATCGTCAAGATCTGGGCGATCTGTGTAAGGGACGCCATTTGCTCGTCGGGGTCTTGGGTTTCGCGGGCGATCTCGATGCCGCGTTCCGCTTTGCCAAACCCGGCAAACTGAACAGCGATCGACGATATCATGGCATTACGGGCTCGACTGTCCCGCGTTTCAAATTCCCGCTGCGACGCAATTATCTCGTGTGCCTCGTCAAGAGCCTCAAGGGCATCGTCTTTTTGATCTTTTTTCCAATAATCGCGTGCAAACCCAAGCAAAGCCGACGCCATCTGCGTTTTGTCAGTCACAAGGTCAAGCGTCCTGTCGGCAAGGTCGGTGCTTCCCGCGTAGAGAAAGCCGAGAGCACAATTAACGAGAAAAAAATCCTGATGGGTGTTGTCGAGAACCTCGGCCAAGCCTTTTGCAGTGTCAAAGGTCTCGATAGCCTTATCGCTTCGCTTTGCCTCGATAAACAGGTTGCCGATGTCGCACAGAGCACGTATCTTTTCCTCGTCATGCTCGATCTCATTCGCGGCGGTGAAGGCGCGGTCGAGCATATCGGCGGCTTTGACGGTGTCGCCGCCCTCAATCTTTGCCGAAGCGATCTGCTGCAACGCAATGGCCCGAGCGGTTGGAAAATCAATTGTGTCGAGGGTCAATAGAGCACCCTCGTCGTTGCCTTTGGCAGACTGATCGACCGCGATAGCTGCGGTCACAAAATCGGTATGCTCCATCTGCGCGGCGATCTTTCGAGCCTCTTCCGCCTGCCCTTTGGCGGCTGCAATTAACGCGAGTTGTTCAAAAGCCTGTGACCGCATCCCCAGATCCTCGACCGCGTCCGCCAATTGCAACGCGTATTCGTCATCATCCGTCTCCGCACATTTGGCGGCGACGAGTATCAATATCTGATCGCGAGAAAACGGCTCGGCCACCTCATTTGCCAGCTCGGCGGCGAGATCGACGTTACCTTTGGCGAGATATAGCGGCACAATGGCCTTCATCGCCTCAGCGTGGCCGTCGGAGCTTTTGATGTTCTCCGCAAGAAACGCCGCCGCCGAAAGCAGATCGCCCTCAGCCTGTTCCCTAGAAATAAAATGTTCTGACATATATCTTAAACAAACACGCGCCGGATCGATTCCGGCATCCAGTCACGCAGGTCTTTAGCGATCGCAGCCGCCCCGGCGGATCGCAATTCATCCGCCGAAACGGTATTTGTCACCCCAAGTGCCGGCAAATCAGCGGCTCTCGCAGCTTGAATTCCGGGCACCGTGTCCTCGATCACCAGACATTCGCCGTGTGTCATCGGCAGGTGTCCCTGCTTGATGCGATGCAGATCGAGCTTGTTAAACCCGGCACGATAGCATTGCGGATCGGGCTTGCACGCATCGACGTCTGTCGCGCTCACGATTACCGAGAAATGTTTTGCCAGCCCTGCGCGTTCCAGCACGTGTTCGATCTGCGTGCCGCGTTCCATGCTGACAACGCCGAGAGCAAATTCGTGCGACATCTTTTCGACAAAATCGCCGATGCCTTCGAACAGCGGCAGCTTATCGCCAACGATCTCACGCCACTTGCCAAACTTTGCGTCGATGATCTCATTGACCTTGTCGTCCGCGACCTTCTTGCCCCGCCGCTCGTATGCTGCAAGCACAAAAGTCCGATCGTCCATACCGTGCGAAGCGGCATAATCTTCTGCGGTCAGCTCAACGCCCTCAGCCGACAGCAGTTCCTGATACGCCCGCATCTGGATCGGCTCATCGTCAATGATCACGCCATTAAAATCAAACAATATTGCCTTTATCATAAATAACTCTCGTCAAACATATTCCCGCGACCGAGGATGCCTTTAGGGTCAAACGCCCGTTTAATATCTGCCATCTCGTTCAGATATCGCTCGCCCATCATCGCCGCAAGATATTTTCGCTTTAATTTGCCGATACCATGCTCCGCCGAAACGCACCCGCCCAGCATGATCGCGTGAGCGATACACCGGCCATAAATATGACGTGCACGTTCGTTTTCCTCAATGTTTTTTGGAAATAAATTGAGGTGCAAATGACAATCCCCGATATGACCAAAAATAACGTGATCGATGCCGCTCGGGCCGCACTGGTACTCGTAAAATTTGAGCAAAGAGCGAAACTCCTCGACCGGCACGGCCATATCGCTTGATATCTTGCGAAAACCGCTGCGCGAATAGCGTTCATTCGCTGTCAGCGGCAGAGCATGGCGAAAAGCTCTCATTTTTTCGCGATCCTCCGCGTTCGTAGCAAACCAAGAGTTCTCGAGATCGGCATTGTGCTTTTCGAGCAAAGCGTTCCATTGTTCGAGCAATGCATCTTCGGTGTCAGACGTCGTCTCCTGCTCAAAAAAGATAGCTCCTGCCACGTCTGGTGTTTCCGAAAATTTCTCGGCGATGAATTTCAATGAGTTGCTGTCGAAATATTCGACCAACGACGCATCGATGGTCGGAGTGTCGGCAGTCTGCCGACACTCTCGCGAAGCGAGAGAATACCCGCGGACCTCATCGACAAATGCCAGTAGATCGTCCCGCCGCTCAAAAAATACTATCCCGCTAAAAAACCCTTCCGGCTTTGGCAGCAGCGACAATTCGATCTCGGTAATAACCCCAAGCGTGCCTTCGCTGCCGATGAATATATCTATAGCATCCAGCGGCTGAGCATTAAAATAACCACTCACATTCTTTCGCACATCAGGCCGTTCATACGTCGGCACCTTGATCGAAATCTCCCCGATCACGATCACACCCTCGTCCGACGAAACATATTCGCCCCGGCGTATATTAACGATGTCACCGGAAGCGAGCACAACCGTCAGCCGCTGCACATACGCACGCGTCGCCCCGTATTTGAAGCTCCTAGCCCCTGACGCATTTGTCGCGACCGTGCCGCCGATCTGACAGCTCCACTCAGTCGGATCCGGCGGATAAAACAACCCATCGGCCTCGACCGCCTTTTGCAAATCGCCGAGTATAACGCCCGGTTCAACAACAGCAACCCTCGCGTCTTTATCGATACTTTTGATCTTATTGAGCCTTTCGAGCGAGATGACATATCCGCCAAACGGTATCGCACCGCCGACCGTTCCAGTCCTTCCGCCGGAGATCGTCACTGCAATGCCCTGTTCATTTGCATCGCGTAGGATCGCGGCGATCTCATCCGAGCTTTCCGGGATGAACAGACGCTCGGCGTTTCCGCCCGCCATATTGCTCGAGTCGGTTAGGTAACTTTGTATGTCTTCGAGTTGGGTTTTTACCTGCACACAACGGATTATACAAAAGACGAACGCCGCCTGCTAACGTAGGCGATTCCGACTAGATATATTGCAGCTCACGCTCACGCAGATATTTCATCTTGTCGCGGATCTCCGCAGCCTGTTCAAATTTCATATCCTTTGCCGCCTGCCGCATATCGGCTTCGAGCTGGGCGATGGTCTCTTTCAGTTGTTTTGGTGAATACTCTTCGAACGACTCGATGTCGAGCGGCACCTTAAAGTAATCCGCCTCGTACGCCGTGACGAGCGTTGCGTCGATCGATTTGATGATCGTGGTCGGCGTGATGCCGTGCTCGGTGTTGTATTCCTCTTGGATCTTGCGGCGGCGTTCGGTCTCAGAGATGGCGTATTCCATCGACTTTGTGATCTTGTCGGCGTAAAGGATCGCTTTGCCGTCCGAGTTACGCGCCGCACGCCCCATCGTCTGGATCAAGGAACTCTGCGAACGCAAAAATCCCTCTTTATCGGCATCAAGAATAGCAACGAGCGAAACCTCAGGCAGATCGAGCCCCTCTCGCAACAGGTTGATACCGACAAGCACATCATATTCGCCGCGTCGCAGATCGCGGAGGATCTTGATGCGTTCGAGCGTATGGATATCGCTGTGCAAATAACGAACCTTAACGCCAACCTCGGCGAAATATTCGCTCAGGTTCTCAGACATTCGTTTGGTCAGCGTTGTGACCAATACGCGTTCATTACGCTCGGCACGTAGGCGGCACTCTTCGAGCAGGTCGTCGATCTGGCCTCTTACCGGACGCACTTCGACGACCGGATCGAGCAGGCCGGTCGGACGAATGATCTGTTCGATCACCTCTCCCTCGACCTTTGTCAGCTCATAAGGCCCAGGCGTCGCTGAAACATAAATCGTCTGGCCGACGCGTTCCTCAAACTCCTGAAAATTCAGCGGCCGGTTGTCTCTCGCGCTCGGCAGACGAAAACCGTATTCGACCAATGTTCCCTTTCGCGACTGGTCGCCTTTGAACATCGCCCCCAATTGCGGAATCGTCTGGTGCGATTCATCGATCACCATCAGCGCGTTTGACGGCAAATAATCGAGCAGCGTCGGCGGCGGCTCTCCCGGTAATTTCCCCGTCAGATGCCGCGAATAATTTTCAATTCCGCGGCAAAAGCCCATTTCTTTCATCATTTCGAGGTCGTACATCGTCCGCTGGTGCAGCCGCTGTGCCTCAACCACCTTGCCCTCGCCGACGAGATATTTTTCGTGCTCGTCCAGCTCCTTTCGGATAGTCTGGACGGCGCGTTTGATGACCGGTTTGGTCATCACATAGTGAGTTTTTGGATAGATCGGCACCCGCGTTTCGTGTTTCGTAATTACCTCGCCGAGCAATGGATCGATCGTGTAGATGCTGTCGATCTCGTCGCCCCAAAACTCGATCCTGTACGCCTGATCCTGATAACTCGGATACAGCTCGACAACATCGCCGCGAACTCGAAACGCCCCGCGTTCAAAATCGACATTGACGCGTTCGTATTGCAGATCGACCAGCTTCTGCAACAGCTCTTCGCGTTTGATCTTCATCCCGGGCTCGATGAAGATAAGCATCCCAAAATACGCGTCCGGATCGCCGAGTCCATAGATACACGACACCGACGCGACGACGATCACATCGCTGCGTTCGAACAGAGCACGCGTCGCAGACAGGCGCAGCCGGTCGATCTCTTCATTGATCGTCGCTTCTTTTTCAATGTACAGATCGGCCGCCGGGACGTAAGCCTCTGGCTGGTAATAGTCGTAATACGAGACAAAATACTCGACCGCGTTGTCGGGGAAAAATGACTTAAATTCCTGATATAGCTGTGCTGCCAGCGTTTTGTTATGCGCGAGCACGAGCGTCGGTCGCTGAACTTTTTCGATCACATTTGCGATCGTAAACGTCTTGCCGCTGCCGGTAATCCCGAGCAGCACCTGATCCTTGGTACCGTCGTTCAAACCATTTACGATCTGTTTTATGGCTTCGGGCTGGTCGCCTTTTGGGGTATTTTCAGAAATGAGACGGAATTGCATCCTTTAATCATAACTAAAGGAAACGCAAAAATCGAGAGCAAAACGACAACTCAATCAGCTTTTTGTACCCGCATCTTGAGTTTTTCGTATTTGTCGTGAAACGCATCACCGCGAGCGGCGTATATGTCAGTGATCACCTGACTATCTAACGGGCGAAACGCCCGTAACATAACATCCCGGTTTCGAATTATCCCGTTAGCATCTATAACGACGACGGCTCGGGTTATGTTGATCGGGAACAGCCAATGCTTGCCGTAAATGCTCGTGATCTCGCGTCCCGGATCTGCCAAAAGCGGTATCGGCAATTGGCGGCTGTTTGAAAAGTTCTTATGATCTTCGGGTGTTCCGGGCGAGATGCCGACGATCTCGGCTTTGGTCTCGACGTATTTATTCCAATTGTCGCGGACCGAACATAGCTGTTTTGTGCAGACAAGCGTTTCATTTTGCGGGTAAAACAGCAAAACGACGACATTTCCGATATGATCCGAAAGCCGCCATTCTGTGCCTTGATCGGTCTTAAGTACAAATTCAGGAGCCCGAAGCCCGACATTTGCAGACACCTCTACCCCGCTTGTTTCAACGATATTAGTCGGATTCATGCTAATACTACCGCACGTTACCTGAAAAAACTGATGTTAAGCCGGAACCTGTTCAAAACTTTTGATCGTATCCGTGATTCGATCCATCACATCCGTCGGAAACTGGTCACCAGTTCGAAGCTCATTCAAACTATCGAGCGAACGCTCGTCCTTGACCGATTTGAGCACATGCAATAGCGCAAATTTGACGCGTTCGTCGCGATGCTCGTGGATCGCGCTAAAGATCTCTTCCGTTTCACCGGCTTTGATGAGCATTGCGACCAGCACAAATGCCTCATAAGCTATTTTTAGATCGTCATGCACGAGGCGTTCAAATGCCTTCTGCACGATCCCCGCTTCGACCGCTGCTCGCGCCGCATGACGCATACGAAATTCGTCGTCCGTCTCGAGGATGCGCTTCCACGCATCGGCACGGTCAAAATTTAGACGAAACAACCCGCGAGCAGCCGCAGCCCTGACCTCGCGGGTCGGGTCTGCGCACGCAAGCAAGATGGGCTCGAATACAGATTCGTGATCAAAATCAGTTAGCGTCGTAACCGCTTTCGAGCGAAGATTTGCCGACAAGTCGTAAAGTGCGATCTGCGAAAGGGCTTCGACCGAATTTTGCGTGCGAAAAGCCGATAGGATCTTTACCGCCAATTCGCGAACGCTTTCATCCTCTTCGTACTCCTCGTTTGCCTGTTCGATTGCATTAAGCAGTGATGGGTCATCTGAAATAGGCAATAACTCAAATTTCTTTGACGGTGTGAGAGCACTAAACGAATTGATCGGCAGCTGCGCATATTGCAACTTACGCATCTTTTCCTGAAAGATCTTTGTGTCGAGATTCGATTCGTCGATACCGGCGGAGTTGGTCGCGGTAATACCCCTCTTTCTCGGGATGCCGCCTTTTTTCATGTCAAAGGTGAGCTTTGAATCAGGAGCCTGTTTCGAACGGCCAGAGCCTGATTTTTTAGCCTTTCGCAGCCACTCGAGTTCTTTGTCGGCGTCTACGCCTTCCATGTCATAGCTCTGGGTATTGTAATAATCCTGGTATCGGCTGCCGTAATTATATTGCGGCTGGTCCTTACCTTTACGGCTGCGACGCCACAAAAATACCGCACCCGCGAGCGAGGAAATAACAACAAAACCCATCGTGTACCACATGCGGTCACCTGAGCCATCGACAAACTCTTTTTCCTTTTCGGCAAGCGACTGCTGAGCCGCGACGTTCACCACAAACGTGGTGGCGGCAAAGAGCAGCGATAGAAAATATTGCTTTATGATCGAATTAACTTTCATGTATGGGAATCGCTTAGACACTTAAATTCAGCGATAACTGGGTGAGATTCCGTTCGACGCGAGGACGGCCGACTGTCTAATACAGAAGACCAATTACAATTATGCATATTCCGTCGCCATTTGTCACCACAAATTTCAACTTTGTTTATAAAGTTTCAACACTACAATCGTTCCAAAAAATTATTGGAAGGCCGGTCGACTTTACGCTTGATGCCGGTTCGTAATAAAGTTGTCTTTACCAGCTATATATATGACCGCTGTCGCAACTATTTCCGAATCGCAAATTCCCGGCTTGCAGCTCTTGCATCGAGGTAAGGTCCGAGATGTTTACGAGGTCGATAGCCAGCGTCTGCTGCTGGTCGCGACGGACCGTCTATCGGCTTTCGATTGTGTGCTGCCGACGCCGATCGAAAAGAAAGGCGAGGTGTTGACCACGCTGTCGTCGTTTTGGTTCGACCGCCTAAAACCCATCACGCCTAACCACCTGATATCTGCAAACATCGACGACATGCCCGCACCCATCCGCGGCCACGAAGAGCTGCGCGGACGGTCGATGCTGGTCCATCGTACAGAGGTTTTCCCGGTCGAGTGTGTCGTACGCGGATATCTTGAGGGATCAGGCTGGAAAGACTACAAAGCCACGGGGACAGTCTGCGGCCACGAGTTGCCACGCGGTTTGCGGCAATGCGACCGGCTACTGGAACCCATTTTTACCCCCGCAACCAAAGCCTCAACGGGTCACGATGAAAACATTACCCAACTCGAATTCGTCCGCATCCTCGGCAAAGAGACTGCTTCACGCCTAAAAGCGATAACGCTGGCGATCTATACCCATGCCCGAGAATACGCCCTAGCCAAAGGCATCATCATCGCCGATACTAAGTTTGAATTTGGGCTTGATACTAAAGGTAATATATTGCTGATCGACGAGGTCCTGACGCCTGACTCGTCGCGATTTTGGGATGCCGCGACGTACGAACCGGGCCACGCCCAGCCGTCGTTTGATAAACAGTTTGTCCGCGAATACCTCGAAACGCTCGCCTGGGACAAAACCCCACCGGCACCGCCGCTTCCCGACGAGATCGCAAAAGCCACCTCCGAACGCTACATCAAAGCGTACGAGCTGCTGTCCGGAAAGAAATTTGATTAATTAGTTGAGTACCACGATCTCATCACCCACGTTGATCGTTGCTCCGGGGGTTTCGGTGATCAGGTTCTGGCCGAACAACACCGCATTCGCCCCGACGCCGAGAGCTTCGTACCGATCCGGGACAATATCTTTTGCCATTCGATAGGTCGCAAGCGTCTTTAGGGGCTCTTTCCCGGCAAACTCACCGCTCGACTGCTCAACCGTCGTAATAACACATCGTTCACAAGACTTTGTCGAACGAAACTCCGCCTCGCCAATGCGTATCTTTTGCCAATTGTCCTCGGCAAACGCCTCGATGTCCGACACGACCAGATTTGGCCGAAAGCGGTTCATCGGCAGCGGCTCTTCGAGACGTGAGTTAAGATCCGCCAGCGAACCCTCTCCTATCACCATCAGCGGATAACCGTCCGCAAAGCTCACAACCTCGTCACCGAGATTAAATCGAGGATTCACACCCCGCCGCGACGTTTCGGGCATATAAACAAGCTGGCAATTTGTCCCCAGCACATCCGAAAACCACTCGCTCACCTGTCCGTTATAGATCTCGGCTTCACAAACGCTGTTCCAAACCGTCACCCGCCCCCGCTCGCCCATGTCCGGCTCAAAGGGCACGTTCATGACGCCATGTCCGTCACTTTCCACTTTCAGCTGTCCACTTTCAACTGCGACAGCGATTGTCGCCATCTTCGGAAATTCTCTCTGCGTTAAGAACATTCCCTCTCGATCGGTCAACATCCAGCGGCGGTCAAATTGCAGCCCGCGCTCCTCAACGAGAGCGGACTTGACCGAAATTCCCTTCAGCGATTTGATCGGGTAAATATTGATCTCTGAGATTTTCATAAATGTGAGTGTGTTATTGTCAGATTTCTGCAGATGAACCCGCAAAATGCTTGACAGTCCAAGACTAGACGCGTATACTAGCACTCATCGATCACGAGTGCTAAAAATTACATTCAGCACTCGCGATCTAACGTTATTTTAACAAAAATCGTTAATTTACAAAGGAGTAAACCATTATGGCTACAAACATTACACCACTACACGATCGCGTCATCATCCGTCGCATCGAAGACAACGTTAACCAGACCGCAGGCGGGCTTTATATCCCGGACACGGCAAAGGAAAAACCGCAAGAAGGCGAAGTGATCGCTGCCGGTGCGGGTAAATATAAAGAAGACGGCACGCGTCAGGCTTTGGACGTCAAAGCGGGCGACCGCGTCCTTTTCGGCAAATACTCGGGCAGCGAGATCAAACTCGACGGCGACGAATTCATCATCATGCGCGAAGACGAGATCCTCGGCATCATTTCACGCGCAGGAGCAGCAGCTTAAGCAGTTGTCAGTTGTCAGTTGTCAGTTGTCGGAAAATTTCTGACTACTGGCTACCGGCTACCGACTACTGTTTCGACAATAGGAGAAACAAATATCATGGCTAAACAAGTAGTACACGGAGAAGAATCACGCGCAGCTATCCTGCGTGGTGTTAATCAGCTCGCGGACGCAGTGAAAGTTACACTGGGACCGAAAGGGCGTAACGTAGTTATCGACAAAAAATTCGGCTCGCCGACCATCACCAAAGACGGTGTCACGGTCGCAAAAGAGATCGAATTAAAAGACACGCTCGAAAACATGGGCGCGCAGATGGTCCGCGAAGTCGCTTCGAAAACCAGCGACGTAGCCGGCGACGGCACGACGACCGCAACGGTGCTTGCACAGGCGATCTTCAAAGAAGGCGTCCGCACAGTTGCTGCCGGTGCAAATCCGATGGCTCTCAAACGCGGCATCGAAAAAGCAGTCGCAGCCGTAGTCGCTGAGATCCACACGATGGCAAAGCCCGTCTCGGGCGATTCGATCGCACAGGTCGGCACGGTTTCGGCCAACGGCGACAAAACGATCGGCACGATCATCGCTGAAGCGATGGACAAGGTCGGCAAAGACGGCGTTATCACCGTCGAAGAGTCGAAAACGATGGACACGCTTCTCGAAGTCGTCGAGGGCATGCAGTTTGACCGCGGCTATCTTTCGCCGTATTTCGTCACCGACGCCGACCGTATGGAAGCCGTCCTCGACGAGCCTTACATCCTGATCAACGAGAAAAAGATCTCGAACATGCGCGATCTGCTTCCTATTCTTGAGCAGGTAGCAAAAATGGGCCGTCCGATGCTCATCATCGCTGAGGATGTCGACGGCGAAGCACTCGCAACCCTAGTTGTGAACAAGCTCCGCGGCACATTGAACGTTGCTGCTGTCAAAGCCCCTGGATTCGGCGATCGCCGCAAGGCAATGCTCGAAGACATCGCGGTCCTCACGGGCGGCAAGGTCATCAGCGAGGATCTCGGCATCAAGCTCGAGACCATCACTCTCGAAGACCTCGGCAAAGCCAAGAAAGTCACCATCGACAAGGAAAACACAACCATCGTCGAAGGTGCCGGCAGCGGCGAAGCGATCGACGGACGCATCAAAACCATCCGTAACCAGATCGAAGACACGTCCAGCGACTATGACCGCGAAAAACTGCAGGAGCGTCTGGCGAAACTCGTCGGCGGTGTTGCCGTGATCAAGGTCGGTGCCGCTACCGAGACCGAGATGAAGGAAAAGAAAGCTCGTGTCGAAGACGCAATGCACGCAACCCGTGCTGCAGTCGAAGAAGGCATCGTGGCCGGCGGCGGAGTCGCTCTGGTCCGCGCATCGCGTGTTCTCGACAACTTCAACACCGAAAGCGAGGATTCCGATGAGATCATCGGCGTCAACATCGTCAAGCGTGCCCTCGAAGAGCCGCTTCGCCAGATCGCCGGCAACGCCGGTATGGAAGGCGCAGTGGTCGTCGGCAAGGTTCGCGAAGGCGACGACAGCTTCGGCTTTAACGCCGCGACCGAGAAGTACGAAGACCTCGTCGCAGCCGGTGTCATCGACCCCGCAAAGGTCACCCGCACCGCTCTCCAAAACGCAGCCTCGATCGCCGGCCTCATGCTGACGACCGAAGCCATGATCGCCGACGTCCAAGACGACAAGGGCGGCGACCCAATGGCCGGCATGGGCGGCATGGGCGGCGGCATGGGAATGGGAATGTAATCCTCTAGCTCCCCGCCTTGATTAGGCGGGGTGGATGCCGCCTCGGCAGACGGGGCGGTAGATGATTCAACCAATAACAAATTGGTTATTTGAAACAAAGGCTTCGCTCGGCAACGGGCGAAGCCTTTTTCTTCCGACTATGGAATCTTATTTAATAGGCTTCTCAAAGGACTCAGGAGTCCGACATCACCCTTGGACCTTTTCCGAAACTGACGAGACGAACAAATACCTCGATCTGCGAAACAACGTCGGACTGATTCGAACATCTCTGGAGGATTTCGTTCCTTTTTCCTCGTTCACCTCTGTCCAACAATTCTACAGTTTGTTGGAATGGATAAATGGCCCTGATTCATTCTTTGAGTCGAACGATTGCGCTTTTAGACCGCCGATGGAAAACGGGCAACCAAATCTTTGTCCAAAGAAACTGGTTGCCTATGGTCGGGTCATGGTCTTTCTGAGAAACGTTCAGCTCAACGTGTCACCCGAAAGCAATGCCGCGTTTTCGCGTAAAGGAAATGTCGACCCCAGAGTGCCGGATTTTACTCCGAGTCGTGATACGGAATGGCTCACTCGGCGCAGCTTGGAGATCCTGACTCGCCTTCTGTCGAGTAACGATGCCGTTTGTGTCGGCATAGAGCTCGTGCCTGTCTTATACGAAGGAGCAGAAGGCGATCATGAGTCCAAGCTAGGATATGAAGTGAGCTACAAATTCTGGGGCTGGGGCGATAGCACAGATGAAGTATTCGAAAATATTGGCTTGGCGGTTACAGCGTTGTTCAGGCTTTTCAAGACGCTCGAGGCCGAGGTCCTAGCGGGTCAGAGAATTGAGACGCCGCTCGACTGCACCCTCTCAGTCTTGGAACCGTAACCAATGACCGCACCTAATCCATCACAATTTCAACATCATGTGCCCCGTTTCTACCTCAATGGATGGTCTACGAGCGTAAATGGGCTCCACAAACGCGTTTGGGTTTACGAGCAAAATAGAGAACCTCGGCCATCGGCTATCCGCCGGACAGGAGGTCGAGTAAATACTTACGCGATTCATAAGGCCGACGGCTCGATAGATCTTAGTACGGTCGAGGACTATCTACAGGTCGTGGAGAGTGAGGCAAGCAAGGTGTTTAAAAAGATTAGCGAGCAGAAGCCTCTAACTTCACGTGAGAAGCGAGCTCTGGCGGTCTTCATAAGCGCGTTCTA
This sequence comes from Chloracidobacterium sp. UBA3360, assembly GCA_002360555.1. Classification (GTDB taxonomy): domain Bacteria; phylum Acidobacteriota; class Blastocatellia; order Pyrinomonadales; family Pyrinomonadaceae; genus OLB17. Next base: position 19,266 of record DEQS01000114.1, read on the forward strand.
TCGGCGCGATACATATACCTTCGACAACTTTGTACCTGAGAAAGCTGTTTCAATCCTGTCAGGTATCCAGAAAAACCTCCACACCCAGGCCGACGCTGGTGAGGTCTCGGACGAAGTAAAGGAACGACGGCGCGCGTTTGTTGACGATGCTATCCGCGCTGCGGGAGAAAACCTCAACTCGGTGGCCGCTCAGTCCATACCGTTCGGAGAGGAATTTGCTGATCAGGTATTCCTAAGAATGAACTGGTGCTTCCTTATTTGTGAGGGCGGCTGGTTTGTTACATCGGATTGTCCAGTCGTTTTCAATCGTCACCGTGGCATAAAAGATTACCTCCACGGGCATGTGTTGTTCCCGATTACAAGCAAAATTGTACTTTGGATGACGCAGTGGCCGATTTTGCCAAACTGCTATGTTCCTGTTTCCGGTGACTTCGTCGACAGACTTAACGCTCGGATAATCGTCAACGCTCACCTACAGGTCTACGCGAACTTCAATGCCTTCGATTACAAGAAATTTGTCGATAACCACATCTCTTCGGCACTTCCTCGAACAAAAGCGGCACAAAAGATCCGGATTTAGTAAAACGCCCCAAAAAAGCATGAAGATAATCACAAAAGATAATTGGCGAGACGTTGACCCTGTGTGCGAGCAGATGCTATCGCTTTCGATGGAACAAGACTCTGTGTATCCGATGTTCCCCGAATTATGGCTTGACCTGATATTGAAACCCAAATTGTCAGATAACGTTCCACTTGAGTTGCATTCGATCTTTGAGACCGCTCGGGGCTGCATGGTTTATGGCTACTTTTACTATCCTCTTTTTTCTATCGGCAATGAACAGCTATACAAGCTAATAGACGCGGCGATTTCAACAAAATATGAAGGGTCAGGTGGCCCGGTTCCTAAAGCGCCAAGGCGATTCGTAAACTTAGTGAAAAAAAATTGATTGGTTACACGGAAAAGGCTTAATAACGGATGATCAGCAGATGACCTTTCATAACACCAGACTCTTGCGAAACGAGCTTTTTCATCCAAAGGCGCAAGGCATCATGCCCCCATCGATTGCGTCGTCATCCCTCAGTCTAGCGTCACGGTGGATCAACGAGCTTTTTGGTTAATGAATAAGAACCGGGGTCAGGCCTGCGACGTAACAAATGCACAGTTCAAAATGCACAATGCATAATGTTTAAGTCCGCGAAGCGGACGGCATATTTGTAGCCCCATGTGAAGCGAGAGCGGCGGTTGCGGCGTATCCGCAACACGGGCACGTTTTTTGAGCCAGAACCGAGAGCGGAGCGTGGGGTGTTGTGCATTAAATGACCGGAGCGTGTGGAACACGCGGCATATGCTCGAGCCACATCGTCGGCGAGCGGCGGCAGAGTTTGGTTTGCTGATGGCTCGTCACAAATTAGTGCTTGGTGGTGTCTTCATAATACGGAACGGGATATTCCTCCGTTCGACCCGAAAATTTATGAAAAGGACATTCATCATCTTTGCACTGTTTGTTTTTGGAGCGATCGGCGTCGCTGCGCAGTCGGCGAGCCCGACTCCATCGCCTGCACCGTCGGGCGACGACTTTCCGGCGGTACAGGAGTTTTTGCTGACCTCGGTCGCCACGGACTTTTACGAGAATCAGCCGCCATTTCCGTCGCAGTTTCGTAAGGTGCGTATCGGCAGTGTCGGCAAAAACAAAAAAGACGCCCTGTACACTCTGTGCGGTGAGTTTCTCGCACCGGCGGAGGGCGGCAAATCCAAGTGGACCAAATTTGTCACAGTTAAGACGTCCGGGTACGAGCAATACCTCGGTTCGAATACAACATACTGCACGAACTCGGAGATCATCTGGCACAAAACCGGCGACCTCTCGCCCGCGCTCAAATCCCGCCTGGATTCGATAAAAAATAAAAAGCAGCCATAATCCATCAGTCCGCGAAGCGGACGGCATATTTGTAGCCCCATGTGACGCGAGAGCGGAACATGGGGTTTTGTGTATTAAATGACCGGAGCGTGTGAAACACGCGGCATATCAGAAGATCCAATCATCCTCCGCAGTCTCAGTGCTTTTCACTCGTAGAAGATATTTGTCAGCAGCTAATTCACTAGTCACAGGAACAACCAACCACTTGGCAGAAAATGGTACCTGACTAACGGTTTGGGATTGAACACGGTCTACGACTAAGAACACGGAAGTCCCGCGTTTCCTCACCATTTTCGGCTTCGGTTTCATTAAATGGTAGAGAGCACAGCAATAACTTTCCCACAGCGAGGTTATTTGCCACGTTCCTTTCGAGTCGGGTTCGATAAAGAGTTGGCGAGAAAAAGGATCTCCTTCGATGGAGTATTTAATGATTCGAACTCGGGCTTTAGTCTTTGCCGACCAGTGCTCCCAGACAAACTTTCTTAACCTTTCGCCCATCGCATTGTGCTCGGAGAGGACGCCCCACGAGAAATCGAATGTTCCGCCGTCGGCGAAAGCTGCGAGATCACGCTTCGTTGTTCTTTGCCCAGACGCGGAAGTAGAAACAAAAGCAATAAGGATAATCAGGACGACGTTTTTCATGATATGCGTTTTCACGGCGTGGCTCCCGAAAAGTTGCGTGCGAAGACCTGACCCTGAAAACGACTATAGAACAACGAACAAGGAGCAGCGAACAGTGAATAAATCACGGATCTGGGCGGAAATGCCTGTTTTATTGACGGACACGGCTTTGTAAACGGTTTACGTGGGCGTGTTTTCTGTTTACAAGGCTTTGTAAACGGCGGACAAGGGTTTGTTTTCTGTTTACAAGGCTTTGTTTTCCCCGTACAAGCGTCTGTTTTCCCTCTACAAGCCGTTGTTTTCCGATGACAGCCGGTTGTTTTCCGTTTACAGCCGGTTGTTTTCTCCGGACAAGCGATTGTCTTTTGATGACAAGACGTTGTTTTCTCCGGACAGCCAGTTGTTTTTGAAAAACAACGGGCTGTCATGTTTTTGTTGAGAAAAGAATTGGGGTCAAAATAATCGAAAAGAATCGGGTCAGGCCTGCAATTCTGCAATTCTTCAGTCCGCGAAGCGGACGGCATATTTGTAGCCTTGTCTTCTCGCCGAGCGGGACGGTTGCGTCGTTTGCAACACTGGCACGCTCTTTGTGCCAGAACCTGTGCTTTTCCGTGCGGCTCCCTTAAAGACCTCGCGGCTGCGCCGCCGCTGGAGGCATAGCCTCGGATGATCTATAAAACAGCACGGTGAACCATAGGTTCACCGCTCGGCGAGAAACGGCGGCATAATAGATCCCGCGTTATTGCTATACCACCGTCTCCGACGGTTCGGACACAAGTACCTGCATCACCCACATTTCTGGCACAAAATACGTGCCAGTGTTGCGGTAGGCCCGCAACCGTGCGATATGGGCTACAAATATATCGCCATCTCCGACGGTTTTCCGATCCCGATATGCCCGAATAAACAACCGCTTAATTTAAGCGGTCCACCTTGGTCCACCTTGGTCCACCTGGTCCGGACCGGACCAAACGCCGCCTAAAGGCGGGACTCCAAGCGTAAGACAGGCCGCGAATCCCAACAACTCGGGGCTCGCGACCTTTCTTAATTCTGACTACGGGCGACTGACTACTGGCTACCGCATCACGTCGAAGAAACCGGGTGACGCTTTCGGCCGAGGGCATCTTGGAGACGGTTTTCGAGGACCGTTGAGGAATGATCGCCGCTTATCAGATTGCGCACGGTGCGAAGTATGCGGCTGGGATGCGTTGCGTAGCCGACAAAATAATTGAGCAGCATAAACGACACTCTGACCGCAGCGAGTTCAAAGTTGGTCATGTTCGGGTTTGACGTTCCCTGCGGCTTGAGAAAGTTAAATTTGCCGTTAAACGAAACGAGAGACATAAAATACGCGTCGTTCAGCGTAACTTTACCTTCCCTTTGCAGCTGCTTGAAAATGTCGGTTCCGGGATAGGACGAAAAGATAAAGAAAGGCACCTCCTCGACGCCGAGGGCGGCCATTCGAAGGCCAAACCAGAGCGTACGGAGGACGTCGGAGCGAGTTTCGTGCGGAAAGCCGATTATTAGATTTGTGCGGACGATCAGCCCAAGCCGGACGGCGGTCTTTAGCGATTCTGTCATGCGAACGAGATCGACCTTTTTGTCGATCTTTTCGAGCGTTCTGGGTGAACCGCTTTCGGGTGCATACGCCATGTAGCGGCAGCCGGTGTCGCGGAGCAGCGTCAGTATCTCTTCGTCGAGCACTTCGCTGCGGGTACCGCTTGGCAGAGACCACGACATGCCAAGATCTTCCTCTTTCAAGCGGCGGCAAAATTCGAGCGTCCAGCTTTTCTTTGTAAATACGGTCAGATCATAAAACTGGAACGACGTTATCTGATACCTGTCGCGATAATGTTTGATCTCAGCGATCAGGTCATCGATATCACGCAAGACGTATCGCGTCGTCCACATCTGCGGGCTCGAACAAAACTTGCACTTATACGGGCATCCGCGTGAACCGAGCATCGGCATGTCGCGTTCGGATGAAACGCCATAAGATTTGCCAGCGAGCCAAAAACGTTCGAGATAGCCTTCGGGCCAATGCGGCCAAGGCATCGTATCGATCTCTTTTATACGCGACAGCCCTCCGTTGTCGTGAAACTCGCCGTCAGCGTCGAGATAACAAATGCCGCCGACCTCGCTGTAATTACCTGAGGTCCATGCCTCGATCAGCTCGTACAGAGTGTGTTCGCCCTCGCCCTTTACGATAACGTCGAGAGCCGGACAATCGCGAAGGCTGTAATCCGCAAGGGCCGTGAAATGCTCGCCGCCGCCCACCAGCAACTGATTAGGGAAACGGTACCGAACCCTCGTGATCAGGTCTTTTAACAGAACCCACTCGCACGAGAACATACTGCTAAAGCCGATCACGTCGGCGTCCGCGGGAATACTCTCCACCAACTCGTCGAGGTCGATGCCCTGGATCTGAAATCCGGGATATTCTTTTAGCGTCCGAACGACGCCCAGATCCGCAGCCGTGCCGTCCACGATCTCGACTTTGTGGCCTTTTTTGAGAAGATACCCGGCGATATACGCCAGCCCGATTGCCGGCGAAGCCTCGTTGTTGAGCGAACCTTCGCGTGAGATAAGCGGCGCACGCACGAGCGCTACATTCAAGCAGCCCGGGGATTTAGGTTCATTTAGTTGATCATCAGGTATTTTCACCATCCATAAATAGATAGCTATTCGGCACGTTTTCCCAGAAAATCAGCGGCGAATCGTCGGGTTCTAGCAATCGCTAAACGATAATGGCGAGAGGGGAACGAAAAGACGTAACAAAATTCTTCGGCTAAATCGGGCCTTGTCGCGTCTTTACATTGCGGCGGATCTCGGATATTAATGTTGCGTGATCCCGCACACAAATGAATTTATCTTTTAGGAGAGAAGAATGTTGAAAAAATTATTCATTATTTCATCGGTTTTGTTTGCGTTGACCATTAGTGCATCGGCCGTTTCGGCTCAAAACTGGGTAAACCTCGGTTCGCGAACGGTCAATGACCAAGCCGATCACGACACTTGGAA
>DEQS01000099.1:0-4187 GCA_002360555.1 Chloracidobacterium sp. UBA3360
GTCCCAACGATCTTGTAAGCTGCGTCAGGGGCTGTATCAAGCGTCGTCTCACCATCCGCTTCTTTACCAAAGGTATCTAAAGCGGTTTTGACGGTCGCCCGGCCAGCTTGGACCTGTTCAGCCAGCTTGTTGGCATCCGGAGCAGCCTCAGTCGCTGCGGTTCCCTCGACGAGCGGGATCTTGATCAGCACCTCGTCCGTTTTATCGGTCGAAGATTGGATCACCGGCTCGTTTATACCAACAGTTTTCAGGGCGTTTCGTATATCGTCATCTGCCGGGCGTGCTCTGAATTTTGCGACAACAACAGTTCCGCCTTGAAAATCGACCCCGAGATTAAACGCTTCAGTTCCGCCGGGCGTATATTGACGTCCGATCGATGAAACTAGACCCGCAAGCATTATGATTATCGACACAGCAATAAACGCTTTGCGTTTGCCAAGCCAGTCGATCTGAATGTTCTGAAGAAAGTTAGACATTGTATTCGAATAAAACCTAGATACTGAGCTTTTCCATTTTTGGATTGCGGCTCAGGATCCACATAAAAATTGTACGTGATACGAAAACTGCAGTGAAAAGGTTAATGAGCAACCCGAGGATCAGCGTTACAGCGAACCCTTTGATCGGACCTGAGCCCGTAACATACAGAATCACCGACGAGATAATCGTCGTAATATGAGTGTCAATGATCGTGACAAACGCCCGGTCAAATCCCATACTTACTGACTCTGAGACTGTAAATCCTGCCCGCATCTCTTCTCGGATCCGCTCAAAAATAAGCACGTTCGAGTCAACCGCCATACCAATTCCCAGGATGAGACCGGCAATACCAGGCAGCGTCAGCGTCGAGCCAAATACGATCAGGACCGCAAGCGTCAGCAACATATTCAGTACAAGAGCGATCACCGCATTAACGCCCGAACCGCGATAATAGACGAGCATGAACAGGATCACAAAAATAAGTCCGCCGATCGACGCGGCTACTCCGGACCGTATCGAATCCGCTCCGAGGCTTGGTCCGACGGTGCGTTCTTCTTGATATTCGATACCTGCGGGTAGTGCACCTGACTTTAACGTCAACGCAAGATCGTCCGCCGTATTTTTGGTAAAGCGTCCAGATATCTCACCGGAATCAAAGATCTGCGATTTGATGTAAGCAGCGGATTTGACCTCGTCATTGAGGACGACGGCCATGTAGTTGCCGATATTCTTACCCGTCCAATCACCGAATTTCTGGGCGCCTGCCGGTTTGAACGAAAATGTAATTTGATAATCGCTGCCGCCGCCCTTTCCCTGTATCGCTGCCGCTTCGCGAAGTTCGCTACCGTCAACGACGGCCGGGCTTTCAACAACAACGTATTGTTTGGGCTTTTGATCAGGCGGTGTATTAGCGGCTGTCGCCGAATCATCCCGATCGGTGTAAAGCAAAACTTTTCGTGAATCAGATTCCTTTCCACCGATCGACTGCAAAGCAGCCTCTTTTGTCGGATAGATCTGCACCGGCGAAGGGTTTGGCGGACTGACGATCTTCATTAACTCAAGCCGCGATGTTTCACCGACAAGAGCCTTGACCCGCTCCGGATTTTCAACGCCGGGCATCTGCAACAAGATCTGGCCGGAATCCGCTGCACCCTGTCTTTGCAGCGTAGGTTCTTTAACACCAAATGCATTGATTCGGCTGTCGATGATCTTTAGAGCCTGCTCGGTCGCCTGTTCTTTCAGACGCCCTTGGGCCTGTGCAGGGAGTGACCAAGTTATCGTGTTACCGGAGGTCGATTCTGTCCAGTTAACAAAATCGACTTTCTTTTTGACCGCATCGATCACCGCTGCGGCTTTTGATGCGTCCGTCAAATTTATTTTGACCTGATAATTGCCATTTTCCGCAATGACCGAACCATCGGTAACTCCTAGCGGATTGCCTGCTTCATCCTTAGCCTCTTTAGCAGCAAGCAAAGCGGCACTCTCGTTATTTTCGGCGAGACGCTTGAGGTATTCCTCGGTCTTAACACGCATTACGAGGTGTGAACCACCCTTAAGGTCAAGGCCGAGGTTGATATTTTTGGCAAGATTATCCTTAACGCCCTGCAGCGTAAAATCGCTTGCATTTGGTGCGCGTCTCGGGCCAATTACCAAATATATTCCTACGAGGGTAATGACGATGATTATCGCCGTTCTTATCAATAAACCGGTATTCTTCATTGCTGTCTTACTGCTGATGTCTTTATTTACGCGCCGATCTCAGGCTTTTTGCCAACGACCGCACTTTTGCCTATCTCAAGGAACGACTTCTCGGCACTCTGGATGATGTAGCTCGTGTCCTTAACCTCTTTGATCTTGCCGATTATGCCGCCGTTGGTGACAACCTCGTCATTGATCTTGAGCGACGCGATCATTTCCTGGAGCTGCTGCTTTTGCTTTTTTTGCGGCAGGATCACCAAAAAATAAAAAATGCCAAAGATAAAGGCGAACGGAAGTATCGTCCATAAGATGCTTCCACCGCCCGCGGCGGCTTCCTGAAATAGAAATAGATGTGTATTCATTACGATCCTTCGAAAGACAAAAGCAAGATAATATACATTTACCTTACCTTAATCAAACGCTGTCCGTCGCGTTTGCCCTAAGTTTATCCAAAAATTCTTTGCGAAACGACTGAAAACCACCCGCACGGATCGCTTCCCTCGTCCGCCGCATCGTTTCCATAAAGAAAGCTACGTTGTGGTGAGAGATCATAATCGACGCGTTCATCTCGCCCGCCTGATACAGATGCCGCAGGTATCCGAGCGAATATCGGCGGCATACCGAGCAACTACATTCAGGGTCGAGCGGTTGGTCATCGGTTGCGAATTTTGCATTGCGGATGTTGAGCTTGCCGTGCGATGTGAACGCACTGCCCGTCCGGCCGTTACGCGTCGGTATAACACAATCAAACATATCGACGCCGGCGTTAACCGCTTCGACCAGGTCCTCGGGCGTACCAACTCCCATCAGATACCGCGGAGCGTCCTCGGGCATCTTGTGAGCGATAAAATCGAGCACCTCATACATAACGCTCTTTTCTTCGCCGACGCTCAAGCCACCGATAGCGTAGCCGTCAAAGCCGATCTCGACAGTTCTCTCAAGGCTTTCTTTTCTTAGGTCAAGATGTCCGGCACCTTGAATGATGCCAAAAAGGGCTTGGTTGCCGGATAGCTCAGAGTTCCGAGTTCCAAGTTCCGAGTTAACGACGGGTTCCAACTCGGAACTCGGAACTTTGAACTCGGAACTAAGGTCTTGTAATTGATCAAACCTCGTCTTTGATCTCGCCGCCCAACGGACGGTAAGGTCGAGGCTCGCCTTGGTCGCCTCGTATCCGGCATCACCCGGCGGGCATTCGTCGAAGACCATTACGATCTCGCTTCCCAATGCCGCCTGAACCTCCATCGAAACCTCAGGCGAAAGGAATTTTTTACTACCATCAAGATGCGAGCGAAACTCTACGCCCTCTTCGGTCAGCTTTCTTAGATCCGTCAAAGAGAATACTTGAAAGCCTCCGGAGTCCGTCAGAAAGGAACGGTTCCACGAAGTAAATTTGTGCAGCCCCCCAAATTGTTTGATCGTTTCGATGCCGGGACGCAAGAAAAGATGGTAAGTGTTGCCAAGAATAATGCGGGCATCGATCTCGTCTTCGAGCCATTCGAAACGGATCCCTTTCAACGCTCCCTGCGTACCGACGGGCATAAAAACAGGCGTCTCTATTACAGAGCGCCTGGTCGTAAGCGTGCCCGTCCGTGCGTTGCCGTCACGGGCGGTGACTGTCCAGTCGAGCGGTTTCATCTTGTCTATTTACGTTTTCCGATCAGTGACCAGATGTCGTCAGCACCAATGGCGGTTTCGGAAATAAATTTCCCGTTCTCATCCACGAGAATCGCCGAAGGCGTGCCAAACTGGCCAAACTTTTCACCGATCTCACGTTCCGGGTCCACTATTATCGGGGCTTTTAGACCAAGTTTGAGATGTTCCTCTTTTTCACCGTCGGCGAAAATGACTAGGTTGGGTTCTGTACCGTTTCGAGCCTTATCAAATTCCTTTATGTCATCCATCATCGCCGCACAATACTTACAGTTTGGACTCCAAAAAGCTATTAGCGTTGCTTTGCCATTGAAATGAGACGAGTCAAAGCCGTTACCATTGATATCCGTGACTGAGATCTC
>DEQS01000099.1:4232-4644 GCA_002360555.1 Chloracidobacterium sp. UBA3360
CTTTCCTCGCTGATCTTTTCCATCAACTCACGGAGCCCGAGATCGCCAGCACCGGTAAAACTCGCAATACGGCCCTTCGTATCCATCAGTACAGCCATTGGCGTCCATTTTGCACGAAACAACTCGGCGACCTCACGGTCTTTTTGTAACAAAATGATCTTTTCAGTATCGCCGCCGAATTTTGAGCGATTGTCTTTTGCCGCTCGATTGCTGATAAATATAAATTTGACCTTGTCGGCGAGGTCCCGCTGCCACTCCTCAAATTGAGGGAGCAAGGCACGGCAAGGTGTGCATGTCGGGGCAACAAAAAAGAAGACGACCGGCTTTTTGTCAGCCTTGATATCCTTCAACGAAACGGTTTTGCCATCGAGATCGGGCAGCTCAAAATCCGGAACGAGTGCCCCAAGCGGCA
>DEQS01000092.1 GCA_002360555.1 Chloracidobacterium sp. UBA3360
CTCGTCGGTGCGGATTACGGAGCTCTCGGCGTGCTAGACCAGTCCGGGAAACGCATTTCGCTCGAAACGTTCAAATCGGCTGAGGGTATCAAGCTGGGCAAGATGCTCAAGATGTTTGACCAGTACGACAAGGGCGTCGATATCGATTCGTTTACGACGCTCGGCAATATACTGAGAGACGGCAAGACCCTAAAGCTGGTCGATTCCGAAATGCCGCTGACGATACGGCTCTTTTTTAACAAGATGCTTCGCGGCAAAGCCGCTCTAGTTGCACCGGTTCATGTTGGCGGCAAATCATTTGGTTTGCTCGGTTTTGTTTGGAGCAAGGAAAGCAAGTTTGAGGATCACGACATCGCGCTTATCGAAGGCATCGCCGACCAGATCGGCACCGCACTTGAGCGCGACCAGCTTTCGACCGAGGTCATGCGGCTCAAGAGCCAGCTACATCAACGACAGAGCGAGATCATCGGCCAGGCACCCGCGATCCGTCGAGCGATCGAGCTGGGGCTAAATGTCGCCGACACCAGCACTACGGTTCTCGTGCTTGGCGAATCCGGGACCGGTAAAGAGCTTATTGCCAACCTGATCCATTACAATTCGGGCCGCGAGGGCAAGCCTTTTGTAAAGATAAACTGCGGTGCGATACCCGAAACTCTGCTCGAATCGGAGCTGTTTGGCCACGAAAAAGGCGCGTTTACCGATGCCCGCAACCAGCGGATCGGCCGTTTCGAAGAGGCCAACGGCGGCACGCTTTTCCTCGATGAGATCGGCGAGATGTCTCTGCAAGCACAGGTCAAACTGCTCCGCGTGCTGCAGGATGGCGAATTTACCCGCGTAGGCGGCAAACACGTCGTCAAAACGGATGTCCGCGTAATTGCGGCGACCAATTCCGATCTCGCAATAGCGATCGATAGCGGGGCGTTTAGAAAAGATCTTTACTATCGCCTGTCGGTCTTTCCTATCTCGCTGCCGCCGCTTCGTGAGCGGGTCGAGGATATCAACCTGCTCGTCTTTCATTTTCTCGAAAGCTATAAATCCAAATCGGGCCGTTTTGTCTCCGGCATTTCAAAAGAGGCGATGCGTGCTCTCGTAAATTACGATTGGCCGGGCAATGTCCGTGAGCTTGAAAATGCTATTGAGCGGGCTGTCATCATCGCGTCGGGCCGCCAGATCGAGCTTGACGACCTGCCCGAGGCGATCGGCCGCACGGCAAATCAAGCCTTTGCCCATGCACGTGAGGCCCGCGCGACCGCTGCCGGGCTCGGCAACGCAATTGGCATCCAGATCGAGCTGCCATCGGCGATGGACGAGATCGAAAAACAGGTCATAGAGGCAACGCTCGATTACACCGAGGGCGACAAATCGCACGCCGCACGCCTGTTGAACATCGGGCGAAAAACGCTGTATCGTAAGCTGGAACAATACGAATCCGAACAAGGTCAACCGTCCTGATATGAACAAATTCCTGACCGCACGCTGGAAAGACTTGATAATGGCCAACTACGAAGTTGACCCATCTTTGCTCGCGAGCCGAGTGCCCCGCGGCACCGAGATCGACCTTTTTGAAGGCAAATGTTTTGTCAGTCTGGTCGGTTTTATGTTTCTCGACACGCGTGTCTTGGGTTTGCCGATACCATTTCACGTCAATTTCGAAGAGGTCAATCTTCGCTACTACGTCAAACGCGAGACTGGCGACGAGACGCGTCGGGCCGTGTGTTTTGTAAAGGAGATCGTGCCGCGTTTTGCTATCGCTGCGGTCGCCAGAACGATGTACGGCGAACCCTACGAATGCTGGTCGATGGACCACGACCGCACCGAAACCACCGTTTCCTACGACTGGTCAAAAAGCGGTTGTAAAAATCATCTCGGCGTCGAGATCGACGAAAGCGTCGGCGTCCCTGACGAAAGTTCGCACGGCGAATTTATCATCGAACACTATTGGGGCTACACCGAGCGAGGCCGCGGCCGAGTCGATGAATACAAAGTCGAGCATCCGAAATGGGAGCTATTCTCCGTCAAAAATGAGCTGATCGATGTTGATTTTGCGGGAACATACGGCGACGAGTTTGGCTTTCTAACGAATCAAAAACCGTATTCTGTATTGCTTGCAAAAGGTTCCGAAATATCGGTTTACAAAGGTAAACAAATTTCTGCTTAACTTAATTCTTCCTTTGTGGTCTTTGCAGCTTTGCGTTAAAAATTTCTTATGATCATCGGTATCGTCGCCATCGCAAAAAACTTCGCCATTGGCAGGGGCGGCAAGCTGCCGTGGCACTATTCCGCTGACTTAAAATTTTTTAAGGAAACTACAACTGGAAATGCCGTCGTAATGGGTGCAAACACCTGGCGGTCGATCGGCAGGCCGCTGCCTAACAGGCTTAATATCGTACTCAGCCGCTCCGGCAAAATCGAGACTCCCGACGATGTCGTAAAGCTCAACAACAAACAAGCCGTCATTGATCTTGCAGAAAAGGCTAAGGGCAATATCTATATCATCGGCGGGGCTCAGGTCTATCGCGATCTGGCCGACATCATCGATAAATGGATAGTCACGGAGATACCGATTACGGTGGATGACGCCGATACATTTATGCCGGAGGATTTTCTTGATGGGTTTGAACCCGAACAAACGATCGATCTCGGCGATGAACTGACGGTCAAAATACTGCATCGCAGATAAAATTGGTGTAAGATAATCGCAAATTGCAGACGGGAGAATTTGCTTATGATGGGCGGCAGAACTTGGGACGATTGGATCGAAGAATACTCTGAGAGCCATCAGCACCCGATCAACAAATTAACGCATCAATTTGGTATACCGATGATCGCTCTGTCGCTCTTGATGATACCCGTTTCTTTTTTTGTCACAGGTGCGTGGCGTGTTGCTCTCGGCCTGTTTGTCGTTGGCTGGATTCTGCAATTCATCGGCCACTATTTCGAAGGCAAACCGCCTGAGTTTATGAAAGATTACCGATTCCTGTTTGTCGGCATGCGCTGGTGGATGAAAAAAACGTTTGGTTAAAGGAATTCCCTGACACCCTTCTACGGTGGAAAAATCCCTCATCTTAGCTCTTGATATCGGCACATCGAGTGTCCGTGCGTCTATTTTTAACGACGCAGCCGAACCCCTTCGCGGGATGTCGGTCAAGATCGAACGCACCCTCGATACGACAAACGACGGCGGATCAGAGATCAATGCGGACGAGGCATTTGCGCAAGTCGTTGCCGCCATCGACGCCCTGCTCGATAAAACAAAAAATCTAAAAGGCGATATTACCCATGTTGCGTCATGTTCATTTTGGCACAGCCTAATCGGCATCGATACCAAGGGCAAGCCAACGACAAAAGTGCTGGGCTGGGCAGATACCCGCAGCCGTGAATATTCGGGCGTGCTCAAGAAACGTTTTGATGAAACGGAAACGCACAACCGCACCGGTGCCCATTTTCACTCTAGCTTTTGGCCCGCAAAATTGCTCTGGTTCAAAAACGAGCGGCCTGATGTTTTCGCAAAGACGGCAAAGTGGCTGTCGTTTAGCGACTATGTCGCTCTAAAGCTCTTTGGCACCGCCACGACGAGTGTCTCGATGGCATCGGGAACCGGCATTTTTAATATTCGAAAATGTAAGTGGGATGCAAAATTGCTCAGGGCTCTCAAGATCTCACGGGACAATTTGCCGAAAATATCCGAGACCGACTCCGCCACTTCCAAACTAAACAAAAACTTCGCAAAGCGTTGGCCGCGTCTAGCTACTGCTCAGTGGTTCCCTGCGATCGCCGATGGTGCCGCGGATCACATCGGGTCATGCGGGTTTGGTAAATCCAAAGCGAGCCTAATGGTCGGAACGTCCGCAGCCATGCGTGTCGCATATCGCGGCGAACCGCCGGCTAAGATACCCGACGGGCTGTGGTGTTATCGAGTCGATCGCACTAGCGTGATACTCGGCGGGGCCCTGTCAGACGGCGGCAATCTATATTCGCTAATAAAAGAGCGGTTTCATCTTCCGGCAGATACGGACAAATTGCTTTTATCGCGAGAGGCTCCCGATGACCTCGTCGTCATCCCTTTCTTTTTTGGCGAACGCAGCACCGGCTACGACGAAAATGCCCGCGGAGCCATCATTGGGCTCACCGCTACGCACGACGGCATCGATGTTTTGCTCGCTGCGATGGAGGGCGTCGCATTTCGGCTCGATGACATCTATCGGCGGCTAAAAAAGGTCGCAAAGATCACTGATATTGTCGCCTCGGGCGGTGCTTTGCGTGATTCACCCGTCTGGACTGACATCATTGCGAGCGTGCTCGGTGAAAAATTGGCCATAAATGACACGCCCGAGGCATCTTCGCGCGGTGCGGTTTTGCTTGCACTCGAAACTACTGGCAAAATGTAATTTACCGACCCAAAATTTACGCGCTTCTAAGAACAAACAAAATGACGATTTCAAGATCAGAACTCGACCAACTCTGTATCAACACCATCCGCACGCTCTCGATCGATGCGATCCAAAAGGCAAATTCCGGCCACCCCGGACTGCCCCTCGGAATGGCTCCGGCGGCTTATGTGCTGTGGACAAAGTTCCTAAGGCATAACCCGAAAAACCCAAAATGGTTTGGCCGTGATCGGTTTTTGTTGAGCGGCGGACATGGGTCGATGCTGATCTACAGCCTGCTGCACCTGACCGGCTACGACCTGTCGATGGACGAGATCAAGCGGTTTCGCCAACTGCACTCAAAAACGCCGGGACACCCTGAAAACATCATGACCGCCGGGGTCGAGGTCACGACCGGACCGCTCGGACAGGGTTTTGCAAACGGCGTCGGTATGGGCATCGCACAGGCTCATCTTGCCGCGAGATTTAACAAACGCGGCTTTCCCGTTGCCGACGGTTATATCTACTGCATTTGCTCGGACGGCGATCTGATGGAGGGCGTCAGTTACGAAGCCGCCTCGATGGCCGGACATCTCAAGCTCGGAAACCTAATTTATCTCTACGACGACAACCGGATCACGATCGACGGCTCGACCGACCTTGCCTTTACCGAAGACACAACCAAGCGTTTTCAAGCCGCCGGTTGGCACGTCTCCGACGTAAAAGACGGCAATGACCTAAAAGCCATCGAGGCCGCGATCAAGGACGCTCAAAAGGTAAAGGATAAGCCTTCGCTGATCCGCGTCCACACGATCATCGGTTTCGGGATGCCAAAACAAGGCACGAGCAAGGCACACTCCGACGCTCCCGGCGAAGAAGCCGTCCGCGAGACCAAACGAAATCTTGGCTGGCCGGAAAACAAGAGCTTTTACGTTCCAAAAGAGGCTCTCGCGCATTTCCGCCAAGCTGTAAAAACAGGTGCAACGCTTGAAAAAGACTGGAACGAAACGGTCAAGAAGTACGAGAAAGCAAATCCCGAGCTCGGTGCGGCGTTCAAAAGCATTCGTAGCTCAGAGTTGCCCGCTGGTTGGGAAAAAAGCTTGCCGAAATTTGAAGACGTCGAGGCAAAAGCCACCCGTGCGTACAGCGGCGATGTGATAAACGCGATCGCCGATGCTCTGCCGAGCCTCGTCGGCGGGTCGGCCGATCTCAAACCGTCAAACAACACCTACATCAATTCGTCCGCCGACATTCAGGCCGGGCGTTACGAAAACCGCAATATCCACTACGGCATCCGCGAACACGCGATGGGCTCGGCGATGAACGGCATGGCGTTGTTTGGCAGCGTGATACCGTTTGGCGGGACGTTTCAGACGTTTTCGGATTATATGCGTCCCGCAATTCGGCTCGCGGCACTGTCTAACATTCAAACGATATTTGTCTTTACACACGACTCGATCGGGCTTGGCGAAGACGGCCCGACGCACCAGTCGGTCGAGCACATCGCCGCCATGCGAGCGATCCCAAATCTCGCCGTCATCCGCCCATGTGACGCCCACGAGACACGCGAAGCTTGGGCCGCCGCGATTCGTAGGCAACACGCCCCGACCGCATTTGCTCTGTCTAGGCAGAAAGTCGCCCTCATAGACCGCAAAAAACACGCCTCAGCATCGGGCCTGCACAAAGGTGCCTACATCCTCGCCGAAGCGGAAACCAAGGCGGGCAAAGCAACCACGCCAAAACTGATCCTAATAGCAACCGGCTCCGAAGTCGGCCTCGCAATGGAAGCCCGAGAAAAGTTAAATGCCGCAGGCACCCCGACCCGCGTCGTCTCAATGCCATGCTGGGAATTTTTCGATGCTCAAAACGCCAAATACAAAGAAGATGTCTTACCAGCCAAAGTCACCGCCCGCCTCGCTATCGAAGCCGGCGTTTCACAAGGCTGGCACAAATACGTCGGCGACAAAGGCGATGTGCTCTGCGTGGATAAATTTGGCACTTCCGCCCCGGCTGAGGATGTGTTCCGCGACTATGGATTTACGGTCGCAAATGTCATCAAGAAAGCCGCGAATCTTTTCAAATAGATGGACCTATCGTCGCTCAAAACACCGTCGTTGCTGCTCGATATTTATCGGGTAAGAAAGAATGCCGGGCGAATAAGCGACATTGCAACGAGCAACGGAGCACGTCTGCGGCCTCACATTAAAACCCACAAATGTATCGAGGTCGCAAAGACCCAGACCGCCGGACATAACGGTGCGATCACGGTTTCGACACTGGCTGAGGCTCGGGCGTTTTCGGAAAATGGGTTCACCGATATTACCTATGCGGTGCCGATCGAGCGCGGGAAGTTTGACGAGGCTATTGAGTTCATACGCAATGGCGTCAAACTGAACCTGCTAACGGACAATGCTGAAACTGTAAAACACCTCGATGATGCCGCCGGACGAGCGGGCTTGAGATTTGACGTTTTTGTGAAGATCGATTGCGGCACGCACCGTGTCGGCGTCGAACCACATACGTCTGAGGCCGTCGATATTCCGCGTCAGATCTCCGATGCAAAGAACCTCACTTTTGGCGGTATCCTTACTCACGCCGGACATTCGTACGACGTTAAGAGTGTCGAAGAAATGAAGACCATCGCCCGTCATGAGCGCGACGTTATGGTCGAGCTTGCGGCGAGGCTTCGCGGTATGGGTATTGAGGTCCCGACCGTCAGCATCGGCTCGACGCCGACGATTAATCACATCGACCATCTCGATGGAATTGACGAGGTACGGCCCGGAAATTACATCTTTTTTGACAACTATCAGGCGACGCTTGGGAGCTGCGGGTTTGATGATTGTGCATTGACGGTGCTGGCGGCGGTCGTGCACCGAGATCCCTCGCGGCGAAAGCTGGTCATTGACGCTGGCGGCATCGCCATGTCAAAAGATCGCGGCCCGACACATCTCGACGAGACATGCGGCTATGGCCGCGTGCTCGATCTAGACGGTGTTGATACCGGTATGCGGCTTGGTTCGCTTTCGCAAGAACACGGCGTCATCCACGCCGACGACAACAGCATTTTTGACCGCTATCAGGTCGGCGACCGTGTCCGTATACTCGCAAATCACTCCTGCATGACCGCCGCCCAGCATTCGCATTACAATATTTTAGAGAACGGCGAGATCGTTGATAGATGGAAAATTCATACCGGATGGTAAGCCCTGCCGCGAAAACACTATGTCAATTAACGGCCTGATAAAACGTCAATTTTCAAATTCTTTTGATACGAACGGCTGGTTTGTCGCTACAAAAAACGCGCTCGACGGCGTCGATGTCGAAATGGCTTGCTGGAAACCAAATGGATCGGATGTCAACTGCATTTGGGAAACGCTGTCGCACCTGACCTATTACAACAACGCATATTTGCAGCGGTTTAAGGGCATCGCTTACGAATATGACATAGCGACGAACGACGAATCTTTCAGCACCGGCGAATACACCGAGGCCGAATGGCAGGCTGAGATCGCGCGGTTCGATTCGGTGATGTCAGAATTTCGCGACCTGATCGACGCTGCGGACGAATCGAAATTTGGGGAACCGGTGTCGAATGAAAATCAAACAAAATGGGCGACGTTGATACTCAACATCGCCGCTCATAACGCTCACCATGGAGGCCAGATAGTGCTGCTCCGCAAGTTGCAGGGCAGTTGGGACCGTGCCAAAGGCGTCAGCTAACCTGCACTATTTACCGCAGGTCGAGTGTTCCCAGCTAACTAGTTTGTGGTTCGAATACTGGTCGCGCGTCACTACCGCCTGTATGATCTGCGTCTCGCCCTCTTCGCCAACCTTCATACAGATACGATAGGTCATCGAAAACATTCCCTTTTCTTCACGTTTCAAGATCTCAACAAGTTTGTGCGGAACGCCAGTATCTTTTGAGTGCTTCATAACCGCCCAATCTGCCGCCAGATCAACTCCGGCAGAAAACTCTTTTTCGACGGGCGTGAAATCACCGTCGCCCGATTCGCCACATTTCATTTCGGTCCAGCTAATAAGCTTGTTGTTTGAATACTGGTCAACTGTAACCAACGTTTGAGCTGTCGTAGCTTTGCCGTTAACCGTTGTTTTGAGACAGAGCCTGAAGTTGCGTGCTCCGAGCGCCGGCTCTTGGTCTTCGGCTTTGATGATGGTTGCAGGAGTAATGACCGCTTTTGTCTTTTTAGCCTGGGCTGTGACGGCAAAATCAGCAGCCAAACCGGCGCCGCCGTCACCGTTACTGACGATTTCGTAGTTCATTCGAGGCATAAACTCACCAGTCGCACTGCCGCCGCCTGACGTTGAGGCTGATTTGCCGCAGGTCGATTTTGACCAGCCCATGAGCTTTAGGTTCGAGTATTGATCCATCGTCACGATAGCCTGAACAAATGTCTGTTTGTTTGCCACGTTGGTGTCGAGGCATAGCATAAAATCGCGTGCACCGAGCTTTGGCTCCTTGTCCGAAGCCATTACGACCTTGTTCAACGTGATCGTGGTCTTTGCCCTCGACGCCTGTTCTTTTACTGCGAAATCCGCCGCGAGCGCAACGCCCGCGTTGTCGATCTCTGTCGGTTGATAGCCGCCCGGCTGAGCCGATATTGCCAAAGCAAAAGCCGCAGTTAAAACTGAGAGTAGAAATGCTGTTCTAAAATTTGTTTTCATATATACCTCACGTTTATTGATCCCCGTCCTCTTCGCCGCAATCAGATATCACCCAGCTCGATAGCTTGCGGTTTCCTTTTAAGTCAACATAAACGACCGCCTGAACAAAGTGAGTTGCATCCGCCTCACCGACCTCCCCCTGCGATGTAACTTTTAGACAAAGCCGGTAATTAGAACCCGCGACTACCTGCCGTTCCGCCTTTATAACATCAACCAGCGAGATCTCTTTTTCAGTCTTTTCCGCCTGTGCATTGACTGCAAATTCGGCCGCGGCCTGAACCGCAGCATCCGAAGCCGATACTTCCTTATATCCGCCGACCTTTTGAGCACTCGCGGCCGAGACCGCCAAGGTCATAAATACGCCGATCGATAACATGATCGAAAACAGACGCTTGTTCATAGTGTTTTTCTCCTGATAATGATCGATATGCTAGATTCTTAATGTTTCCAACATTTATGTCAACCGCCTTGTGATGTGCGCTTTTCCGATTTAGATGTCGAGAAAAATTAGTAGAAATAGGGGCACTTAGCAGTGTGTCTAGATCAGCGTTAGGCGCACACTCCCTACAGGTCGTGTTTCCGCCTTGATTCCTGATATATTATTAAAATAATGAGTGTGTACGAGGGATTGACCGATTCTCAACAATTTGCCTGCCGCGTGATCGCCGACCACGCGCGATCGACCGCGTTTGCCATCGCCGACGGCATTTTGCCTGGCAACGAAGGCCGCAACTACGTCCTCCGCAAAATAATGCGCCGCGCCATCTATCACGGCCGCGAGCATTTGGGCCTCAACGATCTATTCTTTTACAAAGTCTGTGATTTCGTCGTCGGCAAAATGAGCGGAGCCTATCCCGAACTAGAAACCCAGCGTGATTTCATCGGCAAAATGGTTCGCGTCGAAGAAGAACGGTTTGGTAACACAGTTACGGTCGGCCTCGGAAAACTCAATGACCTCGGCATTTCCGCCAGTACGCCGAAAGACGACGATCTCTTTCTATCGATCGGCAAACTCTACGACACATTTGGCACGCCGCGCGACCTGATCCGCGTTTATCTCGAAGAAAAAGGCCTCGAATTCGAAGAGGACGATTTCAACGATCGGTTTGATACGGCTTTGCAGGAATTACAATCCCAAGGCGACGTTGGTAAAACCGAGCGAAAATCACAACCATCGCCGATATATTCTGAAATACTCGATAAAGTTGGTGCGAACAAGTTTCACGGCTACGACACAACGCATCTGACGGACGCTAAAGTCATTGCCATTCTTGACGGTGATAAGCAAATTGACTCACTCGATGCCGGTTCTCAGGGCAGTGTAGTACTCGATCAAACGCCATTTTACGCAGAGGCCGGCGGCCAAGTCGGGGATGTTGGCAAACTGATCGGCACCGATGTTTCCGCGACAGTTGCCGACACATATTCGCCGGTCCAGGGATTGATAATTCACAAGGTGACGGTCGAAAAAGGCTCGATAAAAGTCGGCGACATTGTTACCGCGACCGTTGACGCCGAGAAACGCGATGCGACGCGGCGAAATCATACCGCGACGCATCTTGTACACGCGGCTTTGCGTGAAGTCTTGGGGACGCATGTAAAACAGGGCGGTTCGGTTGTCGCACCAAACGTTTTGCGGTTCGATTTTACGCATTACCAGCCGATGACCGACACCGAGATCGCGGAGGTCGAGGATCTGGTAAACCGCGAGATCCTCAAGAATGAGCCGGTAAATACCAACGTCATGCCTATCGAACAGGCGATGGCCGGCGGTGCGATGGCCCTGTTTGGTGAAAAATATGGTGCGGATGTTCGCGTGCTGAGCGTCGGTGACGGCGTGTTTTCAAAGGAGCTTTGCGGCGGCACACATGTCCGTGCGACCGGCGACATCGGTTCGTTTAAGATCATCTCGGACGAAGCGATCGCCTCAGGTGTTCGCCGCATCCGTGCGATCACGGGCTTTGACGCATTTGAGCGTTTTCGCGACGACGAAAAACTGATCGACGCTTCGCTCGGAGCGTTAAACACGCAACGCGACAATCTGCCAAACGCCATTGCAAGGTTGCAAGAAGACCTCAAAAAGACCCGCAAAGAAATGGACGAGCTAAAGCTCAAGATCGCAACCGGTGCCATCGGCGAAGCCTCGTCCGGCGGCGACGAAACCAAAGAAATAAACGGCGTAAAAGTCCTCGGCAAGGTAGTCGAGGGCCTTGATGCAAATGGCACACGTCAGCTCTCAGACACTTTGCTTGCACGTCTCAAATCCGGCGTCGTCATCATCGGCCGTGCCGACGAGGGCAAGGTCGGGCTCATCGTCCGCGTGTCTGACGACCTTACGGCCAAAGTAAAAGCTGGTGACATCATCCGCGAGATCGCCCCGATCGTGGGCGGCAAAGGAGGCGGCAAAGCCGACATGGCCGAAGGCGGCGGCACCGACCCGTCGAAATTATCCGAAGCCATCGACGCCGCATTTGGCGTGATCGAGCGAATGCTGGCGTAAGATATTTAACCACAGATGGACACGGATTCACACAGATGAATCTAATAAATATCTGTGTCTATCTGTGTTAATCTGTGGTTAATTTCTTCCGAAAACTTATATGAGCGCTGTATTTCCAGTCCAAACCGACGAGATAGTCTCCTATAACCCCGCGACCGGAGCCGAGGTCGGGCGCGTCGCTCAATCGTCGCCCGAAGATGTGACCGCCGCCGTCGATCGCGGACGTGCCGCATTCCAAACTTGGAAGCAAACTTCGTTCAGCGAGCGTGCCGCGTACATCATGCGTGCCCGCGGGATGTTGCTTTCGGACAAAGAGTCTATAGCACGGCTGATCTCAGACGAATCAGGCAAACCCGTCGCCGAGGCGTTTTCGATGGAGATCGCTCCGGTGCTCGACCTGATGCAGTATTTCGCCCGCAATACCGAAAAGCTGCTAAAGACCCACAAGATCGGCATCGGCATCTATGCCATGATGGGCCGCTCGTCTAAGATCGTCTATCATCCGCTCGGGGTGGTCGGCATCATACCGGCATGGAATTATCCTTTTTCAATTCCCTTGGGCGAAGCCGTAATGGCTCTGATGGCAGGAAATACGGTCGTCATCAAACCGTCAGAGCTGACGCCAATGATCGGGCTAAAGATCGGCGAGATCTTTGAAAAAGCCGGGTTGCCGGAAAACTGTGTTCAGATCGTCAGCGGCGGCGGCACGACCGGAGCGGCTCTAGTCGAAGCGGCACCGGACAAGGTAATGTTCACCGGATCGGTCGCGACCGGAAAGAAGATCGCTGCGGCCGCAGCCAAAAATCTGACCTCCGTCGTGCTCGAACTCGGTGGCAAAGACCCGATGATCGTCTTCGCCGACGCCAACCTCGAACTCGCCGCCGGAGCCGCCGTCTGGGGAGCTTTCTGCAACGCTGGCCAGTCATGTTCATCGGTCGAGCGGCTTTATGTCCAAGAAGCGGCGGCGGCGGAATTAACTCGTAAGATAATCGAGAAAACGCGGGCATTGCAGCAAGATACAGGTGATAAAGAAACCACTTCGATCGGAGCAATGTCATCGGAACGGCAGATCAAGATCGTCGAGGATCACGTCGAAGATTTCCGAGCCGCCGGAGCAAAGATCGAAACTGGCGGCCGCCGCAACCCTACACTCGAAGGCCTTTTCTACGAGCCTACCGTCATAACCGGTGCCCACAACGACATGCGTGCGATGCAAGAGGAGACTTTCGGCCCGACGCTGCCGATCGCGACATTTGCTACTGAAGAAGAAGCGATCCGTCTCGCCAATGACAGCGAATTTGGCCTGACAGCAAGCGTTTGGACTCGTGACAAAGCAAAGGGCAAACGCGTTGCCGAAAAGATCGAGGCAGGCTCCGTTTGCATTAATGAGGTGCTCTACACACACGGCATCGGCCAAACGCCTTGGGGCGGATTTAAGAATTCCGGCCGAGGCCGCACACACGGCCGCGAAGGATTAATGGAGCTCGTCCAGCCAAAGCACATCCACACAAACAAACTCGCCCTAATGCCAGACGCCTGGTGGATGCCGTATTCGCAAACGGCAATCGACACGTTTCGCAAAATGACGACCACATTTGCTACTGGTTCGATCTTAAAAACAACAACGCTGCTTCCGCAGCTTGCAAAGCGAGTACGGGAATTGCTGAAACGGAGTTAAAGTTTAGGCTTTTTCGATCGGTGCGATCGGGGATTCGGCCGGCTCGTTGGCGGTGGCGGTTTTGATCCAGAGCAGGTGGATCGTCACGCCGATCGCAACCGCAGCCAGGAATAGCGTCGGCCAAAACGAAGCTGCAACAAACCAAATACTAAAACCGATCGACGCCCAGAGTATCCCGATCGTAGTGACTTTTTGCCTGACCGAGATCCCCTGGCCTGATTTGTAGTTTTTGATGTATCTGCCGAGCCAGCGGTTATTTACGAGCCAATTATGAAACCTATCGGAGCTTCGCGAATAGCAATAGGCGGCCATCAGCAAAAAGACTGTCGTCGGCATCAGCGGCAGAAATATTCCCAGAACGCCGAGCCCAACACAGACCGTGCCAAAAAATATTAGAGTTGCTTTGCGAATGTCCATAGCTCGTTCAAAAGACAGTCTAATACTGGCGCCCGCGTCGTGTCTACCCGATTAGCAATGTAAAATAAAATTATGACGCCACCAATGCCCGCCATTTTCTTCGGCCACGGCAACCCGATGAATGCCATTCAGACCAATGTGTATACAAATGCATGGGCCGAGATCGGGCGGTCGATCCCGAATCCAAAAGCAGTTTTGTCCATTTCAGCACATTGGTATATCCCCGAGGTCGCCGTCACAGCGATGGAACAGCCGCGCACGATCCATGATTTTGGCGGGTTTCCGCAGGAGTTGTTTGACGTTAAATATCCGGCTCCGGGTTCACCTGAGCTAGCCGCGAGGGTCAACGAACTAATAGGCGGCGGCGTCAAGTTAGACTCTACTGATTGGGGGCTTGACCATGGAACTTGGTCGGTACTTTGCCATGTTTTTCCCGATGCGGATATTCCGGTTGTTCAGCTTTCGATAGATGAGACCCAGCCTTCGGAGTGGCATTACGAATTTGCAAAGCGGCTTTCATCACTGCGCGACGAAGGCATTCTCATCATCGGTAGCGGAAATTTGGTGCACAATTTGCGGGCTTATGGTTGGGGAACGAAGGACGTGGAGCCATTTGATTGGGCGGTGAGATTCGATAACCAGGCCAAAAAAATGATGCTTGATGGCGATCACCCCCCGCTGTCGAACTACTTGTCGATGGGGGCCGACGCCAGGCTCGCCGCGCCAACACCCGAACATTTTCTACCGCTCCTCTACGTACTCGCTCTCCAAAATGAGGCCGATCCGGTTACTTTTCCCGTCAGCGGCTTTGACGGAGGGTCGATCTCAATGACGTGTGTCCGGATCGGCTAGACGCTACAACGAAGCTCTAAAACGCAAAAGGTCTTCGGCGCTTTGCTGCGGCCGTTCGATCATCGGCAAATGACCGATCTCGGGCATTATGATGACCCGTGAATTTGGCATCAGTCTGTGTAGAATTTCCGCGGTTGCGACATTTATCGTTCTGTCACGATCGCCCCACACGATCAGGGTGGGAATGGTCATGCCCGATATGCGTCCCTCTAGCGAATCGGCCGTAATTTGTAAAAATATTTTTTTTTCCAGATCAAAATTCCGAATACGTTCCTGAGCTAGAACATCCATCATCGGCCGCGGGATAAACGGCGGTTCGGCCATCACAAATGGAAAAAGCTGTGCGAACTCCGCTTCGTTTTGGGCCAATAACGGATTATGGCCGGTTTCTCTAATTATTTTGCGTAGTTCGCTTTCGGGGGCCGACCAAATTCCCGCCGGATCGAGCAGCCAGAGGCTTTTGACCTCAGTTGGATATAGAGCCGCATACGACATCGCGATCTGACCGCCCATTGAACTGCCGCCGAGATGAAGATCCGCGACACCCAAAGCTTGCGCCAAAGAATGGAGCCGGTTGGCCTGAGCGATAGGAGTGTAGTCAGCATCAGGAGGGTGTGCAGATTCGCCAAACCCGATGTGGTCGGGAATTATTACCCGATAATGAGATGTCAAAAACCGGGCGACTCGTGTAAAACCATCCTTGTTCCCGCCAAAGCCGTGAAGCAGCATAAGCGGTTCGCCCTGACCGCCCTCGAGATAAACGTAATGTGTCCCGTCCGGCAGATCGATCTCTTTTCGAACAAGTCCCGAGCGTTTTCGCTCGATCGTAAGAAACGTATGCGTCGCGGTTTCGGGGGCTAGATACACAAATCCTATCCCGCCTATCAAAACGAGCAAAAGCGCAGCAGCGACCAATGCGATGACACGAACGACGAGTTTTCCTTTCATGTGTAAATTCTACAAGCTAAATTCCGCGACCACCGGCGTGTGATCCGACGGTTTTTCGCCGCCGCGCGGTTCTTTGTCGATCCAGCAGCCGGTGCATTTTGCGGCCAGTGCGGGCGAGACCCATATGTGGTCGATGCGCAATCCCTGGTTTCGCTGCCACGAGCCTTCGCGATAGTTCCACCATGAAAATTCTTGCAGATCGCCGTTGATCTGGCGAAATGCATCGACAAAACCCCACTGTTTGACATGGTGTATGGCGGCGCGTTCGGGCTTTGAAAAATGCAGCTTTCCCTGCCACGCGGGGACGCTCCAGACGTCAAGCTCGTCGGGTGCGACATTAAAATCACCGCATAAGAGCACGTCTTTATTAAGGTCACAGTCGTCGTCAAACATCTTTCGTAGCCGCTGCAGCCAGTCGAGTTTAAAGGTAAATTTGTCTGTCCACAGCTCGGTGCCGTTCGGGATGTAGGTATTGACTATGCGGACGCCTTTGATCGTCGCGGCGATGAGGCGTTTAGGCTGTTCGTCATCGTCGTCGCGAAAGCCTTTCTGCACGTCTTCGATCTCATGTTTAGAAATGATCGCGACGCCGTTGTAAGATTTCTGACCAAAAAACGCCACGTGATATCCCGCGTCTATGATCGGCTGCGATGGAAAATCAGCGTCAACGACCTTGGTTTCCTGTACACACAATACATCTGTGCCGGTCCGCGTTTGCCACTCAAGCATCGATTCGAGCCGCAGACGGATCGAATTTACATTCCAGGTTGCTACTTTCATAAAGACATTTTGCCACAGAGAACACAGAGTACACAGAGATTAGGAACCCAGTCACTATCGCTCCCGGTTCTGGCCCGAATTTCGCTCCCAAAACACACCATCGCTAAAGCCTTGAATTGAACGCTCAGTGTCGGCTAGGTCGAGCCGCTTTTGAGCAAGCAAACAAAACTGTTCGTCGGATTCGATAGCGACAAAATCACGGTCGAGCTTTTTAGCAACGACAGCGGTCGTTCCTGAACCGGCAAAAGGATCGAGGATCATGTCGCCGTCTTTAGTGCTCGCAAGTGTGATCTTTGCCAACAGCTTTTCCGGTTTTTGTGTCGGGTGATCGGTGTTTTCGGGCATTGACCAAAACGGGACGCTGATGTCGGTCCAGATATTTGACGGATGCGTGTCGCGAAAATTGCCGATGCTTGTCTCAGCCCAGTCTTTTGGTTCGCCGTTCTCACGATACGGTGCGATAACGCGGCGGCGTTGTTTTACCGCATCGAGGTTAAATATAAATTCGTCAGAAAAAGTAAAATACCATATATCCTCAGCCGAGTTTTTCCAGTTCGCCTTTGCCCCGCGTCCTTTTTCGCGTTCCCAAGTAATTCGGTTACGAAGCGTAAAATGCCTCGACCCGGCCCGCTGTATCGCCGCAGATGAGCGCCAATCGCCGCATATATAAACGCTCGCCGTCGGCTTGAGCAGCGGCAAACAAAGCCGTAGCCACGAATCGAGCCATGCCTCATATTCATCCGACGACCGCTCGCTAAACTTTTCCGCACCAAACGATTTAGTCAAATTGTAGGGTGGATCGGCAAAGAGCAGGTCGACGCTCGCATTTGGAAGGCGCTCTAAAACACTAAAAGCATCGCCGCAAATCACCTTATTTCGCACATCTGACAGATCCGCGTATCCATCATCTGTGACCAGCTTTGAACGCAAGGTCTCGACCTCATTTTCACCGATATCTAGCGTTCGGTTTCGCGGTGCGCGTATCTTTTCTTTTTTATGTGCTGCGGTCATCGGCTCAGTTGATAAAACCAGTTGTTGAAAACTTTAGCACAGCGGCAAAACTTTAAAAATCAGCGGCGGATGTAAAGCGCTTGCGGCGCGTCCTTGACCCTTAAAAAGGGCGCGTGATACTCTTATATCTTTTGAGAATCAGGCAGATATTGCGCTGTTTCCGACCGTAAACACGGACGATCAAGATTATGCATTTGCTGGCCTTTGCCGAATCAATTCAGCTTTTCCCGGACGGTACGATATTTATCCATATCGGCATCATTTTGCTGATGATATGGGTGCTCAACCGTACGTTTTACAAACCGATCAACCGCATCATAGAGGCTCGCGATAAGAACAAAGGCGGGTATTCGTCTGAAGCCGAAAAGATCCTCAGCGATGTCGGCGAGAAAGAATCGCGTTACACCAGCGAACTACTAGACGTCCGAACCAAGGGCTATGAGCTCATAGAAAAAGAACAGAAAAAAGCGATCGCCGCCCGCGAGCAAAAGCTTGCTGAAGCTAAGACCGAGACCGCCGGCATGTTTGATACAGGCAAGGCGGAGCTTGAAAATGCGGCCGCTGAGGCCCGTGCCGCCATCGATACCGATGCCGAAAAGATCGCCGACCAGATCGCCGCGAATATCCTGAAGGGCTAAGTTTTTATGTTAGCGTTTATATCCAATTTTGCTTTTCTTTTGTCCGGCGGCCCTGCTGGTAAAGAGAGCGCTTTTACGCACTTTTACAACGAATATCTTAATATTCCGGGCTTTGAGGCGTGGAAATTTATCAATCTCGCGATCTTTATCGCGATAATGATCTATCTTGTCAAAAAGCCTCTGGGCGATGCCTTCACGGCAAAACGCGACGAGATCCGTGCCGAGCTGATCAAAGCCGAGGCTGAAAAACAGGACGCTCTTGCAAAACTGACATCTATCGAAGCCCGCCTGTCACAACTCGAAACCGAAAAAACCGACATTTTGGCAAAAGCCAAGGACGAGGCCGCTTTTGAAAAGAAACGCCTCGCCGACCAGACCAAGATCGAGGTAGAACGGCTCCGTCAACAGACCGAGGGCGAGCTTGCCAGGATTTCGAAACAGACGTACGCGGAGCTTCGCCGCCTGTCGGCCAATACGACGATCGACCTCGCCGAGAAAAAGTTGCGTGCTCAGATCGATGGCACCGTCGACGCACAGCTTGTAAAAGGCAGCATCAGCGAGATCGGAGGGCTAAACTAATATGAGCAGAGAGACGATCGCCCGCCGATATTCAGCCGCACTTGCCGATGTTGTCCTCGAAACCGGTCAGACCGACGCCGTCAAAGGCGAGCTTGCCGGTTGGACCGAGCTTTTTCGCACTAGCGAAGACCTGCAGACAGTTTTCAGCAACCCTGCCATCGCTCACATGGGCAAGGAACGGGTACTTGAGGATCTGATCGCACGCACTAAGCCTACGCAGGCGACCGCAAATTTTCTTCGCGTACTGCTGCAAAACGGCCGTCTGACCGAGATAGGTGAGATCAATGACCGTTTTGACGCGGTGCTGCAAGAGCGTAGCGGCGTTGTGACTGCCGAGATCGTTTCAGCCCGCGAGCTGCCTGAAAACGAACGCACAGAATTTCAATCAAATCTTGAAAAGCTGACCGGCAAAAAGGTCAACATAAGTTTCGCAATTAATAAAGATATTATCGGCGGTGTCGTCACGCGCATCGGTTCGACTGTGTACGACGGCTCTGTCAAAACAAAGCTAGAGAATTTACGAGAACAACTTGTTAATGGATAGTAGTCAGTAGCCAGTAGTTAGTAGTCAGAAAAACTGACAACTGACCACTGACAACTGACCACTGACAAAAATATGGAATCAATCAAAGCTAACGAGATAAACGAGATAATTCGTGCTCAGATCAATAATTTTGACGCCAGCATGACGGTCGACGAGGTCGGCACGGTCATCAAGGTTGGTGACGGTATCGCCGAGATCTATGGCCTGGAAAAGGTCATGGCCGGCGAGCTGCTCGAATTTCCCTACGGCGTTCGCGGCCTCGCACTCAACCTTGAAGAAGACAAGGTTGGATGCGTGCTGTTCGGCGATTTTCAAAAGATCAAAGAGGGCGACGAAGCCAAGCGGACAAAACGCATCATGAGCGTGCCTGTGGGCGACGCGATGATCGGCCGTGTGGTCGATGCTCTCGGCAACCCGATCGACGGCAAAGGCGAGATCATCACCGAGACGTACAATCCCGTCGAAAAGATCGCTCCGGGAATCATCGATCGTCAGCCGGTAAAAGAGCCGCTCCAGACCGGCCTTAAAGCTATCGACTCGATGGTGCCGATCGGCCGCGGACAGCGTGAGCTGATCATCGGCGACCGCCAAACGGGTAAAACCGCTGTCGCGATCGACACGATCATCAACCAAAAAG
The DNA here is from genome assembly GCA_002360555.1 of Chloracidobacterium sp. UBA3360. Classification (GTDB taxonomy): domain Bacteria; phylum Acidobacteriota; class Blastocatellia; order Pyrinomonadales; family Pyrinomonadaceae; genus OLB17. The sequence goes on from DEQS01000092.1 coordinate 19,638, forward strand.
GCAAAGACGTTATCTGCGTCTATGTCGCGATCGGGCAAAAAGCATCGACCGTTGCTCAGGTTCGTCAGAAGCTTGAGGAATACGGTGCGATGGATTACACCATCATCGTTAACGCTTCGGCGTCCGACCCCGCGGCCATGCAGTTTTTGGCTCCGTATTCGGGTTGCGCAATGGGCGAGTATTTCCGCGACAACGGCCGCCACGCTCTGACGATCTACGACGATCTTTCGAAGCAGGCTGCCGCGTACCGCGAAATTTCGCTGCTGCTCCGCCGTCCTCCCGGCCGCGAAGCATATCCCGGCGACGTTTTCTACCTTCACTCACGCTTGCTCGAACGTGCGGCAAAGATGTCCGACAAGCAGGGCGGCGGTTCGCTTACCAGCTTGCCGATCATCGAGACACAGGCCGGCGATATTTCGGCGTACATCCCGACCAACGTGATCTCGATCACGGACGGACAGATCTT
>DEQS01000040.1:0-15336 GCA_002360555.1 Chloracidobacterium sp. UBA3360
CCTGTGTGGCTGGAGTGCAGGCGTGTGGTCTACCGATCTTAAATGTTTTGCCGCATACGGTCGGTTTGTAAGAAGAGAAATTTGCGACAAAGACCGAATTCGTGTCTTTTGGATACAGTAGCAGTTCAGCAAAATCGCGGCCACGTCCCCTAGGCCGAGGGTGGCCGTTAACCCGCGTCCAGATTTCACCAGCGTCTGTCGAGCTGTAAATACCCGCAACTGTAGCTTGGGCATCGACCGTCGCATAGAGCCGGTCATTGTCCGAACGCGATATCGTAAAACCAATTCGTCCCAAACCCTGCTCAACCGTCGGCAGCCCCTTGGTCAGTTTTTTCCAATTATTTCCGCCGTCCGTAGATTTGAATAAACCGCTTTCCTTGCCCTGCCAGGCACCATTTTCCCAAGGCCCCTGACGCCCCGCCCACATATCTGCATAGACGATCTTTGGGTTTTTCGGGTCGATCTCGACCTGCATCGCACCGGTATTCTCGTCTTTATACAGCACACGCTGAAACGAACTGCCGCCGTCAGTCGAGCGATAAATTCCACGCTCTTCGTTAGGCCCGTAAGGGTGTCCGAGCACGGCGACGAACAAGCGGTTCTCATCCTTTGGGTCCACTGAGATGGAAGCGATCTGTTGCCCTTCGCGCAAGCCCAGGTGTTCCCAGGTTTTGCCGCCGTCGCGCGAACGATACATGCCGTCGCCCGTCGCTAAGTCCGGCCGCTGCAACCCTTCGCCGCAGCCGACATAGATCACGTTCGGATTGGACGGTGCAATGGCTATGTCGCCGATTGAGCCGGTCGGTTGCTCGTCAAAGATCGGTTTCCACGTCCGTCCCGCATCGGTCGTTTTCCACACGCCGCCGTTATTGACGCCGATGTAAAAAACATTTGGCTGTGACGGTATGCCCACCGCCCCGACCGTTCGACCGCCCCGAAAAGGCCCGATCATTCGCCACTTCATACTCTGATAAAGCGACGGATCGATCTTTTGTGCGGGTGTAAATGAATTAAATGCAAAAAATACGGCTACGACGGTGAATAGTACGACTCGAAACATCTTGACGGCTGGTTTGCTCATAATTGTCTCTCCTGGATAATGCAGAAAGATTAACAGAAAATCAGCCGAGCTGTTATCTCAAATGGCAGCGTTTTGCAACAAAAAAAGACATCCCCTTTGGTGGAGATGTCTTTGTCTAAATTATTTTGCGGCAATTATGCCGTATAGGTGATCTCGCTCTTCCAAACCGCACCTATTGAGTTAGGTTTTGGCGTCGGGGTCGGCTTGGGCGGTTTAGGCTGCGGGTTGACGACCGGCGGCACTTCTTTTGGCGGCCTTGGTTTAGTGTCGTCTTTTTGTGCCATGGCCGTCAGTGACAAGCCCAGAACAAAAACGAACGTAAATAGTATTTTATGTAAAACTTTCATTGTTATCATTTCTTTCCTCTCTCGTTAAATTCACGCTTCTTGGGGAAAGAGAGAAACTGCGTTTCCGCTATTATCATAGGCAATCTCAATGCCACAGACGCACTTATGACGCATTAGCTAAGGTTTTGGTTGGAAACTTTATTTATACTCACTTCGCAAAATTTACAAAACTTTACGTTTTGAGGTATTTTCATACGAAATCGTGAATTCGGCAACCGTTTTGGCAATGTTTTTCGCGATTTGGTGCGATAATCAGGTAATGGAAACAGCCGCAAACACACAGGATCGGATGCGATCTATCCTGCTTATCGTTGCCACTATCGGCACTATCGTCTTTAACGGGTTAGCCGCCACCGGCTATGTTAACGGAGTGACGCCCGAGCTGATATCGGCAAAATACCCGACCGTATTAACACCCGCCGGGTACGCATTTTCGATCTGGAGCCTGATCTATCTAGGAATTATTGCGTTTAGCATTTATCAAGCGTTACCAAGTAATATTGTAAAATTTCGCACCGTCAGGTCGCTCTATATTGCGACATGTGCATTCAATTGCGCGTGGATATATTTTTGGCACCGCGATCAGATCGGGGTTTGTTTAGTGTTGATCGCAGGGCTGCTGTTTACGCTGATCGGGATGATGATATTGCTGCGACGAGCCGATGGAAACCCGCTAATGACAACTGCTCCGTTTGGCATTTATGCGGGCTGGGTAACTGCCGCGACGCTTGTAAATTTCACGATATTTCTCAAATACATTGGGTCTGAGATGTCGCCAACTGCATGGAACACTCTCGGTGTCGCGATCCTCGTCATCGCAGCGGCTCTCGCATTTGTCGTACGCTGGCGGCTGCAAAATTATATTTATCCGCTCGCGGTCGCGTGGGCGGCAACCGCCATCGCCGTCAAACAGAGTGGCAACACGGCGATCGTCGTCGCAGCAGCGTTTTGCACCGTCACGTGCCTGGTCGTCGCCGGCAGTATCGTAACTAGCCTAAAGGATTCGACCAGTGAATAACGGGAAAATCTGTATTTCGGTATGTGCCGAAACCGCAGACGAAATGATCGCCAATATCAAACGAGCGGAGCAATTCGCCGATGTGATCGAGGTGCGGTTTGATTGCTTGCCAAGCGATCAGATCGAAAATTTCAAATTTCAGATTTCAAATCTCAATTTTGAAAAGACGCTACTTGCGACATTTCGCGCTCCCGATCAGGGCGGTCAGCGGGAGACGTCGCTGTATGAGCGTCGAGCGTTTTGGCGAGAGTCGCAAGAATCTTTTGGAATTGCTGATCTAGAAGAAGATGTAGTCGAATACGGTGAAAAATATTCAGAGAAGATTGTTTCATTTCACGACTTTAACGGTGTTCCCGGCGATTTGGGTCAAATATTTGACCGATTGGCGGCGACCGATGCCAATATTATTAAGCTCGCCGTCACTGCAAACGACATTTCCGATGCGATTCCTATTTGGAAATTATTGGAACTTGCAAAGACCGAAGGCAAGCAAATTATCCCTATCGCGATGGGCGAGGCGGGGAAATGGACTCGCATTCTTGGGCTGGCTCACGGAGCCTATTTAACTTACGCCGCGCTCGACGCGGGTAAAGAAACCGCCGATGGACAGCTTACGGCAAAAGACTTGACCGAAACTTACTGCGTCAAAGAACTCGATAAAAACACTAAGGTGTTTGGCGTCATCGGTGACCCGGTGTCGGGCTCGCTGTCGCCGTATATGCATAATGCCGAGTTTGCGGCGGCGGATGTTAATGCGGTTTTTATGCATCTGCTCGTTAAGGATCTCGATGCGTTCATCCGGCGAATGGTAAAGGCTGAAACACGTGAGGTCGAGCTCAATTTTGGCGGATTTTCGGTCACGATGCCGCATAAACAGGCGATCATCCCGCATCTCGACGCCATCGATCCAACCGCCGCAAAGATCGGTGCGGTCAACACGATAAAAATCGAAGACGGCAAGCTCGCCGGCTACAACACCGACGCACATGGTTTTATCACGCCCCTAAAAGCTAGATTTGGCGACATTCGCGATGCGCGAGTTGCGGTATTTGGTGCAGGCGGAGCTTCGCGGGCGTGTGTCTATGCCTTGCAGCAAGAAGGTGCGGATGTGACCGTTTTTGCCCGCGACCTACAAAAAGCGAAAGTATTCGCCGACGAATTTGGCATTAAACACCACCAACTGACAACTGACAACCGACAACTGACAACTGACATCCTTGTCGATGCCACGCCGCAGGGGATGAAAGGGCCGCTTGAGCACGAATCTCTGTTTACGGCGGACGAGCTTTCGGGTGTAAAATTTGTCTATGATCTTGTGACCAGTGCGGCGGATACGCCGATAGTTAGAGCGGCAAAAGCTGCGGGTGTTCCGGCGATTGGCGGTCTCGAGATGCTGATCGCTCAGGGCGTGAAGCAGTTTGAGATATGGACGAATAAGATAGCGCGTCCGGACAAGATGCGGGAGATACTGCTTACAAAAATGAAGGGGTAAAAAGCGATGAAAGTCGAAGCTCTAAATTGCCCAAATTGTGGTGCCGGTGTTGCCAGCGACCACAGCCAATGTGAGTTTTGCAAGACCCGGCTCAAGACGATGGCGTGTCCGTCGTGCTTTGGTTTGATGTTCGTCGGCAGCCAGTTTTGCCAACATTGCGGTGCGGTCGCGGCTCCGGTCGAGGTAAGTCTTGGTGGTGATGGTGGCACCTGTCCGCGATGCCGTGCTGGTCTCGAAGACCTGCAGATCGGCGAGACTAAAATTCGCGGCTGTGAAAAATGCGACGGGCTGTGGCTCGACACTGCGACGTTTGAAAATATCTGTGCGGATCACGAAAAACGCTCGGCCGTTCTCGTTTATTTTGGCAATCGCACGATCCGCGGCGACCAAATGACGAAGGTCAATTACGTTCCGTGTCCAGATTGCGGCGAGCTGATGAACCGCAACAATTTTGCCCGGGCGTCGGGTGTGATCGTCGATATCTGCAAACAGCACGGCGTCTGGTTTGACGCAGATGAGTTGCCGAAGATTGTCGATTTTATCCAAAAAGGCGGCATGGAGATCGCGCGCCAACGTGAAAAGAACGAGCTAAATGATGAACGCGCACGGCTTCGTGATGAGCGGTTAAAACTGGGGATGCAGGATCAGAGTGCAAACCTCGGCAGCATATTCGAAAACGAGGACAACGCCAGCGTGCGAAACTTCGTCCGACGATTGTTTGATTAGCGGTACAGGTCAAAACTCTATTAAAAGGAACACCATCACCCCTATGAGAATCCGTCGTGCCCCAATCGTCCTCCTGTTTGCGGCAATTTTCCTGTCCGCAGCATTACAAGTAAAAGCCGCCGATAATTGGGATCCGCAACGAACCTGGGCGTTTTTTGTTTGTCTGGTCAATTGGAAAGACTCAAACACATTTGCTTCGTTCCCGACAAAGAACCGCAAAGACGTCGTGCTCCGCGACACGCTGAAAAGCCGCGGGGTGCCCGAGACACAGATCGTTTATCTCAACGACTCAAAAGCAACAATTGCGACGGTCGAACGCCAATTCACCGAGTTTCTCAAAAAGCCCGCTCCCGGTGATTGGGTCTTTGTTTATTTCGAAGGACACGGCTATAAAAATGAGGATGACGGAACGCCATATTTAGCAACCTACGACGTAAGCGAAAAGGTCAAAGGGTGGCGGTTCGACTCGATTCCGGATGCTATCGAGCGCAATTTTCGAGGCTCGCACGCGATCATCGCTCTCGACAATTGCTATTCCGGTGCAATGGCAGACGCGGTCAAATCCAAGCCGCGCAAAGTTTCGTACGGCGTGCTGACATCTTCGCTCGCCAGCCAGGTCTCGACCGGGAACTGGACCTTTACCGAATCGCTCATCTCAGCATTTAATGGCGCCGCATTTGTCGATCGCGACCGCAACGGCAGCATAACCTTTGCCGAGCTCGGCAAAAATAGTGAGGAAGACATGCTCTTTGGCGAAGAGCAGATGGCGACAATTGCGTTTACCGGGCGATTTGATCCGGCGACCGTGATCGGCAAGGCTCAGACCGCCGCGTCATCCCGTGTCGGCGAACGTGTCGAGGCTTACAGCGTCGATGGTTGGTACAAAGGTTTTATTATCGATGCCAAGACCGGTAGTCATAAGGTCCACTATTACGGCTACGAGTCGAGCGATGATGAATGGGTCACCGACAAAATGATCCGCACGCCCAAGGTGGTACAGTTTGCTAAAGGTGCAGCCGTCGAGGTCGAGTGGCAGAAAAAGTGGTATCCCGCAAAAGTGCTCGACGTTAAGGGCGGCTCGCATTACATCACCTACAACGGTTACGGCAAAGAATGGGACGAATGGGTGTCGTCAAAACGCATCAGAAAGAAAAGTTGAACGAGAGATACAGCAGACAAATTTTATTTCGTGAGATAGGCCGCGAGGGGCAGGAGCGGTTGTTAAACTCCCGCGTTTTGCTCGTCGGATGCGGTGCGCTAGGTGCGGCACATGCCGAGGTGCTGGCTCGGGCTGGGGTTGGAAAGCTGCGGATTGTTGACCGCGATTTTGTTGAGTTCACAAATCTCCAGCGGCAGACGCTGTTCAAAGAATCGGACGCCGCCGAACGTTTGCCAAAAGCGATCGCGGCCAAGACCCGAATCGCTGAGATCAACTCCGAAATAGAGGTTGATGCGATCATCGCCGATGTAAATAATTCGAATATCGAATCGCTCATCGACGGATGCGATCTGGTCATCGACGGTACGGATAATTTTCAGGTACGATATTTGCTAAACGACGCTTGCGTCAAAAAGGGCGTGACATGGATCTACGGTGCGGCTGTGTCGAGTTACGGTACCACGATGACGATCATTCCCGGCAAGACGCCGTGTCTGCGTTGCATTTTTGACGAAATGCCGGACGCCGGTTCGTCGCCGACATGCGACACAGCGGGCGTCATCATGCCGATTATTGCAACAGTTTCCGCGACACAAGTCGCTGAGGCTCTAAAGATATTGGTCGGCGATACAGCATCGCTCCATGGTTCTCTGATGCAGTTCGACGTGTGGGCAAACGATCGACAGCGGATAAAACTGGGTGAACCAAGTCCCGATTGCAAGACATGCGGACAGCGTAATTTCGAATTTCTCGACGCCGACGCTCAAGAGTTTTCCGCCGTCCTTTGCGGCCGTAATGCCGTTCAGTTGGCACCGCCTCTGCCCGTTGATCTTGACCTCGCCGCCCTCGCCGAACGACTCGGTGTGATATCTGAAGTCAAGCAAAACGGATATCTTGTCCGTTTTACGTCAGGCGAAAATGAAATGACCGTGTTTCGCGATGGCCGAGCGATCGTAAAGGGAACCGATGACATTTCGATGGCTCGCGGCTTGTACGCAAAATTTGTTGGGATTTGAGATGATACTTTCATGCCTCGGTTTTCGCTGTTTATAGGTGGAGGCACATTTCAATGAAAGCTAAACCAAAAATTGTGATCGTCGGCGGCGGGTTTGGCGGGCTGTGGGCGGCTAAGGCTCTTGCAAACAAACCCGTCGAAGTCACGTTGATCGACCGTAAAAACCACCACGTTTTCCAGCCATTGCTGTATCAGGTCGCGACCGCTGTGCTTAGCCCTGGTGAGATCGCCCAGCCGATCCGCCGAATTTTGGCCAAGGCAAAAAATATCGAAGTCATCCTCGGCGAGGTAACGGGTTTTGACAAAGAAAATTCAAAGGCGATCCTTGCTGACGGTTCGCCGGTCGCATACGACTATTTGGTGATCGCCGCCGGGGCGAGGCACGCCTATTTTGGGCATGACGAATGGGAGCAGAGTGCTCCCGGCCTTAAGACGCTCGAGGACGCGGTCGAGATCCGCCGCCGTGTGCTGCTTGCTTTCGAACACGCCGAACGCGAGGCGTATCTTAGCGGCGTTCAGAAACAGCTCAATTTTGTCGTAGTTGGTGGCGGCCCGACGGGCGTCGAGCTTGCCGGCGCGATCGCCGATATTGCACGTCAGGCTCTCGCAAAAGATTTTAAGGTGATCGACACCCGCAAAACAAAGGTTATGCTGTTCGAAGGTTCGGATCGTGTGCTCGGTACATTTGCCGAGGAGCTGTCGGTCAGCGCAAAAAAGCAACTAGAACAGATCGGCGTCGATGTCCGGCTTAATAGTTTTGTCACCGAGATCGAGCCCGGACGCGTGAAGGTCGCTGACGAGTGGATCGATTGCGATGTCGTCCTGTGGGCGACGGGTGTTGCCGCTTCTCCGCTTGGGAAAGCTCTCGGGGTTGAGACAGATAAGGCCGGACGCGTCGTCGTCGAAAAAGATCTATCGCTCAATGGCTTTCCAAATATATTCGTCATCGGCGATATGGCTTCGCTGATGCAGGAAAGCGGCGAGCCTGTTCCCGGTGTCTCACCCGCCGCGATGCAAATGGGTACGGCGACAGCAAACAACATTCTCAACGACCTAAATAGCAAGCCGCGTGAAAATTTTACTTACTGGGACAAAGGCACGATGGCGACGATCGGCCGCAGCAAAGCCATTGCGGAGGCCGCGGGGATGAAGTTCAAGGGCTTTGTCGCATGGCTGATGTGGCTGTTTTTGCACGTGTTTTTCTTGATCGGTTTTCGCAATCGTCTGGCGGTTATGTTCTCGTGGTTTTGGGCATACCTCACCCGCGAACGCAGCGCCCGGCTTATCACCGGCGACGCCGACGAAATGCGAGATGCCACCAGTTTTCTTGAGGCACGCTCAGCGAAAGATGTAGCCAAAGCCAAGACTGAAAAACGTGCAACGACAAATGTTTAGCGGAATAGTAAGCAAAGGGTCTCCGAATTTTGCTTTCCTTGGCGGTCTTCGCGTCTTTGCGTGAAATGGCTTTTTGACGCAAAGTCGCAAAGGACGCAAAGAGAATCACATGGAATTTGCTATTATTATCGACATTGCTTGCATAGCCTTGGTCTAACAAAATCAATGAAAAGATCTGCTCTAATTGTAGTTTTTATCGCCGTATTTACTTTAGTTTCTCTTGCCGCCGAGCCATCCATCTGGTCGGTCAATTCGCGGGCCGATGTGCTCAAGGGCGATGCCCGCGGCGTGTCGATCGATGCGGACGGGACCATCAGTCTTGCGCCAAAGCTGACAGAGGTTTTTAAGACCGGCCAGTCGTACGTCTGGGCGAGTGTGTCGGATGCGGCGGGAAATGTTTTCCTCGGTACGGGCGGCGAAGGCAAGGTATTTAAGGTAACGGCGAACGGCACAGGCTCAGTGCTCGCCGATCTAAACGAACTGAACGTCTCAGCCCTCGCCATCGGCAGATCGGGCGAATTGTACGCCGGCACATCACCCGATGGCAAAGTCTATCGCATCGACGCGAGCGGAAAAGCGGAAGTCTATTTCGACCCGAAAGAAAAATATATCTGGTCGCTAGCGGTTTTGACGGACGGCAGTCTCGCGGTCGGCACCGGCGACGGCGGCAAGATATACAAGGTAAAGGCGGCAAATGCGACGCCCGAATCGTCGCTGCTTTTTGACACGAGCGAATCGCACATCAGCTCGCTCGCCGCCGACAAGCAGGGAAACCTCTACGCCGGCACGGACGCTAACGGCATCGTGATGAAATTTGGTGCGGACGGGAAGCCTTTTGGCTTGCTCGACTCCAGCTTACGGGAAATACACGAGCTGGCGGTCGGGCCAGACGGTTCGGTCTATGCACTTGCACTAGCTGAGTCAGTCTCGGCACCAAAACCCGCCGACGCAGCAGCAACTCCCGCCGCTGCTGAAAGCAAAACGGTCTCGGTCGAAAAGCCAAACGCGACGACGCCTGAAGCTCCGGCAAAGAGCCGCTACGACCTAAAAGAGGCAAAATCCGCCGTCTATCGCATTTTGCCAGACGGTGGAACGGATATCATTTGGGCATCGCCGACCGTCGTCGGATTTTCGCTCTACGCTCATCAGTCAGGCAATGGCGTTCTCATCGGCACCGCCGATAAAGGCCGCATTTACAGCGTCACAAACGAAGGCCGCGAGACGCTCGCCCTGCAAACCGACGCGAGCCAGATCTCCTCGATCCATTCATCGGGCATCGGACTCATCGCTACATCGAGCAATCAAGGTTCGCTGTTTCGATTCGGGCCGGAAACGGTTGCCGAGGGAGCTTACGACTCGGCAATTCTGGATGCAAAGGGAAGTGCTACTTGGGGACGCGTATGGTGGCGTTCGAACGGCTCCGTGACGATACAGACCCGCACAGGCAACACCGAAAAAGCCGATGAGACCTGGAGCGGCTGGAGCACCGCCGCGACCGATCCAAAGGGGGCGCAGATCGCGAGCCCAAAGGCAAAATATCTACAATGGCGTGCCGTGCTGAAAGCGTCTGGTGCCACGCTGAGCGAGGTCAATGTCGCATTCGTCGCCCGTAATATCGCACCTGAGGTTCTGTCGATCAGCGTCCTGCCGACCAACGTCGGCCTCGCGGCAAATCCGCCGATGCAGATCGATCCGAACATTGAGCTTACCGGGCTCGATCCGGCGGCATTTGGCATTCCTGTTGTTGCTGTGCCGCCACGACGCGTGTATCAACGCGGTGCGACCGCTCTGCAATGGACGGCGGAGGACCGCAACGGCGATAAGATCGTCTATGACGTGTATTACAAAGAGGTCGGCGATGCGGCGTATAAGATGCTTCGTGGCGACCTGATGGATAATTTTATCTCTATCGACGGCCAGTCGCTGGCGGACGGGCGTTATGTTTTCAAGATTGTCGCCCGCGACACGCCTTCGAATCCGGCGACGACCGCACTCGAGGGTGAACGCACGACCGAACCGATCGACATCGATAACACCGCACCGACCGTCACTGCTTTTGGTACAGCACAGATCACGGGCGATAAGGCTAGAGTGACGTTTGACGCGACCGATGCGGCCAGCTACTTGACCCGTGCCGAATACAGCGTCAACGGCGGCGAGTGGAAACCGGTCTACTCGGACGATGGCATCTCTGACGGCCCGCGTGAGCGTTACACTATCGAGATCACCGTACCGTCCGCCGGTGAGTATGCCGTGACGATCCGTGTTTATGATGTAAATGGCAATTCTGGCAACGCCCGAGCGGTCGTTAGAAAATAATGAATTAATTAACCGCAGATGGACGCAGATAAACGCTGATAAATAAGTACTTTTCTTAGTTAATATCTGTGTTCATCCGCGGTTATTATATTTTTGGCCCACCTTGGTCCACCTGGTCCGGACCGGACCAAAAAATTGAGATTATGTTGGATAACAATAGTGTAGCGGTTATTACGGGAGCGGCGTCGGGCATCGGGCGGGCGTTGGCATTGCGGTTGGCGGCGGAAAAGATCGCAGGCATCGCCGTGACCGATGTTAACGAAGCAGGTCTGGCAGAGACCGCGGCAATGGTTGGGGCTACGGGCGTGCCCGTTTCGTTTCACCTCACGGACGTGTCCGACCTGAGACAAGTCCAACAGCTCGCCGAGGATGTTGTCATGCGTCACGGCCGCGTCACACACCTTATAAATAACGCCGGAGTCGGAGTGATGGGCACGTTCGAACAGCTTTCGATCGAAGATCTCGAGTGGCTGATGGGCATTAATTACTGGGGCGTCATTTACGGTTGCAAAGTGTTTTTGCCGATCCTAAAACAGCAAGAGTCCGCTCATATCCTAAATGTTTCGAGTGTATTCGGGCTGATCGCACCTGAGGAGCAGACGGCGTATTGCTCGTCGAAATTTGCCGTTCGCGGCTTTACCGAAAGCCTGCGGCACGAGATGGCGGGGACAAACGTTACAGTCCAGTGCATTCACCCCGGCGGTATCAAAACCAACATCGCCCGCAACTCACGCATCGGTGCCGAGACGCCCGACGAATGGAAACAGCAGGGGGCCAAATTTTTTGATAAGGTCGCCAAGACCTCGCCCGAAACCGCCGCCGAGGTGATCGTAAAAGGTATAAAAAACAATAATCCCCGCATCCTCATCGGCCAGGACGCGTTTCTTATCAGTATGTTTTCGAGATTGTTCCCGCGACGATATCTAAGCGTGATCGAACGCCTTGCCGGCCACAAGATGAGCCTCAGGAAAAAATAACCTTACTTTTTCGGCAAAGTCATCGTCTTTCCCTCGGAGTCCATTTCGAGATGACGGGTCGTGTTGTCCGTGACGCTCGGCGGAACGAGGTCGCCGGTCTTGTAACGGCTTTCTGGTGCGGCCCACTCGGTCTGAGCAGCCGGTAGAGAAGTGTTTTGTCCGCCGGAAACTTGTGGCGTATCGGCGACCGGATTGTACACAGTGCCGCCTTTTTCAACGCGGCGGATCTGTAGATATTGGGCAATGCCTGCTCCGAGGCTTGTAAATGCCGGGATCAACATCCAAAACCACCATCCGCGTCCGATCGAGAATGCCAGTGCGATGGCGACCGCGATAAACGCAACCCCGGAAAATATTTTAGTAAGGGCACTTTCGTAGCTGATCGGTTTCCCTTTGTGGTTGACCAGCCGCGGCGGTGCTATCGGGGCCGCTCCGCTCGCAAGTGCCTGTGACACGTTGCCGAGGTCAGATCCACAGCTCCGGCAAAACTTACCCTCTTCAGGATTTTGTTGACCGCATTTTGGACAAAACATAATTTGTTAGTTGTCAGTGGTCGGTTCTCAGTGGTCAGAAAAGATTTTGCCGACAACTGACAACCGGCTACTGACCACTGTTCCGTTGTCTTCTCGCTTCAAAAAGTATTACGCCGGCGGCGACGGATACGTTCAGTGAATCTATTTTTCCATACATCGGTATTTTTACCAACACATCGCAGTTCTCCGCGACCAGCCGGTGCAACCCGCTGCCTTCGCCGCCGAGCACTAGGGCACTTGGGCGTGTCCAGTCCCAGTCGGTGTATGACATCTCCGCATCGGCACTCGTGCCGACGACCCAGACATCTTTCTCTTTGAGTTTTTCAATAAACCGATTGAGGTTTGGCGTTTTGGTGACGCTGACGTACTCGATCGCACCGGCTGAGGATTTGGCGACCGTGTCGTTGAGCCCGACGGCTCGGCGTTCGGGAATGACGACGCCATCGACGCCCGAGCACTCGGCAACGCGCAGGATCGCACCCAGATTTCGCGGGTCTTCGACACCGTCGAGTACCATGAACAAAGGCGTCTCACTAGCGGCATCGAGCATCGCGTCAGCGTCAACATAATCTGCCGCCGCCGAAAACGCCATCACGCCCTGATGATTGACGCCGGGTTCGAGATTTTTTTCAAACGTCTCACGCGTCACACGGCTCCAGGCGATCGACCGGGCTCGACAAATGTCAATGATCTCAGACAGACGATGCTCCCTAGCACCGTCGGCGACTATCACCTTATCTACGCGCCGGTTGTCCGCACGCAAAGCCTCAAGCACCGGCGAGAGGCCGTAAATGACGGATGACGGGCGAGGGCTCGCAGCGGTTCTCGGCTCATCACGTCGTGGCGGCCTGCCTCTTTCGTCGCCTCTCGTTACTCGTCCCTTGTCCCTAAATCCTCGTCCCTTTCCTTTCATAAAAGTTGCCATTGCAGCCGCGAATATTTTGTAAATTGCCGTACATTACTGGTCGATGCGACGCTGCCAAATTCGACCTTTCCAAATCCGGCCCGTTGTCGGCCTTTCGGGTCACGACGAGCATCTACTTCCCAAACGTCCGAAAGCGTGTGTCGGATCGATACATAATCCGCGACAAACCGCGCGTGCGGTGCGTTTTCTGTTAGTACGACAGAGAGTCGCCGTATATTCTCACTAGCGAGCAGCCCTTTGCTCTCGCCAAGGCACGAAAAATCAAAACCCGCGAGATTTATCCTAAACCCTTTCGCGTCGCTGCGACTGTAAATGTCGATCACCGCCTCGTCTGACGCGGTTTCTGTCTCGTCGAGTAGCTTAGTCTTGCCGCCACGGCCTTTCTTTTCGATCAGATCGACCTTACTTTTTGACAGCATCCCTGTAACTATCAGTGCCAATTCATCTGCGGGGATCGGGGCCACTTCACGTGTGTTGAAATCGATCACGGAAATAAAGCCGTCGCTAATGTCGATGCCGGACGCTCTAATTGGTAGATCGTCTGTATTTAGGCTTTCATCTGTCACGATCGAGCATGTGAAACCAAGATCAGTGAGCCGCGATATAAGTAGTTCCGCCTCTTCAGAGCTCTCAACACGGGCTAGCGGCAGCGGCGTTCCGGCTGACAGTATAGTTTCAACAAGCGTGGATTCGATCTGCAAAAGCGTTGCCGCTTTTTTAATATCCGCGTCACCGACGGCCGAGAGCGATATAACATTAAATCCCTTTTCCCATGCCTCGAGTTTGCGAGAGATCGGGCTGATCGCTTCCGCAAATTCTGCTTTGACCGCAAGTCCGCCGCCGCAGTACATACATTTCAATCGGTTCGGCGGATTTTTGCGGCTACACGCCTCACAGTCAACCATCTCATCGGCTCGGAATGCGATATTCTCCGTCTGGATGAGCGGGTCGAAAGCTGGCTGATTTTCGGACGTGTCTGCCATAACAAGTGGGAATTTTAGCATTTTCACCCTGAAATTGCTTGACCGTACCGCCCGGTCAAGGCAAACTGGAATTGCAAAATGAAACTTTTCACCGTCGAAGAGGCAAACGCTTTACTGCCCGAAATTACCCCAAAGCTACAGTCGATCCGCAGCTTATATTCGCATATAAACGAGATGCGTGACGGTGCCCGTGCCGCAGCAGGTGCGTCCGAATTTGGCGGCGGTATGGCAGGCGGGACGGGCTATGTCGACGCACTCTATAAGGTTGGCAAACTCACCACCGAGATGAATGATCTGGGTGTCGAGCTAAAAGATTACACCAGCGGGCTGATCGATTTCCCAAGTATGCGTGGCGGACGCGTCGTTTTGCTCTGCTGGATGCTCGGCGAAGGCGACCAGATCGAATGGTGGCACGAGACTGATGGCGGATTTGCCGGGCGGCAACCATTATAGAGATTTCCACAGGGCGCTTTATGCACATGGCGCTACGTTTCAATGACATCCAGTTTCTTCCACAAAGTTCAATATTTACTGCGCTTTAGTATTGACGGGCTAAAGTAATTTCTGATACTATCGCTTTGCTTTTCCGTTTATTGCGCTTAAGTAACTTCAGCAAAAATACACCTACGCCTATGAATTGCCCAGTATGTGATAGGAGTTTGGCACCAACCTTGTCGATCTGTCCGGCATGCGGTGCCATGATGAATGATAGCGTCCGCGAAGAACTACAGACTAAAATAACGTCTGGGCCGCTCGCGAAGCCTGAGGCAACACCGCAAATGCCTGTGGTAAATCGTCCGGTTCCGCAACGTCCGCCGATAATGGCTCCGCCGCAGATGCAAAAGCGTCAGGAAACGGCAGGGCTAAATGCATCGAAGACGAGCCCTACGCTGGTCGAATTTCAAAACAAAAATTCATCGCTGCCCGATTGGCGGCTGCAATTGCAAAATGCCGTGCAGCAACGCAAGGGCGGACAGTCGGCTGTGGCAACTACCGACGAGCGGTCGTTTCCGACAAATGGCGGTGCGGCTCTCAAGGCGGAGATCGTCCCGCCGACAGAGCCTGAGATAAATGGTGGTATTTCCGATCCGAGAGTCGCGAACGCAATGAAGCGTATCGACCAGTCGCGGCAAACATTTCTCGAACCGCAGGCTAAGGCTCCGGCCGCGAAGCCCGCGCCGAACAGGGCTTTCCCGTTTGACGTCGTGCAATCAAGTGGCCGTACAGCGGCCGCTCCGGCACTGGCTAGAACGGCTCCGCCTGTGGTCAAGCCAAAACTCGTCGTGCCGACGCCGACGGCGGAAAAGCGAGATACCAATAAGCTGCCGCCGCTACCCGTACAGCCTGAGCGTATCGAACGCGTCAT
>DEQS01000040.1:15562-42397 GCA_002360555.1 Chloracidobacterium sp. UBA3360
GACGAGATCGAAGATCTCGCGCCGATCTCGATGCGATTCGGGGCGGGATTGTTTGACATGATAATTGCCGCGTTTGCATCGATGCTGCTGCTTTCGCCTTTTGCTTTTAGCGGTGCAGAATGGTCGACGCTTTCGGGCGGGCTGGTATTTGTTGCGACGCTCGCGATCGTTTCGTTTCTCTATATGACGGCATGCGTCGGTTTTGTGGGCAAGACTTTGGGAATGCGGCTCTTTTCGCTTGAGTTGGTCGATGCCGTCGAAAATGAATACCCGACGCTGCATCAGGCGGCTATCAACACATCTGTTTTCCTCGTGTTGCTACCGTTTCTCGGAGCGGGTTTTGCGACGACTTTCTTTAACGAAGAGAACCGTGCACTTCACGATCTGCTGTCGGGGACGATTCTCGTAAGAGAGTTTTAGCGTCAATATCAGAGGTAAATATTAAGGCCCAAAGTCACCGATACTTTGGGCTTTTTTGCGTGTAAACTAAACTTACGTCCTATGAACGGCGAAACACCCCAACAAACTAAGGAAGAAAAATTTCAACAGCTTGCCTCCGTTGTCCGACGTAAGGCCGTCGCCGAGATCAAAAAGCATCAAAAGCTGATCGCAAATTTTAACGCCGATCTAGAAAAGCACGGTGACCCTGAGCGGTGGAAACGATATGGCGATCTTTTGCTGGCAAACGCTCACAACGCCGAGCGAAGCGGGGATGTGATCAAGGTAACCGATTATTTTGATGACGCAACGCCCGTGATCGAGATCATTGGCGAGCGAAATCGTTCGATCAGTGAGGTCGCGGAGGACTATTTTCGTCGGTATGTTAAGGCTCGCAACGGCCTCAGCGTAATTAACGAACGCATGGCGGTAGCGGAAATGAAACTCGCAAGCCTGACAGAAAAACTTGGCTACATCGATGCTGCCATTGCAGAGGGAAACGAAGAATATCTCGCCTCACACGTTGCACCGCCGCGAAAGCCGATCGCTATAGCTCGCAAGAAAAAGCAGACTATTGAATTCAAAGGAGCCCGCCGGTTTATCTCGACAGACGGTTTTGAGATCCTAGTTGGGAAAAAGGCGGTTGATAACGACTATCTGACGTTTCGGGTGGCAAAATCGCTGGACACTTGGCTGCACGCGGCTGATTATCCGGGATCTCACGTCGTGATCCGCAACGCCGGACGTAAGGATATACCAAATCGCACGCTGACCGAGGCCGCACAGCTTGCCGCGTTTTACAGTGACGCGCGCGAACAGCCAAAAGCCGCCGTCAATTACACGTTAAAAAAATTTGTAAATAAGCCGAAGCGTTCTGCTCCGGGTTTGGTGAGCCTTGCCAGCCACAAGACGATCCTCGTCGAGCCGCAAGTTCCGATCGAAAGCGTATAGCCGCTATTCCGCCATCGTTTTTAGGAGAGTTTCTTTCATTGATTGATAGATCCGCTCCCCGCCGCCGACAAACACGCCTCGCAAGTGGCCTTCGCGGTCGACGAGTAAGGATTGCGGCACAACCTGCTGTTTTGTGATCTTGTAAAACTCGTTTGTCGAGGCGTTAGAGCTAATACCGATCGTATAATTGAGCTGTTTTTGAGCGATAAATTTCGTTATCTTGTCGATCGGCTCCGGCGTGCCGGCACCGTCGCCAATATTTAGCCCGATCACCTCAAGCCCCTGCTCACGGTACTGATTTTGCAATTCGATAAGCGTCGGCATTTCCGCAATGCACGGGCCGCACCAAGTGCCCCAGATCGTTACCAAAAGCACCTTGCCTTTTTTGTCCGAGAGCTTGAATTTACCACCGTCCAACAGCACAAACTCTGCCTCAGCCAACCCTGTCGCCAGCGGTGGAAATGCCGTCGATTTAGCCGTATTGTCACCCGTTTTGGCGTTAGTATTCGCACCGGGTTTCGCCGCATTATTTCCCGTCGCCGTCTGCGTGCCGCCGCACCCTGTAAGGCTCGAAAACGCGAGCGTTAAAACTACAAATAATGCCAGTGTTAAGATAAATCTTTTCATTAATTCCTCGTCGAGCCGCACATCGCCGTGAGCCTATTTGAATCAATAATACAAAATACGCGAAACATTAGCACCTAATTAACAATACAAAGATCTTTGGTCCGGTCCGGACCAGGTGGACCAGGGTGGACCAAGATATGAATGAGCTTCAAAGTTTATTGACGGCAAAACCGTAAAGTGGTAATTTGTTTGGGATAAATCACATCCATAATAGAGTCGTTTGCCGGAGGACTTTTATGTTCAGATTCGTGTCTACGTTGTTTCTTGGTTTTGCCGTGATACTCATTTTTGCATTTAGCTCTATTGCTCAAGTTGACGCAAACACTCTACTGCTGCTCAAATTTGAAAATTCGCTAAATGGTGAACAAGGAGAGACGCCGACGACTAGTTCCGGCCACAGCTATCAGGCGGGACTCCAAGGTCAAGGAGCCTTGTTGCCCAATCCAAATAACATCACTTATCCCAGTGCGAATAATATCAGCGCAACTGAGGGAACGGTTGAATTTTGGATGAAACCGACGTGGGCAGGCAACGACAATCAGGGACATTTTATTTTGAAGTGGGGTGATGGCGGCGGAATGGTGATCGGCAAGGACGGAGCTAACAATCTCAGGATCATCATGAATCGGTTTGGTACTTTTCCTGGAGGTGAACGAGGTGTTTCTACCAACATTGGGTCGTGGACAGCCAATCAGTGGCACCACGTGGCTTTCACGTATAGTAATACTACTAAGCAGTTGACCGTCTATATAGACGGAGTTCAGCGATCGCAATCCACTTTTACTGGCAATATTCCTTCAATATCTACCACGACCTTTCAAATTGGCGGTGATGGAGCTGGGGGTTATATACAATCTGTTGTAGATGACTTGCGGATCAGCAATATTGCAAGGACACCGCAAGAGATCGCAACGAGCTTTATGTCTTCGCTGACGGTTACAGGACTTACGGCGAATCCAAGTACTATGCAGATGCTGCCAACGTGGTGGTCTGCTCCAGCTCTACAAGCAGTCACAAATGTTGGCACACTTAATATCCCACCTAGTTCTGCTAGTTGGACAAGCTCAAATCCGGCAGTTGCAGTATTCGATCCGAGTAAAGGGAAAGTGGTCGCTGTGAGTGCGGGAACGGCGATTTTGACCGCTACCTTAAACGGGACATCGACCGATATTACCGCAAATGTGACAGCCCCGGTCTTGCCGCCTTTGATTGAAACGATAAGTCCTCACCTTGCTAATCCGGCTCCGGACGCATTATGGGAAATGCCAGTCGTAATCATTGACTTTATTCCGACCGTAGACGGTGTAAATGTTGATCCAGCCGAAACCGGAGATTCGCGCCCATTGGTTGATATGCGCAACAACCTAAACCGCATACAGATCCAACACAAATTTTCGTTGGAAGAGGGCAGTCGATTTCGGGCGTACGGCAGCGGTACAGTTCAGCCTTCGCTTGGGTATAAAGTCGTATATAAGATCACCATCTTTGAGAATATGCCCGAAGGACTGATAGATCCGGGCTCCCCGACCTCGCACTTCCCCGATTATGAGCAGATACTAAACCGTGTTAACGCCCAAAATTTTGTCAATAACCTCGGAGTTAAAGAATTTTGGATCGGGATGTATCATTTTGGTCACATTTCCCCAGTCGAATCTAATATGGCAAGCCCGACAACCGGTGATATTTCAAACAGTTATCGCCACAATGATCTCCCGATTTTTAACAAGACCTATGTCGTCTACGGCATTAACTTTACACGCACTTCGGCAGAGGCAACCCACAATCATGGCCACCAACTGGAAGCTATTTACGGATATACAAATCAGCGTCAGGACGGTAATACTCAGCTATTTTGGCAGCGATTTGTCGGGCAGGCCTCCGGCGTTTGGCAGCGTGGCCGAGCTGGCGACACCCATCATCCGCCAAACGCCCTGAGTGATTACGACTATTCCAACACAACGCCATTCACAAGCGATATCGCTGATTGGAGACCGCTTGGCGGCGGAGCGACGCAAGCGGTAAGTTTGTCCACGTGGCGAACTATCAATTATGCATTCCCAGATGGAATCGCTCCGTCACAAGACGACAATTGGTGGTATATCTATTGGTTTCAAAGTATGCCGGGACGAGATAACACGATCCCATACAACACAAATCGTATGACGAATTGGTGGCAATTCACCGGCGATTGGGACGCGGCATATCGTGCGGGTGTTGGGCTATATGAGGCTGCATCATGCAACTATGGACTATCGTCAACTGCTCAGAATTTTCCGACCGCCGGCGGAACAGGATCGGTGACCGTTACCGCTGGGGCCGGATGCAAGTGGTTTGCGTCTAGCAATGGAATGTGGGTGCCGCTGACGTCGGGCGACATTGGCAATGGAAATGGCGTGGTTAATTTTACAGTGGCCGCAAATACAGCCGGCACTGCACGCAGCACTAAGATCATCGTGGCGGGGCAACCGGTTGTTATAAGTCAGGACGCCGCTACAAAGACCGTATCCGGGCGAGTGACGAACGCGATTGGACGCGGCATCAAGGGTGCGACTGTGTCGATGACAGATTCTCAAAATGTGACGACGACGGTGAGGACCGACGCGTTTGGCCGATATACATTTCAAAACGTCAGGTCGGGCGAGGTCTATACTGTTTCGGTCGCGAACCGACGGTACACGTTTACTCCGCAGCAAATATTTGTGAATGATAATTTGACCAACATTGATTTTGTCGGTTCGCTGCTTGCCCGTTCGGATGATGATTCTAAGAGTGAGTGGGTCGATCGGTTCTGGTGAGCTGGCTCGTAAGTTGAATTAAAATATGCTCTTCCTATCGCAGTCGGCGACAGTCTATGGCATCGACGCTATCGTCGTCGATATCGAGGTCAATTTGCAGCCGGTCTCAAAAGAGGCTGAGATGGCGCCGCCGTTTAATATTGTCGGGCTGCCTGATACTGCCATTCGCGAGTCAAAAGAACGTGTCCGGGCCGCGATCACTAACAGCAAATATTTCTTTCCTTTTCACAAAACGACGGTCAATCTGGCTCCGGCGGATATTCGCAAGGAAGGTGCCGCTTTTGATCTGCCGATCGCACTGGGAATACTCGGAGCGGCGGGCGATCTGGGGATCGAGAGCTTAGAGAATACGCTCAGCGTTGGCGAATTATCGCTTGATGGCCGTGTGCGGCCTGTTCGTGGAGCCCTGTCGATCGCTCTAAAGGCACGTGACGCTGGGATCAAAAATCTGCTGCTGCCGGAGGAAAACGCGACCGAGGCGGCGGTCGTCGAGGGCGTCAGAGTCTATCCGATCCGAGACCTCCGTCAGGCGGCTGAACTTGCACAAGACTTGCAATCCGGTGACATGACACGCGTCGCTTCGCTGCGGCTTGATCTGTCGGCGTTAAATTCGGACTCGACAAAATACCGCGTGGATTTTAGCGAGGTTCGCGGCCAACAGACGGCAAAACGTGCGCTTGAAGTCGCAAGTGCAGGCGGTCACAACATCCTATTTATCGGCCCTCCGGGATCCGGTAAGACGATGCTTGCAAAGCGTCTGCCGACGATCCTGCCGCCGCTTGAATTTGAAGAGGCGATCGAGATCACGCGGATACATTCGGTCGCTGGGTTGACAGGGAAGTCTGGCCTGATCGTGGAGCGGCCGTATCAATCGCCGCATCATACCGTGTCGCAAGCCGGGCTGATCGGCGGCGGCTCGATACCGAAACCCGGCGAAGTTTCGCTTGCACACAACGGCGTTTTGTTTCTCGATGAGCTACCGGAATTTGACCGCAGCGTGTTAGAGGTTCTCCGTCAGCCGATGGAAGATAAGACCGTTACTATCTCGCGGGCGGCGACCTCACTGACCTTTCCTGCAAACTTTACGCTCGTTGCTTCGATGAACCCATGCCCTTGCGGCTACTTTGGCTCAAGCCGTGAATGCAAATGCTCGGGCGTCCAGATCCAGCGTTACGTCGGCAAGATCTCGGGCCCGCTTATGGATCGCATCGACATACACATAGACGTGCCGGCCGTAAAATTTAACGAGCTGCGGGGCCGCGGCGTTGCTGATGGTGACAGCTCGGAAACAATCCGCGAAAGGGTGATGAATGCCCGCGAGCGGCAAGTGGCGAGATTTGCGGGCGAAGGTTTTTCGAACTCTGCAATGTCAGCGCGGCAGATCCGCGAATTTTGTGCTCTCGACGACCAAAGCGAGCAGCTTCTTGAAAAGGCTATGTTGCGGCAGGGATTATCAGCTAGGGCGCATGACCGAATCTTAAAGGTCTCACGAACCATCGCCGACCTCGACGGCAGCGACAATATTCAGCCAAATCACATCAGCGAAGCTATCAATTACCGCTCGCTCGACCGTAATTACTGGGCCTGAGTCAATGCCCGTAACAACTCAGCAACGCTCCAAGCCTGTGCCGGACAGCCTCGTGGTGTGTGCGGCGGATCACCGTCAAATATCTCGCTGACTTGTCCGATTGCAGCCGAACCTAAATGTGAGCGAAGTCCTGCGAGGATCTCGTCGATACGCTTTTTCGCCCGAACATCTTTTGAGTGGACCTTGCGATAGGCATCGACAAAATGCCCGATCAGCCAGCCCCAGACCGTGCCTTGGTGATAGGCCGCATCGCGGTCGTGCGGTGAGCCGATATAGACGGGGACATAACGCGGGTCTTTTGGGGAAAGCGAACGCAAGCCGACCGGCGTGAGCAGCTCGGCCTCGACCTTCTTGACCACGGCACGGGCGCGTTTTGCGTCGAGCATCGAATGCGTCAGGCTGACGACATAGATCTGGTTTGGCCTGACCGAACCGTCTTTTTCATCGCCGTTTATCACATCGAAGAGGCAATTTTCAGTCGAGTTCCAAAACTGTCCGTTAAAACTATCGCTGGCGACCGCTGCCATTTCAAAATACCGGGCTTGTCGTTCCGCGTCGCCAAACCGCTCCGCAAAAGATTCCATTATGCAAAGAGCGTTGTGCCAAAGAGCCTGTATCTCGACAGGCTTGCCGATGCGCGGCGTGACGACCCAGTCACCGATCTTCGCGTCCATCCAGGTCAACTGCGTGCCGGGTTCACCCGCGTAGAGCAGGCCGTCGCCGTCAACGTGGATGTTGTATCGCGTGCCCGCGACATGATGATCGATGATGCCGACGAGCTTTTCGTAAAGCTCAATACGGATCATCTCATAATCACCGGTCGCGTCTCCGTACGCTCTGATCGCCTCAAAAAACCACAGCGTCGCATCGACGGTGTTGTAATCTGGCGTTTCGCCTTCGTCGGGGAAACGGTTCGGGATCATGCCGTCGGAGATGTGTTTGGCAAACTCGAGCATAATACTGCGGGCGATCTCGGGCCGCTTTGTCGCAAGGGTCAGCCCCGGCAGGGCGATCATCGTATCGCGTCCCCAATCGGAAAACCACGGATAACCGGCGATAACTGTCTTGCCGCCTCCACGGTCAACAATAAACTGATCCGCCGCTAATATCAGCGGCCATAGCGATTCGTCGTCGGTCTCTGCACGGACGATCAAATCAGCACGTCGTTTGATCTCGGATCGTTCAAGTCCGCCTGCATCTGCAAAACTTCGAATGTCGGTGGAGGCGATGACGACTGCATCGGATGCCAGATCAAATGTCAGGCTAAACGGTTGATAAAGATCCTCGGTAAAATCAAAACCGCGTTCCTGCTCGATGGCGTATGCGAGATGGCGGTACCAGTGCCCTTGATGTTCGATGCCGTTGGCGTTGTGTGCAAAATGGAGCAGCGGCATTTCAGCATGGGGCTGCACGGTAATGACACCGTCATCGACCGCGTAATCTTCGTTGAACCGTTCATTTACTTGACGGAGGTGGTGATGGTCGCGAAAAGCGATCAAAGGCCGTAATTCGATTGCGGATTGCTGTTCGCGGATTGAGGATTTCTTTAATTTCCATTGACACACAACTGTATTTTCGCCGTGCGGCATAAATACAGACTTTTCCAATTCGACCCCATTTACCTCAAATGTCCATATCGGAAAGGGTTCGAGCCGGAAAGCGGTCAGATATTTGTAGCCCTCAGGATGGATCTCGCCTGGATATTGGTTGGTGGAGAGTTCGAATCGCTCGCCGTCAATTAAAAGCGTCTCTTCAAATTTTGAGAGCAGCAGCATCCGACCAAGCGGCGGATTTGTTGCGGCGACGAGCAGTCCGTGATAACGCCGCGTATGGACTCCGGCAACGGTGCCTGATGCGTAGCCGCCGATGCCGTTTGTCTCAAGCCACTCTCGCGATCCTGACTGTTCCAGGTCGCGGCACTTTATTTCATCGATCTCAAGCATTAACAAATCCATTCTCCGCTTATTTAATTAATATTTTAATATGTTTGGCCAATATTCGATGTGAACAAAAAACCTTTTCCTGATAAATTGCTAATATGACGGTTTTAGTTACAGGCGGAGCGGGTTACATCGGCAGCGTGACGGTCGAGATGATGCACGGGCGAAATATCCCGGTCGTCGTTCTCGACAATCTGGTTTACGGCCACCGGCAAGCGGTCGATGCGGATATTCCTTTTTATCAGGGCAATGTTGGCGACAGGGAATTGGTCAAAAAGATCATTGCCGAACACAGCGTCACGTCGTGCATCCATTTTGCGGCCTATGCTTACGTCGGCGAATCGGTCACCGATCCCGCGAAATACTTTGCGAATAACACCGTTCAGACCAATGAGTTGCTAAATACGCTGATCGCGGCCGATGTAAAAAACATCGTATTCTCGTCGACCTGTGCGACCTACGGCGATCCGCAGCAGATACCGATCAGCGAAACGCACCCACAAAAACCGGTAAACCCTTACGGCTGGTCAAAATTTATGACCGAGCGGATACTTGAGACCTACGACACGGCATACGGTTTGAAATTCGTTGCTTTGAGATACTTTAACGCCGCCGGTGCGACTGAGAAATGCGGCGAGCATCACGATCCCGAGACGCACCTGATACCTATAATATTAAACACCGCAAATGGCGAGCAGCCGTTCGTGCCCGTCTTTGGCGACGATTACGCGACGCCGGACGGGACATGTATTCGCGATTATATCCACGTCGCCGATCTCGCCGATGCCCATATTCGAGCTCTGGACTATCTTGGGTACGGTCGTGAGTCGACCCATATCAATCTCGGCAACGGAGAGGGATTTTCGGTTTACGAAGTGATCGAAGCCGCACGAAAGGTCACCGGACGGTCGATAGACGTGCGTGTCGATGCTCGACGAGCGGGCGATCCTGATCGTCTCATTGCGGATGCTGCCAAGGCCGCCGAGGTGCTTGGCTGGACGCCGACAAATTCGGGCATCGAGATGATAATCCGTTCCGCCTGGGAATGGAAACAGACACATCTACACGGCTATTCTGAGTAACCCGCACCTCTGCCAATTGGACTAAGTTATAGGCTTTTGCGAAAATGATTGAACATTTTGCAGTTCAATAATTCGCATTGATTAATAATGGCCAATAATCTCGCCGGCTTCGAAAACATATCCCAGACGATACCGCATTTTTGCTTCGAATCATTTCGACGGCATAATAAACCGGACGCGCTCGCGTATAAGATCGAGAACACTTGGAACTACATCAACGGCGAAGCGGTCATCGAGCGAATCAAACGTATCGCGATGGGGCTTGCGGCGTTGGGGGTAAAGGAAGGCGATCGCGTCGCCATCATTTCCGAGAACCGTCCCGAATGGTCGTTTGTCGATCTTGCGATACTTTCACTGCGTGCCGTCAACGTTCCCATCTACACAACGCAAGCCGTCGAGCAGATTCGGTTCATCCTGGAAAATTCGGGTGCCAAGATGTTGTTCATATCCGGCAAGAAAATTTGGAAACACGCCGAAAATGCGATCCGCAGCGTTGAGCGTATCGAAAAGCTCGTTTTCTTTGACGCCGACGGACGTCCCGACGACGACAGCCGTGCGATCACTTTGGCAGAAGTTGAAAAGGCGGGTGACGAACATCGCAAGATCGATGCCGACGTCGTTGAGCGGAGCCTCGCCGAGATCGAGACGACTGACCTTGCGACTATAATATATACGTCCGGCACCACCGGCGAGCCAAAGGGCGTGATGCTGACGCACGAAAATTTTGTCTCCAACATAGTCGCCATCTCAAAAGGCCTGCCGATCCGCTCGACCGACCGCAGCCTGGCCGTGCTGCCCCTGTCGCATATTTTTGAGCGGACGGTTTTTTACGTTTTGTGTGCAAACGGCGTATCGATACATTATTGTGCGGCGTTTGACCAGATCGCGTCGCACCTGCAAGAGGTCAAACCGACCATCATGACCGCCGTTCCGCGATTGTTTGAGCAGGTCTATCACAAGATAGTTAAGAAAGGTAAAGCGGCGGGCGGATGGAAAACTAAACTCTTCGATTGGGCTCTGATCGTTGGCCAGGAATACTGGGCCGTCAAAGACAACCACGGACGCGTTTCACCCTCGCTTGCGGCAAAGCACGGTCTTGCAAACCGCCTCGTCTTTTCAAAATGGCGTGATGGTGTCGGCGGGCACTTGCGATTTTTTGTCTCCGGCGGGGCACCGCTCTCGAAAAAACTCTCCTACGCTTTCTGGGCCGCAGGCATCCCGATCCTGCAAGGCTACGGTATGACCGAGGCTTGCGTTACATGTGCTAATCGCCCTGAGGACAGCAAGGTCGGCTCGATCGGAACCCCTTTTGAGGGCATCGAGATGAAGATCGCCGAAAAAGACAGCGAGGTCCTGATTCGCGGTAAAAACGTGATGCAGGGCTATTACAATAACCCCGAGGCGACCGCTCTCGCGATCGATGACGAAGGCTATTACCACACCGGTGACGTCGGCTATGTCGACACCGACGGCCATTTCTTCATCACCGACCGCATCAAGGATCTATTCAAACTCTCAAACGGCAAATACGTCGCACCGCTACAAGTCGAGAGTTTGCTCAAGCAAAGCCCGCTCGTCTCACAGCCGGTAGTTGTGGGGTCGGGACGCAAACAGGTCGGTGCTCTGATCGTGCCTGATTGGGATGCGTTGAAAGAAGCGATGAAAGACGACGGCGTTGATGTATCCGGTTCACGCGAAGAGCTGTGCGAAAACCCTCAGTTCATAAAACGCGTCCAGCAAGACGCCGTCGAACTCACCCGCGAACTCAGCGATTACGAACGGGTCAAACGCGTGTATCTCCTCCCCCGTGAATTTTCCATCGACAAAGGCGAAATGACGCCAACTCTCAAAATAAAGCGAAACGTCATCGACGAAAAATACGAAGAAGCAATAGATGAGATCTGCGGATCGTGATCTGCGAAATATTCCGCGATCTGGCTCGTCTTCCATTTAACACACCTCAAAAACTTAACAAAATTTCGTTCCGCGTTGGCACGGATGTTGCACTGTCTTGATCGTAGGAGGATACAGATATGCGTCAACTAATTTTTGCGCTGATCTTAGCGAGCCTGTACGTCGGGACGGTCTCCGCTCAGACGATACCGCCGTCGATCTTTGTTTATGAATCCAGTCAAGGAGGCACAAAAGCTGATGCGGCCGCATCGAGTCTTGAAAGCCAACTCTTTGACGCGCTATTTCACAAGTATCCGTGTATGGACATGTTGGACAAACAGGGTGTCGAGGCAATGCTCAACTTTGAGCGGATGCGCGATCTGCTCGGAGCGGAGCCTAATGATCAGCTACTCACGCAATTAGGCGGAGCCATCGGGGCGAGATACGTGATAAATGTTAATGCTACCCAAATGCCGAACGGCACGGTGTACATGCAGATCGTCGTAATGGATACGACCACGGGCAAGGCCGTTGCTCGGCGTGATGCTCCGCCGGCAACCCAGGAGACTATCAACTCCGCGATCGAACAGCTCAAAGCTCAGGCTCTAGCGGATTTGGCCAGCTTTCTGGCGGGGAAATGTGATGAGCACTGGTCGGGATCGATCAGTTACATCTATAAATATGCGGACTCTAACTCGAAGTCAGGTCCCGGTATTTCAAGCACCGGCGATTACGCAAATGCTCAAACTAAGTTTGAGAACAGCAAAACAGCCTCAGACGAGATCTATGTGATGCTCAAGCCTATGACGCTCGGATCGAACGGACCCACAAAGCCAAAGGCTCAGGTTACTAGAGAGTTTGAGTATCACCATATGTCGAGCATGGAAACCCGAATGCAGATCCGCTGCCGCCCACGCGGAGCCAACAGCTATTTGCGCCCAACGACTGATCGGCGGAACGAGAAGATGGACGAGAGCGGCAAGGCCAAAGGAGTTCTCACCGTATATATATATATTTATGAGAACGGTAATTACGACATCCGCCTCGAACACGAGTTAGAGGTCAATACCAATTGGACACTGGAAAACTTTGAACAACGTCCGGGCGGCTGCGAGGATCCATCTCCGACGACAGCGACAAGTACTGGAGAGAATAGCGTTTTCGCGAGCGGATATAAGCGTGCGGGAAATGACATTACCGGACAGGTCGATCCTAAGAACCCGGATGTTCTAACAGGTAAATTGGTCATCGGGAATGCGGATGTAGGTGTTCAGACGATCACATGGAACCTCCGGCGCGTTAGGCCCAAGGGGAGGAACGAGAAATAAGGCTAGATCTTATCGAGAACCACGCCGGTTTTCTCTTTTAACAATGTGTTGAGGGATGACGGGTCGCCGTGGCGGTTTTTGAGCAATGCTTCGGCGAGTTCAAATAGTGGGGCAGGTATCTCGCCTATCTCAGTTATGTTTTCGTCGCGGCCTTGGGGGTAGATGGAATAGAATTCGACCTCGGCTTCGCAAAAATCGCAGCTCCCTAGATGGCGGCCGATCTCGCTGCCGCGTGAGCGGGGCAGATCGCCGTTTTGGTATTCGAGCAATTCGTTTGACGAAGGACAATCCTCGTTTTTAAAGAAACCTGTCATCTTTGATGAAACCATAAAGCACATTTCGACCTTGTACGCTGATCGAGCGAAGCGAATCTTTTCTTTGTTACAAGAAAAGTAAATCTGTAATGGCCGATTCGTTCCAAAACTTCGCAAACAAAATTTCGAAAAATCGGCAATATCTCGCTTTTTAATACCAAATCAGCCTTATAATCTATTTATTATCAATAGTTTAGAGCAAGTGTATAAAAAATATACAATATTGCAAAAACTTGTTGTTCAAACTGACAATATTTGCTACTATCTTAAATGTAGGTGGTGAGCAGCATTTATCTCACTCCTCCAGATGATCAGATCGACCGCAATTAACCGCTGTTGGTCACGCCAAATCTCTACTACCCCAAAAATTAGCTCAGGCCTTGAATTGTGTTCGCAACTCGTATGCTACCCGTGTGCATCGAAGGTCGGCTTGTCTGCAACGCTCGCGGACAATGGACACAGCTTCAAACAACGATCTGAGCCGCATTGGAAGAAAGGACAATTTCAATCGGAAAGGCTGAATTATGAGTGAAGTAAAAACAAAGGATCGATTGCCCCGATCGGCCTCACACAAACAGATCAAAGTCGGCAAGTGGAACGACAGTCTCAAAACATCCGATGTAAATCAGATCTGGATCGAGCTGCACCGCATAGTGTCGTCGCACCCACTGGTCAGGGCCTCAAAGCGTGCCGGCTTTTTGGTCGAAGAGGGTAAGCACAACGCTTACACCGACCTCACCCAAGAGCTTTTTGTCGCTCTCCTGTCAAAGGACCGCTTTCAGCATTACATCGACACCGAGATGTCCGACCCGGAGATCGAGGCAGAGATCAGCCAGATCGAGCTGACCAATATGTTGACGGCGGAGCTGCGAAAACGCTACCCCGAATCATATCGTCTCGCCCGCCGTATCTCGACACTCATACAGACAAGCGCTATCTTCAAACGCTTTGATAACGTCGATAATCCTGAGGCTCACCGCAGACTGGCCGACCGTCTCTATGGATTGTCCGACTGGAAACTGCAAAAATCACGCCGTGACGTACAGGAAATGGATGTCCGCGTCAAAGCCGTCTCGTTCCAAAGCCGCGACACACGTATGGTCGGCTGCACCGGCGACGCACAGATCGTTATCAGCAACCCTGAGCTCGAAAAACTGATCGTCCGCGTGCTCAAGGCCATCGATTCGCCTGTCGATGTTCGTAGCTTACGCTCCTTTGTAATGTCGCGTCTGCCCATCATGGATATCCATCTCGTGCCCGTCGGCAGCGGAGGCAACGAGGATGACGACGACCGGATGCCGTTCGAATTTACCGACACCCGCGAGACACCCGAGGAAGACCTGCTTCGCAACGAAGCCGAGACGGCGGCTGCCGGTTTTGTCGATAACTTTCTCGTCACGCTTAACAAATCCGTCCGCGGCAAAGCTAAGCAGTACGACCGCATGATCAACGTCCTGTGGCACTGCTATCTGATCTCCGACAGTGGTACGCAGCTCGAGGTCGCCGAAATGCTCGGCGTGTCCGATTCGCTCGTCTCGGATTACCGCAAACGCATCGAAGCCAACTTACAGCAGCTTTCGTTCAACGGCGTCAACGAGGCCCGTCAGTTCGAAAAAGCACTCAAACACAAGGTTCGCGACCTGATAACGATGGAAAAAGAAGAAGTTGCGGCCTAATAGCACTTTGCTCTCAACAGATATGTTTTTAGTCGCAGCAGATGTCCATCGAAAGATCAAAAAGTAAGGATCACAGCTCATTGTCCCCGCTATCCAAAGCCGGCGGCACGGTCTCCAACGACCTGCCGCCGCTTCGGTCGTTTGGGCAGCCCGACGATATGGGCCCTGAGCCATCCGGACTAAGAAATCTACACCGCCGGAATGACGATGATTCTCCTCGTGCGGGTGAGCCGACGCAGACAAGATCTGAGGCAAATGTAGTCGTCAACACAACGACCATTCCCGTCGAATCGGCGAGTAACCAAGGTCCTAATAACAAAGCCGAGCGGAAAGCCAAACAGGCAAAAAACGATCAGGCTCTGCTGACCTCGGATCGATGGCTTGCACGCAACGGGCATACATTTACCTACGTCGGCCTGTTTCTGTTCTCGATAATGGTGCTCTTTAGGCCATATGAGATCGTGCCGGGGCTCGGGTTCCTAGCTTCGACCGCGTTCTATTTTGCCCTCGCGACACTCGCAATATATTTCCCAAGCCAGATCTCTGCCGAGGGCACGCTGACGACAATGTCCACCGAGGTCAAAGCTCTACTCGCATTGACCGCTCTATCGCTTCTCACCATGCCGATCGCCCGCAGTCCGGGCATGGCGTGGGACACATTTAACGATTCGTTCAGCAAATCGGTCATCATCTTTATCGTTTTGGTCAACGTCGTCCGCACGCGCAAGCGTCTGATGGGGATGATGTGGCTGTCGTTTGGCATCGGCATTTATCTGAGCATCTCGGCGTTGCAGCTCTATATGAGCGGCAAATTTACGGTCGAAGAATATCGCGTCGGCGTCGAGATCGGCGGTATGTTTGGCAACCCAAACGAGATGGCTATGCATTTCGTGATGATGACGCCGATAGCTTTTGCCATGGGGATCGCGGCCAAGAGCAAGGTCATGCGGCTTATCTATCTCGGCATGGGAGCCTTGCTAATTGGGGCAAACATGGTCACGTTTTCACGCGGCGGTTTTCTCGGTCTAGTTGCCTGCATGGTCTTTTTTGCTTTTAAGGTCGGCCGCAAATACCGACTAAACGTAGCGATCGCATCGATCCTGGTTAGCGGTATCGCGATGGTTGCCGCACCGGGCAACTACGGCCTGCGAATGCTGTCGATCTTTATCCCGGGACTCGACAGTGTCGGTTCGAGCAACCAGCGTCAAGAGCTTTTGTGGCGTTCGCTGCTCGTGTCGGCACGAAATCCCTGGGGCATCGGCATCGGTAATTTTCCCATCGTCGGCATTCGTGACCTGCAATCGCACAACGCTTTTACCCAAGTCTCCGCCGAGCTCGGCATCCTGGGCCTCGTCGCTTACATGATCTTTATGATCAGCCCGTTTCGCAAACTCAGTGCGATCGAACGCAAACATTTTGACCGCGACGAGTTTGACTGGTTCTATTACGTCTCGATCGGCCTACAGGCGAGCATCGTCGGCTATTGGGTATCGAGTTTCTTTGCATCCGTCGCGTACAATTGGTTCATCTATTACCTGATCGCATACGCGGTGGCATTTCGCCGAATTTACAACATCGAGCGTCCGGCTGACGAAGCCGAGACTGCTCCCATGACCGGACAGCAGCCGATACTGGCAACATGATATTTACAGCGGAACAAATAGCATTTTGGTTGTGCATCGGCGTGCTCGCGTACGTCTATGTCGGCTATCCGCTGCTCGTACATCTCGTAAGTCGCATCTTTCCAAAACCGGTCGCAAACGGCGATATCGAACCCAAAGTCACCGTACTCATCACCGCGTTTAACGAAGAAAACGACATCCGCGCCAAGCTCGAAAACACCCTCTCGGTCGAATATCCGGCCGACAAACTTGAGATCATCGTTGCCTCGGACGGATCGACCGACGGAACCGACGAGATAGTAAAAGCCTTTGCGGATCGCGGAGTTATCCTCTTTCGTCAGGAGGGCCGCGTCGGTAAGACGACAACGCAAAACAACGCTGTCGAACAAGCCACCGGGGACATCATTCTCTTCTCCGACGCGACCACGCTCTATACAACGGACGTTTTCCGCCGCATCTTGCCGCATTTTGCTGACGAAACCGTCGGCTGTGTCGCCGGGCGGCTGATTTATGTCGATGACGCGAGCACGATCGTCGGCAGCGGTGCCAAGAGTTATTGGAACTACGAAACGTTCATCAAAACCGCCGAGTCGACGGCGTGTTCGCTGATCGGTGCTTCGGGTTGTTTGTACGCGGTGCGTCGCTCCGCTTACGAACCGATGTACGCCGAAGCCTGCTCCGACTTCCTGATCTGCACCAATCTTTACCGCAACGGGCTCCGCAGCATTTTTGCCCCGGACGCGGTCTGTTACGAACATACAAACAGCCGTTCAGACGACGAGCTCAGCATGCGCGTCCGCGTAATATCGCAGACCTTTACCGATCTCTGGCGAAACCGCGACATGCTCAATCCGCTGAAAAGCGGCTTTTTCGCCGTCCAGCTCATCTCGCACAAAGTCCTGCGTTACACAGTACCGTTCTTGCTTTTCGCACTGTTCGTCATCAACGCCGCACTCGCCACCGAGTCGTATTTCTACGCCGCGATATTCTCCGTACAGGCAATGTTTTACCTGTTAGCATTTGTCGGGTGGATAATGGAACGTGCCGGTCATCGGCTTAGCCTGCTCGCAATGCCGCTCTATTTTGTACTCGCCAATCTCGCCTCCGCCGTCGCTTTTTACAAATTTCTCCGCGGTGAACGCTACGCCCGCTGGGAACCGATCCGCTCACGATAATGCCCGAAAGCCCCGTAAAACAGCACATCAGCAAACGCATCGGCCGCAACGTCTTTGACACGCCGCCGAAGATCTCGGTCGTCATCCCGGCGTACAACAACGCCGACGTGATCGCCGAGACGCTTGATTCTGTCGTGGGCCAAAAGTTTCGTGAGCATGAGATCATCGTGGTCAACGACGGCTCGCCCGACACCGAAGCTTTCGAGCGGGCCATCCGCAACCATCTCGAAGAGATCATCTACATCCGCCAGCGTAATCAGGGAGCCGGCCCTGCCCGCAATACCGCCATCGAACACGCACGCGGCGACATCATTGCGTTCCTCGACGGCGACGACGTCTGGCTGCCGGATTTCCTCGCCTCGCAATACGTCCACATGAACCGCAATGGGCTCGACATGGTCTATTGCGACGCCATGCTCATCGGCATGAACTCCGCCCTTCGCCGCACGTTCATGGAGACCGCTCCGTCCGTCGGCCCGGCCGATTTTAACGCCATCCTCGACCTCCGCTGCAACGTCATCACGTCCGGCGTGATGGCGAAAAAAGAGTTCATCCTCAAAGCCGGTATGTTTGAGACCGAGCGTGTGCGGGCACACGATTTTCACCTTTGGCTGCGAATGGCCAAAGCGGGTGCGAAGATCGGCTATCAGCAAAAGCCTCTGCTGAAATACCGAGTCGAAACCAGCGGTCTCTCCGGCGACAGCATCAGCCGCGTCGAACGCGAGCGTGATGCTTTCGTCCGCGTGATGAACACCATCGAGCTTGACGAAGAGCAGCGTGATATCGCAACCCGCCGCATCGCCGGCCTCGAGGCCGACCTCGCCGTCGAGCAGGGCAAATCCTACCTCCTCAGCGGCAACTACCGCGAAGCCGCCCTAGCTTTCCGCGTCGCCAACCGCCACCGCCGCTCACTAAAACTCTCAGCCATCGCTCTCGCCGCCCGCCTCGCCCCGAGCCTGCTCCTAAAACATTTCAAAACCCACCGCCCCGCCGACATCGCCCTCATCCGCCAGTCGTAAGAAGACAGGAGACAGGAGACGGGAGACTCGATTCGATGGTCCTCTTCTTAGCTCCCCTCCTTACGCGGTTGCGGGCCTACCGCAACACTGGACGGCTCTGCGGCCAGAACGAGGTGTGGCAGACGCTTCGTCTGACGGGGTGGTTCATTTCTTCGGCTCCGCCGCCAGATGAGCGGAAGAGGCTATGCCCTTCCGGTCAGATGCCTCTTTTGATCTTAGGAGGCTAGGCCCCTATCTAATTAGTATCATAGATGCAACACTTGACAATCCCTGCAACATTCGGTATACATTGTAAAACAAACATTGCTATGACAGACGAACTAGAAAATGAAATAGACGAAGATCTCGACGACCCGGATTACGATATCGACCGCTACGGCGACGCCATAATTCCTAATCATTACGACGCCGATCGATATCATGGCACCGCCGGCTGGCAGCCAAAGGATGAATTCAAAGCTCTTCGTGACAAGCACCGCAAGAAAGGCGAGAAGCTCATCACCGAGTACACCAACATACTCGAGGTCCGGCCCGCCAACGGCTGGATGAAAGACCGCGCCGTAAAGGTCAGCGCCCCTCTTTTTGGCGAGATGTGGAAAGAGGGCGAACTCGCGATCCTCTTCGCCGACACCGGCTGCGGCAAAAGCATCTTCGCCGTCCAACTAGCCGAATCCATCGCTAGAGGCGTCGGAGTGTTGGCAGCCTTGCCGACACACACCGCCGCTCCGGCGGTGTTAAACGAACGAGCGGTGGCGGACGCTTCGTCCGACGGGGTGGTTCTCTCCGATGCCATCACTCCCAAACGTGTCCTCTACCTCGACTTCGAGCTAACGGAAAGCCAATTCAACGAGCGTTACTCACGCCACGAGAACGGCCTCTGCGTCGATAAATACAAATTTTCCCAACGCAATATGCGTGCGCAGATCGGTTGGGATAGAGAAGTGCCCGACGCATTCGAGAGCTACGGAGCATTTATGGCACATTCGATCGACGAAGCGGTCGATAAGCATAAAGCGAAAGTTCTGATCGTCGATAACATCTCGTGGCTCGCGACCGCCAACACCCACGCCGGTGCCGCACTCACGCTGATGAAAGGGCTAAAAGGCCTAAAACAAGATCTCGGCATCTCGATCATGGTCATCGCCCATACACCAAACCGCCCCTACGCCCGCCCGATGACTGACAACGATCTCGCAGGAAACAAAACGCTGGCCAACTTTGCCGATTCTATGATCGCCATCGGCAAGAGCCATCGCGGCCACGACATCCGCTATATCAAACACATCAAACTGAGAAACAGCAGCAGTCAGGACGACGCGTCAAACGTCATCGTCTGCCGCCTCGAAAAGCCGCATAATTTCCCAAAGTTCACCTTTCTCGAACACGGCTCCGAACGCGCCCACCTGATGCCGTACTACGACCACGCCTACCACTACCGCGAACAACTAACCAACGAAGCCCGTCGCCTCGCCGCCGAAGGCCTAACCGAACGCGACATCGCCGACAAACTCTGCCTCGGCAAAACCACCGTCCATCGGTATCTAACTGAAGACATCAAAGACGCTTAGCATCTGATCGGCTACTCTGCGAGATTCTTGGTCCACCTTGGTCCACCTGGTCCGGACCGGACCAAGATGGACCACGACACCACCACCCACTCCGTAGCGGCAAAAATCGTCGTTGATAATACGCTGTTTTGGTGTATTATCAACGACGATAATAAAATTGGCTTAATACACCGTAAAATGAAACGATGCCCACAATGCAATCACGGTTATTCCGACGAGACGTTGAATTATTGTTTGCTGGATGGAGCTTTGCTGATCTCTGACCCAATAGGCTTTCAAATGTCCGATGAAGTGCCCACTCAAGTTATTAATCGCTCGACCAATCCTACTTTCCCGACTGCTCCATCGGTAGCGACACAAACTTCTAAATGGGTATTTCCTCTAGTTGGTGTACTCTGCGGACTAGTGGTTGTCCTTGGGTTTTTCGCATTTTTCAGAGAGTCATCTTCCGGCAAAGCCGCCCTACCACAGAAGAACGCGGAAGTTGGCGAGTCGAATAAGAATATTGAAAGTCAGCGTTTGACTCAGGTTGAGTCGAACACTTTACCAACGCTGGCCGAATCGCCATCGCCAAACAATTCATCAAAATCTGCGAAGACACTGGCTGCTCAATCTGCCGCAACATTCAACCCGACGGGGAGATGGAAAGGCGAATGGAGCACAGCATCGGGTACGCTGTTCGATTTCGAACTGAATCTTTCCGACACCGGCAGCGACAAGATAGAAGGCCAGATCAGATGGACGATGCGCAGAACCGCTCGGCCGGATAAAACAGATAAGATCGGTTTGTCGGCAACGGAATTTGTTCGTGGGTCGGCGGATCCGACGAACCACACAATAAACCTCACAGGTTACTCAAAGAATGATCCGAACAACGTCCTCGTCATGGTTGACGTTTATAAGCTTACTGTTTCGCCTGACGGCAAGTCACTAGTTGGCTCAGCTCGAAACGGCGGCAAGTGGAACGGGCGTGTGAATCTGCGTCGGTAGCACTTCTTGAGCCAAGCATTGATAGCGTTTTGGTGTATTATCAACGACGATCAATAAAATTGACTTGAAATGCCCTAAAATGAAACGATGCCCGAAATGTAATATTAGCTATCCTGACGATACTTTGAATTTTTGTCTCGAGGACGGAAATCCGCTTGTTTATTTATTTGACTCTCCGTCCGAAGAGACAGTACTCAGAACGTCGCAGGGATTCCATGCGACTGCGGCATCTCAGCCAAAAGGCGTGAATCCCGTCTTTGCCTATTCGTTGATAGGTCTCCTTGCTCTTCTTTTAGGCGGCGGATTAGTTTTCTTGTTAAAGTCCGAATCGAATACTTCGTCTGTGGGCAAGAACGATAATTCCCAAGCGGTCCTAAAAAGTTTGAGCACACCAAATGAGACAAACAATAACTTAAAAGCTCAGCAAGACGAACTTGAACGAGAGAGACAAAGGTTGGCGGACGAACGCCGAAAGCTGGATGCAAAAAAAGCTGAAACTTCGATTCAAAGTAATGTTACCCCAGTACCATCAAGCGGTAATTGGTTTGTCATACTCGGATCTTATCCTAAGTCTAAGCCCGACAAGGCAGATCAACGCCTCCGATATGTCAAAACCTTAGGTTACGAAGCATCAATTATTGATACAAATAACTACTCGGGATTAAGAGGCGGTTTATTTGCGGTTGTGTTGGGGCCTTATTCGAAAGTAGATGCTCAAAGGGTCCTTTCATCAGTAAAGCCCTCAATACGTGACGCTTATGCTAAATCAGGTGGTTGAGGGAGACAAAATGAAAACTCTATTTACTTTAGCAACCGTAATGGTTGTACTTTTTCTATTTGCACCAAACGAGGTTGAAGCTCAAAAACGAAAGACAACTGCAGTAACAAATATCTCGCCGTCTGCCAAGTGTGCTGTTGTCGTTCGCAATGACTTAATTCCGAACCGCGGGGTAGTTGTTGTTGGCTGTGATTCCTTCGGGGACATTCCCTTCGCCGCACTAAATGATAATGGAACCACAAGGCAGGATTATATCCCGTCGAACGGAGGACTGATTGTTTTTGATGCCGAGATGAATGTTCTCTTCAAATGGGAGGCCTGCTCGGCCTGTGGCGGATTCTTCAACCGTTTCGCAGGAACCAAGAAATTTAAGGGGCGCAGTGCATTATGGGTACACTTAGACGGCGTGGCTGGCACGATACCACTCTATTTTGATGGGAGAACATTCAAGTTCGCTGAAATGCCTTAATAAGGGAGTCCTATGAAAACTACATTTATCGTAACAATGTTGCAGTTTGTCTTTTTTCTCGCCGCACCTGAAAATGCTGAAGCACAGAGCCCTGAGTTCGTGAATTGCCTAGGCAGCAGTCGGGATTTCCGCGCTGAGGGAATTAAGATCGTCAGTGCGAAACTGCGTCGAAAGGGCAGTTTCAAGTATCCACAGATCGCCGGGCCGCGAACGCCTCAGGAACGCAAGTTTAACGCTGATGTCCTCAAGGTCGTGCTCAAGGATGTTACGGCTAATGGCGGCGAAGAATATCTTTTCTCCGTGTCATTTGCGACGCCGGAATTTGTAAGTGTCCATTTGATTTCTACTTTTTGTGGAGCAAGCTGTCACGCAGGAATAATTGCCTTTAACTTCGACCTAAAAACCGGGAAGCAGATTACCAAACTCTCGGAATTATTTAAGCCGAAGTCAAACTATCTAAAGACGATCGCATCCTATAGCGTCGGAGCGTTGACGAGATGCTCTGGTGATGAACTCGACATCAAAGATGACTGGTTCATGGAGGGTACGAAACCAACAGCGAAAAACTATAGTATCTGGAGTCTGACGCGTGATGGGGTAAGGATAACCTTTCCGGAGTACCAGATCGCCCCGGGGGCTTTTTCCGGGGTAGATGTGGTAGTTCCCTACAGTCATTTGAAAGGAATGTTGCGAGAAGACGTAGAATGGTTCAGACTCTTGAACTAAATAGGTGCAATTATCTTGATCAGTCTATTTTTCGTGCATTTCGTGGTTAAATAATTTAAATGGACTTTTACTTTCTGCTATTTTCACTCTTTTTTCCGCGGCTCGTGATGCTGGTGTATCTCGTGATGTTTCCGGCGGCGTTCCCGGCAAACTCCGTCCCGCAATGGGCCGACATCTTGCTCGGCATATTTTCTCCGCGTATCCTGATCCTGATCTACATCTACCAAAACATGGGCTACGACAACATCTGGTTCGCCGCCCACCTGATCGTCATGTTGCTCGCGTACTTTGGCGGAGGACGAGAAACACGCCGCAGACGGCGACGGTCCGCAGCGGACTAGACGAGAGACAAGAGACAAGAGACAAGAGTCGAGAGACAGGAGACGAGACGTGATTCTGCTACTGACAACCGACAACTGACAACTGACCACTAACAAAGAAGTGCGGCTCTGAGTTTCGGGAACTCAGAGCCGCATATTGATCAGATTGGATTAACTGTAGGCCTCGCGAAGGTTGTAGGCAAAAGGCGGATTGTTAATGGGTAGGGCAATGTGTCGAACGAACCAACTCCTTCGCTCGTTTAGTTCTTCGACACGGAAACTTTTTCTCCTTTGAGCGGGATGCCGATACGCTTTGCCTCACGCAAAATGACGTTCGGATCGCTCTTCAAGCTATGGATCTCTTCTTGCAGGGCAAGATTTTCGTCCATAAGATTCTGTATTTGGGCTGCGAGCCTCGTATTCTGGCCCGCCTCTTCTTGCATTTCGGTAAATGCACGAAAATTGATCGAAACACCGAGCATCACAAATATCGAGACGACGATTGCGAACGACAGCCACCACGGCGTCTGTTTGCGTGTCGCAGCGGCCGCAGGTGTGCGGCGTTTGCGTGTGATCGCGGCACGGCGAGACGTTGTCGCCCCCGTATTTGCGTCACCCCAATAGATATCTGCGGCCTTGCTCAAGTAACTCCTCCAGATCCTGAGAGCTTTCGCTCTCTGCGTAAATCCTGACCATCGGCTCGGTGCCCGACGGCCTCATCAGCATCCATGCGTCGTTTCCGAAAAGGAACTTGACGCCGTCCATGCGGTTGATACTTTCAATTCGCCGGCCGCCGATCTCCGTCGGTTCCTGTGCCAGCTTTTCTTTCAACTTTGCCGCGACATCAGGTGTCAATTTGACGCCGATGCGGCCCGATTCGAGCTTGCCATCCCTTGCGAAAAGGGCTGCAAGCTGCTCTGTCAAACTCATCCCGCGAGCGGCAACCGCTTCGGCTGCCAAAAGACAGGCTAAGATGCCGTCTTTTTCGGGAAAGTGCCCGCGTATCGAGAGTCCGGCGGACTCTTCGCCGCCAAGGATGATCTCGTCGTTATTTATCAATTCGCCGATGAACTTAAAACCGACCGGCGTTTCAAAAAGCTTTATCCCTCGTGTCGCTGCGACTCTGTCAACTTGGTGCGACGTCGCCACGCTGCGTGCCACCCCGTTGGTCCAGCCGCGTGATTCGTACAAATAATCTGTCAATACCGCGATCAGCCTGTTCGGCGTAATAAATTCGCCGTTGCTGTCAATGATCCCAAACCTGTCGCCGTCTCCGTCAGTCGCGAGCCCCATTGTCAGACCCTTTTCGACTACCAGCTTTTTCAGATCCGGGATGTGCTCTTCGCCCGGCTCCGGCGGCTGCCCGCCAAAAGTCACATCACGCCAGTCGTGCAGCGTCTCGACCTCAAGCCCGTGATCCAGCAGGATCCTGTTCAAATATCCGCGGCCTGTCCCCCACAACGGATCGTATGCGTACCGACCCTTTGCCCCCGCGATCACGTCGAAACGTATCTTAGTTTTCAAATCGTCCAGATAAGCGGGACGCGGGTCAAAATCTTTTATCTCACCGCCGGGTGCATCGTGGCCCGACATTTTGTTCGCGATGCGATGCTCTATCTGCTTTGTAATCTCGGGCAGTGCCGGGGCTCCGTCAGCCGTCGAAAACTTAATGCCTTGATACTCCGGCGGATTGTGCGACGCCGTAAAGTTAATGCCGCCCGCCGCCGTTTGTGAGCGAATCGCGTGACTGATCACCGGCGTCGGTGTTGGATCAGTGCATCTCAGCACCGTAAAACCTTTTCGCGACGCGATTTCCGCAGCGACATTGGTGAACGTCTCACCCATGAACCGCGAGTCATGACCGACGATCAACGTCTGCCCGGCGACCGCACTCTTATCTTTCAAATATCCACAGATCGATTCCGCTACAAGCCGAACGTTCTCAAACGTAAAGTCCTCGGCGATGATCGCCCGCCAGCCTGATGTTCCAAAGCGGATAGTCATTTAATAGCAATGTCGTCGATTACCTCTCGGAAAAATCGTCTTAACTATGTTTTCAACCCAATTTCCCTTGAAGTGGTTGGAAGCATAGCACATCTGTTTAACGGATGTAAAGCGAAAAAGCAATATTTTTTTGAGTAAAATAAACGCAGTGTTTACAACAATTAGATAGTATTGATTAATGTGTTATCTAACTGTAGCGCTTATGAATTATAGCATTTGATCTCAAATATTAAGCGCGCACTTCTAAGCGCCTTGCCGATCCATTAGTTTGGCTTGTTCTGTCATCAGGACGAAATCGCCCACGTCGCAGGAATTATGTATCAATAGGGAACACTGAGTATGTGGGTAATGCGTGTGTGTCGAAAAGGCGCACAGCGCTAAATGAAAATAGCCACCATCGTGTCTGTTTAAATCGCTGTAAACACACGGCTTATCACGTTGTGCTAATACAGACGTCAATGGCACGCCTATTGCCTATATAGATGCGTAATACTGCGGCCGTGGTTATCGTGTAAATTCGGGTTCGACGGCCTTTGCAAAAGCATTCATTGGAGAAATCGAAACAACATGAGACCTATTAAGCATTTTGAGAAGGGACTGACGTACGTCGCGAAGGGCGCTTTCAATGTCGTTCGCAGCGTCAACCAGTTTAAGCCTAACGCATCGTTCATCCCGAAATGGGCTGACAAACCAATTCTGAAATCATGGCAAAAGACCAAGCCGACGCTTGGCTTTCCGCGTACGACCGATTCGCTCTGTCCGCAGTGCGTGATCGAGGCCCGCGAGCAGATCTTGTCGGGCGAGCGTGATGTATCGACACTCGTCAATGACAATGTCGGCGAGATCAAGGCGCAGATCATCGAACGTGACGGCCAGGTGTGGATGATCAAAGATTGTCCGCAGCACGGCAAGATCGAAGACATGATGGCGATCGACTCTAAGTTTCTCCAGCATATCGAATCGCTTTTCCCGGGCCGCGATATGGAATCGCACAACGACGAAAAGCTGCACAACCACGGCACGTCGACGATCAAGTACGGCCGCGGAGCGGTTTTGACGGTCGATCTGACAAACCGCTGCAACATGATGTGCGATCCGTGCTTTATGGACGCGAACCAGGTCGGCTTTGTCCACGAGCTCTCGATGGAAGACGTCGAAGAGATCCTCGACAATGCCATCCAGATCAAGCCGCGTCGCCAGATGTCGGTGCAGTATTCGGGTGGTGAGCCGACGCTCAGCCCATACTTCCTCGACGCTGTCCGCTATGCACGTAAAGTGGGTTACAACTCGGTGCAGGCCGCGACCAACGGCATTGAGTTCGCCAAATCAAAAGAATTTTGCCGCGAAGCAGCCGAAGCCGGTCTTCGCTTTGTCTATCTGCAGTTTGACGGTATCGGCAACGACGCTAACTCGCACCGCCAGATCGGCAACCTGTTTGACGTCAAACTCCGTGCGATCAACAACCTGCACGAAGCCGGCGTTGACATCATCCTTGTGACAACGCTGGTTAACGGCGTCAACAACGATCAGGT
>DEQS01000040.1:42483-59573 GCA_002360555.1 Chloracidobacterium sp. UBA3360
TTCACGGGCCGCGACGAGCACATTACCGAAGCCCGCCGTCTGCAGCAGCGTTACACGCTGGCTCACCTCGCACACGACGTGCAGGATCAGGTCGGCATCACCGAACCGACGCGTGATTGGTTCCCGCTCTCGCTTATGGGTGCATTCGCGGATTTCGCGGACGTCGTCCACGGGCCTGAAAATGATTGGGGACAAGTTTCGTGCGGCTGCCACCCAAATTGCGGTGTCGGCACGGCCGTGATGGTCAACAAAGAAACAAAAGAAATGGCACCGGTGCCGCAGTTCCTTAATATCCAAGGCCTGGTCACCGACATGCAGCACATCACCGATACAAACCGCGGCAAGTGGTTTTCGAATATCATGATGGGCCTCGCATTGCTGAAAAACTACAATCCGTACGGTGCACCGAACAGCCTGACGCTGGGCGGCATCCTCGCAAAGTTTGACAAGTCGTTTGGCCTGTCGGGCAAAGACTACGGTAAGGTCGGCCCGGACCGTACCCTCGAAGACATCGAGAAACGCCGTAAGGACCCTTGGAACTTCCTCTTTATTGCAGGTATGTGGTTCCAGGATCTGTTCAACTACGATTTCCGCCGCACCGAGATGTGCATCATCCCGTACGGCACGCAAGAGGGCGAAATTTCGTTCTGTGCGTACAACACAGGCATCGGCTGGCGTAACATCATCGAGCACATGCACCAAAACGCGACCGTAGCTCAGTGGTACAAAGACCACGGCCGTCACGAAGTGTTTGCCCGTGGTAAAGAAGTCGAGCTTGGTGACAAGACGCACAACCTCAACCTAAACGAGACCGACCTCGCCCGTCCTAACAAACCGGATATGGAAGGCCCCAAGACCGCTGCCGAAGAAATGCAGATGATGCGTAAGCTCTACCAGCAAATGGTCATGGAAAAAAACCAGATCACCTCCGAGCCAATGGTCCAGATCGGCGGCTTGAAGCGTGAAAAGAAAGAAGAGCCAAAAGAAATGGCGATCGCTGAATAAGCATTTCGTTAGTTAATAAAAGAAAGCCTCGCCGAGTGATCAGCGAGGCTTTTTTTGTTCTATAATCGCATTCATGTCAATAATGGCTGAGATTGTAGTTCAGGAGTGGCTCAACCGTAACGGATATTTTACGATTCGTGGG
Organism: Chloracidobacterium sp. UBA3360; assembly: GCA_002360555.1. Lineage (GTDB taxonomy): Bacteria > Acidobacteriota > Blastocatellia > Pyrinomonadales > Pyrinomonadaceae > OLB17. Next base: position 43,631 of record DEQS01000040.1, read on the forward strand.
ATTCGTGTGGGTAATGGCGAGGTGGATTTGCTGGCTGTTAAGATACATAGCGACGGAAATATCGAACGAAGACATGTAGAAGTGCAAGCGTCGAGCAATCCCATAGGCTATTTAGTAACTGGCAACGCTCGACGGCTTTCTGCCACCGAGCTGGATTTAGCTACGAGGGCATGGGTTACGAAAAAATTCAATAATCAGCCAAAGCAAGCTTTGTTTCACGACATAGCGGGCGGACCCTGGTCACGAGAACTCGTCTATCACAAACTCTGCCATGAGCCGGAGGAGTCAGATGCACTGATTCGTAACGGCGTTCAAATTACTCTATTGCTTCAAGTTGTGGCGGACCTGAAAAGTCACGATACGCCGATTAGAAAAGCTGGAGGATCAGACCTCATTGAACTAATGAGTCTCTTGGACTAAGGGAAGAGAAAAAAGCCTCGCCAAATAATTGGCGAGGCTTTTTTATGTTAATATTTCAGCACTTATGGCTAAAGCAAGACACATGATGACAGAGTGGGTTATCGAAGCCTTGGATAGATTAGACGGTAAAGGTACGATGATTGAGGTTGCACGTGCCGTCTGGGAAAAGCATGAACCGGATATACGCGATTACAAAGACCTTCTTTACGAATGGCAGTACGAATTGCGTTGGGCGGCTTTTTTCTTGCGACGCGACGGAAAGATAAAGAAGAAATCTCCACGAGGTGTTTGGGAACTCAGCTAAGGCGGGTCAGCTCTGGAGATTACGCTGTCGTTGTAGTTGCTGACAAGGCCGTAGAGGACGATGAGGCGACGAGGTGTTCCTCGATAACCAATAGTGCCTTACGCAGGTCTTCTTGGGACAAATATTTTATCCGCCTATATAGTTCCGAGTGTCCCGAACATTTTTTGAGCTTCCGCCCACTTCCGCAGTAGCACAATTCGTTAGCAGCAAACTTGAATCCCGAGGTCAGCTGTTTTAGCACGTCTATTAACGTCGCTGGATCGCCAATATCGAGAAGCTCCTGGTATGTCTGATAGGTTGAAGCGGCTCGTCCATGAGCGAAAGCTCCATATCGATATTCTTTGTGAATCTCGAAGTAGGAGTTATTTTGCAAATATGGCACAAGAATTTCATCAAAGAAATCGATAAGTGTGTGTATCTTCGTTCTTAAAAGGATCAGCTCTTTAGGTTCTGTGGTGAAACAGAGGGAGCCGTCTGGTAAATTGCAGTGGCGGTCATTTGTCCGGGGAATTCTCTCGTGTAATTCGTAAACACTAGGAAAATATTTTGGAAACTTTCGAACATTAATTTGAACGTGATAGACATCGCCTGCGCCAATATCAACGAAACCTCTAAAAAATTTAGAGGCCTCGTCGAAGGTCAAGCTTGGGTACTTGTCTAAAACATCTTTGATTTCTGACATCATCTGGAGTACGGAATGGGCCTAATAGTGGCTGCTCCCATAGCCGAGGCCAAGCGATTCGATTTCTGTGTCTCGTCCTCGTCTGCCCCCAACGGAAATCTCTGGCCAAACTGGGCTCGGAGAAACTCGCTCGCTTTCCGCTGATTCATTTCCTCTTGAGCGTCGTCGCAAGCCTGAGCCAACTCATCGAGTCGCGCCAAAAACTTGTCTTTCATGTCGTTGGTGTAGCTATCAAACACATCCTCACCCGCTGGCGTGGTTGGTCGTAAACATTTGAAGTCACGCTTAAGCTCATCTCGAATCGCAGTTATAGTTTTTTGGAAGGCCATATCGTCGTTGTCGTCAGCCTTGTAGTTATTCACGGCGAGAATCGAAAGCGAAAACCCGCTTGCTACAAAAGTATTGGCGTTCTCGTTCTCCTGAAAATTCTTCCAGGCTTTTAGAAATCTCACGATCCGCTTTAGTTGGGGTTTGCCTTTACTCTCATCGTTGAACCAGTCATAAAAGGCCTTTGGATCGCTTTCTAGCCAACCGTCATCCTTGTGAGCGAGTTCGATTATTTCTCCATTCTTGTAATAGAGAGGCAGATCAATATGGTGTCCATCTGAGAAGATAACTCGAATGCAGGCTTTATGACGAAGCGGCGGCGTGGCGGTATGACCATCGACAGATGAATAAAGCCAATCTCGCCACGTTTCGACGGTTTGGCGATTATCTTCACCATCTTTCTCTAAGAAATATACGCCGTCGTCTAGATCGTATTTTAGGAGTTCTTTGCCAGCAGCGTCGGTTACCGGAATCGGATTTACCGTTGTATCCATTTCAGTGGATCCCTGACCGCCAAACTTGGGTTTTAGTTCATCTGGTTTATTTTCCCGAAACCACTTTCTAATCTTCTTTCGTAAGTCCTTTCGGCTGGTTTTGAGACTGCTGAAACGAGTATCCGTTAAACGAATTTTTGAATTGAAATCGATGTATTGTTGGTGCAATGTAGCCATAGTATTTAGATGAAAAACTGATTTAGTTGACTTTTGATTTTTCCGTCGGCCGCTTTATCAAAGCCGACTCTTTTGAGCGTTTGTGTAGTGCGGTCGTTTACGATATCCATTCCAAGTCCCGGAGCACTTGGAAAATCAATTCGACAATATTTAGAGTCTGCTCGATCCCAATCGACAAGCCGTCGTAAGGTTTCATGGGAAATTTCCGACGTGCCGTCAATCATCACGCTAAAAAGCCGCGTACCCCAAAACATAATTCCACGGCTCAGTAGGCGCTTATCCCACGGTTTTGTCACAGTCTCAGCCCGACTGAGGTCTTGTCTGGGTGTTGAAAGAGAAAGAATCGATACCTCCTTCGGGGTTGCTCCCAAATGCGATACCGCTTCAGCCAATCCAAGTAGGGCCGGATGATTTGCGAACACGCCACCGTCACAAAACGTCTCCACCTGATTTGTAACGGGACATTCTAGGTCCACGGGTCGAAAATAATATGGGGCTGCGGAACTGGCCAGTGCTATGTCTGAAAGCCGTCTCTTATTGTCGAGGCTAAGACTTGGATCGTGGTCTGTCTTAAAAATTCGAGGACGTCCCTTCGTAATCGAAAAAGAAGTTATCAGGACATTCTTTCCACTCGATTGTAGGTCACCGAGCGTTCGATCGCCGAAAGCTGTTTCCACGGCCCTCCGCAACGGCTGATTAGAATACAACGGCCAAAAAGGAAATTTCAGGTAACGGGTTGCTCTGCTCCACCTTCGTGGGTTAGCAAATACTTGAGTGCCCAAGTTTTCATACAGTCCTACGATTTCTTTTCCCGATAAGCCGGAAGCAAGGGCAAGAGCGATAATAGCACCGGTACTAGTTCCACAGAAGAGATCAAACGATTGATGGAAGGACTTGCCAAAATGTCGTTCAGTCTCAGCGATGAACGCGGCTGTAGCCAAGCCAATATAACCTCCCCCGTCTGTACTGAGAACTCTCATATATATATATAATTTATTGTGAGCCGTCCGCTTTTTAGCGGCGACTTCAAGTATGGGTGAAAGATTTAGCTGGGAAACTAGCAGTAAACCTTGCGACTCCACGGGTGATTCACGATGGCCTCTGCTTTATTAGAATCACTACTATTTAATATTATAACACACATCTACTGTATGCCATAACGTTGCATAGGTGGGCCAACACTAAAAAATAGTTTTGTTATTCGCCTTTTACATATCTCGCTTAGCTTCCATCTAGCACCCCGTCGACTAGGATCTCTTATGGGCGGTGGAATTCGCGCTTGTGAGCGATCTACGCTTGAGCGGCGAGGGCCTGGAGCTCGGCAACGATCGGATGAGGGCCGGCAAAAATTCCGCCGAAACGGTAGGTTCCGAGGAAAGCGATCTTTTGACCAAACTCCGTGGGGTTGCGAAGTTTGATGGTGATCCGGCGCGGATCGGAAAATATTGATTCGCTGACATCGTCTATTTCCGAAAAAGGGATCGATACTTCTTTGCGGGAGTTTAAGACCTTAGAAACACGTAGACACCGATTCATCTCATCTATCGATACTATTTTTAAGCCACGACCGAACCAAAGCGTAAATATTATAAAGAACACGGGCATCACATAAAAAAACGCATCGGGCGGAAAATTATTCGGCTGATATTTCGGACGTTCCCACAATAATAAGGTATTGAAAAAACCAATAACAAAGATCGCTGGTAAAACGATTTTGTGAAAATACGTCCACAAGGATGAGATGCGTCGGAGCGGCATTAACGGATTATACAACTAAGTTACGATTTGAGGTATCTCGCGTAACTGCCATCGAGAATCCCTTCAACAAGTATTTCTTTTGAGCTTCGCTGGAGCTTTCTGATCCGGGAGCGTTCTTGGGCTTCGGCGGCGCGTTGCTCGGCGGCGTAGTCGCGGGTGAGGTCGGATTCGGATGCAGGGCCGAGGTATTCGAAGCCAAGAAATGGCGCGGCCATTTCTAGTGACGAGGGACGAGTGACAAGTGACGAGTCAGAGGAAGAACTACCACCCCGCCCTGCGGGCACCCCTCCTACACAAGGTGGGGAGCTAGCGGGAGACGAGACGCGGCCTAGTTGGAAAACTAGTACGTCAGGATCTACGCCGGCGGCGGCATGTGTCGGCAAGGCTGCCGACACTCCGACGACGGAACTACCACCCCGGCCTTCGGCCATCCCTCCTAGACAAGGAGGGAAGTATTTGGATTTGAGGAGGTTGATGTAGCGGTATTCGGGGCCGAAGGTGGTGGGGCATAGGGACATCACGGAGTCCGCTATTGCGGACAGTTGAGAGTTGAAAGTTGAGAGTGGAAGGATTGCGGATGCTGCGGAGCTACCACCCCGGCCTGCGGCCACCCCTCCTAAATAAGGAGGGGAGCTTTTGGGACGACCGGCTCGTCGGGCGGGAGGGGAGCTGTGGATGACGAGGATGGAGAGGTTGCGGGTGGTGGCGGTTAGTTTTAGCGAATTGAGCATGCGGATGTGGGCCGAATTGTTGCGGGCGTAGGGCGTGAGGGCGGCGAGGTTGTCGATGATGATGACCTTGGCGCCGGATGCGCCGATCGCCTGGTCGATCGAGGCGTCGAAGAATTTGTTGAGGCTGCCGTTGAACTCGTCGGGAATGAAGTCAAAATCGCGATAGGACGGGCGGATGAGCTTTGGCGAAAAACGGTAGCGGACCGGCAGCTTGCCGGGGATCGGCGACGGGCACGTGTAGCGTTCGGCAAACTGCGCGTCCGTTTGGTCGAGATCGAGGAGCAAGACCGACTGAGTCGGGAGTCGAGGAGTGGAGGAGTCGGGGAGTTGAGGAACGACCGCGTGGCGGCCACGCGCGATCGATTCGGCGATCTGGACGGCGAGGAGGCTTTTGCCGATGCCGGGTTCGCCGATCAGCAGGGCAAGCTCGCCCGTTCGCCAGAGGCCCGGGACGAGATCCGCCGGCGGCTCGGTCCGCATCACGGCGTTCGCGGGATGGATGTCGAACATGCTTTCGTGCGGGAGATGCCGGTGGTGGGCGTAACGGTCTTTGGTTGCGGCGTCTGTGGATTTTGTGTTGCTCTCATCGGCGTCGCTGCCGTCCCAGCCGGCGGCGGAGTCGTAGCGGTCGAGGTCGAGGTCTTCGTCGTCCGCATCGTCAAAGTTGTCGTGGAGATCTTCGCTCATAGGAAACGTGTGTTTTATTATATGTAGCGTATGTTGCAAGGATTGTCAAGTGTTGCAAGTGTGAAACGGGGGGGCCGCCTGAAGGCGGGAGCCGCCACCCCTCCTTCGTAAGGAGGGGAGTTTAGCTGAATTGACTTTGGGGTGGTTGGGGCGGACAATTAAAGGTTAGTTGTTTGGTGTTAAGAAAAGCATTTGAGGACCAAGGGTAAGCCGGGTGAGATTCCCGCACGATCGCGTCACCGTTAAAGTCGGGCCGCCTGCCTCGGATACAAAGCCAGTGAAGATGTTTCGCGTCAAAACATCGCAGGCAAGCACGGTGCAATAACAAAACGCCCTGTTTTCCGGTCGATATTCGACGCGCGGAAGACGGGGCGTTTTTCTAATGGAAAATGCACAATGCACAGTGATGAATAATAAGAAATTGATCGTGTTGATGATCGCGGGGCTGTTTTTGGCTGCGTGCGGCGGGGCGAAGAATGTTGGGAACTCTGCGGTCGCCGTGCCGATGCGGGTTGTGACTGATGACCTTGGGCGGCAGGTGACGATACCGGTAAAGGTGACGCGGGTTGTTTCGTTGGCGCCGAATCTGACCGAGAATATCTTCGCGGTCGGTGCGGGCGACAGGCTGGTCGGCGTCACGACCTTTTGCAATTACCCCGAGCAGGCCAAAGCGATCGCCAAGATCGGCGACACGATGACGCCTAATATGGAGTCGATCATCGCGCTCAAGCCGGACGTTGTGTTTGTCTCAACAGCGTCGCAGATCGAGGCGTTTATGAAGACGCTCGAGGCGAACGGGATCGCGGTTTATGTGACGAATCCCAATTCGCTTGATGGCGTGCTCGACAATCTGCAAAAGCTCGGCGACATACTTGGAACGACGGAAAAGGCGGGCCAGCTAGTGCCGGATCTTAAACGTCGGATCGGTGATATTTGGAGCAAGGTCGAGAGTGAGAAAAAGGTGCGGGTATTCGTCCAGATCTCGCGAGAGCCTTTATTTACCGTAGGTAAACAATCGTTCTTGACAACGATACTTGAAAAGGCGGGGGCCGAATCGGTCACGAAAGACGTTGAGTCTGCTTACCCTAAATTAAGCAAAGAAACGGCGTCGGCGTTGAATCCGGAAGTGATTATCCTCTCGGAATCGGACGATAACAAAGAGCCGAACGATGCTTTTAAGAATTCACCGGCGGTGAAAAATGGACGTATATATAAGGTGAACGCCGATCTGCTGTCGCGGCCGGGGCCGAGGCTGGTGGATGCGCTCGAGCAGATCGCGAAGGATCTGCATCCGGAGAAATTTCGCTGAAAACTGAAAACGGAAAACGGAAAGTGGAAAACGGAATAGGGCGGGCGATAAAGCTTGGCGTTGTTCTTCTGGTTTTGTTGAGCCTGGTTCTGATCGGTGCGGTGATGCTTGGGGCGGAGCGGTTGCCTTTGTTTGATCTGTCGGAGCAGCAGCGTTCGATATTGTATGACATCAGGCTGCCGCGGATATTGTTGGGGGCTTGTGTCGGGGCGAGTTTGGCGGTGGCGGGTGCGGGGTTGCAGTCGCTATTGAGGAATCCGCTGGCGGAGCCGTATTTACTGGGCGTTTCGAACGGAGCGGCGTTGGGGACGATGCTCGCGTTTGTTTTTTTTCAGAGCCTTGAGATCACGCGGCCGTTGCTGGCGTTTGCCGGAGCGGGACTCGCGACGGTCGCAGTTTACCGTATGGCGAAAAGCCGGGCCGGGATGAATGTCGAACGGTTGGTGCTGTCGGGGGTGATCGTGACGACGTTTTTGTCTTCGGTGATCGTGATGCTGACGACGCTGCTTGACGCCGCAAAGCTGCGGAGTTTTACATTCTGGCTGCTTGGGGATTTGTCACAGGCGACGGTCAATGGTGTTTATTTGAGTCTTGGGGCGGTCATTATCGGCACGATCATTTTGATGTCACAGGCGAGGGCTCTGAATCTGATGATGGTCGGCGAGCGTGATGCATTCGATTTTGGAGTTGAGGTCGGGCGTGTGCGGGTGCTTGTTTTTGGGGCGTCGAGCCTTGTGGTCGGAGCGGCGGTGGCGGCGAGCGGTTCAGTCGGTTATGTCGGATTGATCGTGCCGCATCTGGTGCGGCTGACGGTGGGCAGCGACAACCGGTTGGTGGTGCCGTTTTCGGCGGTAGCGGGGGCGATATTTGTGGTGTTTGCAGATACGATCGCACGGACGGCGATCGCTCCGAGGGAATTGCCGGTCGGGGCAGTTACGGCACTTATTGGGGCTCCGTTGTTTATTTACCTATTAAGAAGGAATTAGCCACGAATGAACACGAATGTCACGAATCGGAGTTCTTTATTCGTGATATTCGTGTTCATTCGTGGCAAAAACTAATGCTTGAGGTTAAGGACATATCTGTTGGTTACGGTGAGCGGGCGGTTTTGGGCGGCTTGTCGTTTGAGCTGCGCGATGGCGAGACCATTGTGCTGCTGGGGGCGAATGGTGCTGGTAAGACGACGCTTATTAAGGCGTTGAATGCGACCTTGCCATTGACGGGCGGTGATATTGCGTTGGATGGCGAGAGTTTGACGAAGATCTCGCGGCGTGAGATCGCACGGCATATCGCTGTTGTCGCTCAGGAAAATGAGACGCGATTTCCGGTGACGGTGTTGGAGTTTGTGTTGTCGGGAAGGTTTGTTCATGGGAATGCTTTTGGGTGGGAAACCGTGGCGGATGTTGAGTTTGCGGAGCGGGCCTTGACCGATTGCGATCTGAGCGGGTACGAGACAAGGTTGATGAACCATTTATCCGGCGGCGAGCGGCAAAGAGTTGTGCTGGCGAGGGCTTTGGCGACAGGGGCGAAGATACTGCTGCTCGATGAGCCGACGGCGAATCTCGATCTTGCTCATCAGGCGATGATGTTTCGGCTGGTGCGTGAGCGGTGTCGCTCTTGTAAGGCTTCGGCGGTGGTCATCACGCATGATCTTAATCTTGCGGCGGAGTTTGCGGACGAGATCATTTTGTTAAAAGACGGGCGAATTGCCGCGAAAGGCACGCCGATTGATGTTTTGACGGCTGAGAATATCAAGGATGTTTTTGGCGTGGATGTTTTGCTAGATGAAAATCCGGCGAGTGGTAGCGTTCGTGTGACGAGCGTGTTTTAAGAAGTAAGGTTTGTCGGTAGCGACTGCGTGAGCAGTTGCGTAAATACGCATCGGCTTACGCCGACGCTACTGACTTTGTTGATAGACGATGCAAGGGAAGTTTGGTGCAAAGCCAACGCTGCCCACGCAACTGTGAAGCGAAACGCTTCAATGCAAAATGCAGAATGCAAAATGCAAAATGTGTTGAAGAATTTGCTCAGCCAGGAACTTTGCTCGTTCGTCGGGGATTTGAACCATTCTGCGATGGGCAGAAGAGGAGAAAAAATGAAAATCGTAGTTTTACTGGTATGCATATTATCTTTGACGAATGTGGCGTTTAGCCAACAAGCAACGATCAAGGGAAAAGTCACTTCGTTTGGGATGCCGGTTAAGGGTGTTACAGTATCGGCGACGTCAAAGGATGGTACCGAGTATTCGGACACGACTGATCTTCGGGGTGAATACAACATCATCGTTGCATCTTCCGGAGAATATAGTCTAAGCGTTAAAAAGGGCAACGTTCAGTTTTATGTCGGAACGACGACTGCGGTGCGTGTGGATTCAAATCGAGGGAGTACGTTGGATATCGATCTCCCCGGAATCAGTGAAGTCGTTAGTGTAGCGGCCGGTGAAAGCCAGGCGATCGAGCAGGTTTCGAAGACTGTCGATACGATCTCGGGGCAGGAGATGCGGGACCGGGCGGATTTTTCTTTGATCGAATCGTTGCGGACGATACCGGGGTTTCGGGTTGCTCAATCGGGCGGCTTTGGGAAGCTTGCGACGATCAAGACACGGGGTTTGCGCAATTGGGATACGGCGGTGCTGCTTGACGGCATACGGTTTCGTGACGTGACAGGTATTACCGGCGATGCGACGGCGTTTTTGAGTGATTTTACGCTGACGAGCGTTAGCAAAGTCGAGGTGCTTCGCGGGTCGGGTTCGTCGCTTTATGGAACGAATGCGATCGGCGGGACGATCGATTTTCAGACGCCGGAGGCAAAATCCGGCACGCACGGACAGATCGGCGGAGCGTTTGGCGGGCTTGGGCTGCGGCGTTTTCGCGGCACGATCGCACACGGTACGGTAAACGGTAAATTTGGCATCACCGCGGGCGCTTCGCAGACGACCTATACAAAGGGCATCGACGGCGACGACCGGGCGAACAACACAAATTTGCAGACGCGGCTCGATTTTGCTCCGACCAGCAAGACGAGTATTTCGGGGCGGATATTTTTCTCGGATGCGGATGTGCGGCTCAATACCGACCCCGATACGCTTGGTACGCTGCCGGCGACAAACTCGACGATCATCAACGCGCAACAGGGCGTGAATTTTACATTTGACGCAAACGACCCTGACCGCCGGCAAGATTCGAGGTTCTTTAACGGGCAGATCGTCGTCAATCAGATCGTTAACGACAAATTTGTGATCAGCGGTTATTATCAAGGGCTAACTACAAAACGAATCAACAACAACGGACCGCTCGGCGCGGGTTTTCAGAGTGCATCGACAAGCCTGTTTGAGGGCACCGTGCATACCGGGAACGTCCATTTTAGCTGGACTCCGGTCAGGGAAAATACGCTGACCGCCGGGTATGAGTTTGAAAACGAAAAGTATTTTAACGACGGTAAGACACCGTCTGGTACGCAGAACTTTTTCACGAGTGCAGGACAGAGGAGCAATACTTTCTATGTTCAAAACCTCGTGAGCCTGCTGGGCGGCGATCTGCAATTGGCAGGCGGGATGCGCTTTCAACAATTCAAGTTGAAAGCTCCGGGCTTTAGCCTGACCAATGCTCCGTTCAACAATTTGACGCTAACAAGTCCGCCAAATGCTTATACGTTTGATGGTGCGGCGTCGTATTTTGTCAGAAGTAGCGGGACCAAGTTTCGTGCACATGTCGGCAACGGCTATCGCGTGCCGTCGTTGTATGAGCGGTTTGGTTCGTTTTTTAACACGTTTCCGTCAAATGCGTTTGTCGCGATCGGCGATCCGTTCTTAAAGCCCGAAAAGACGATCGCGTTTGACGCCGGAGTCGAGCAAAACCTTGTAAACGACCGCGTACGCGTTTCAGGTACTTATTTTTGGACGCGGTTGACGGACATCATCGGTTACGGCAACACCGTCCCGAGCATCGGCACGACGCCTCCGACCCCGAGGCCGTTCGGCGGGTATGTGAATCAGAAAGGCGGCACTTCACGCGGCGGGGAATTTAGCGTCAAAGCGAGGGCGACCGATACGACCGATCTGTTTGCGTCGTACACCTTTACCCGCAGTGTGCAACTCGTTCCGCAGTTAACGGGCAGCGGTATTCTCAATACGCTTGGTGTGCCGGATCACCAATTTACGTTTGTCGCGACCCAGCGATTTAAGCGTTTTTGGGTGAATTTCGATTTCCTGGCGACATCGACATACCTGGCCCCGATATACAGCAGCACGAATTTTACGACGCGTATTTACCGTTTTCAGGGCAACCGCAAGGGCGACCTGACGGGCGGATATACGTTTAATATAAAGGGCGACAAGACTTTGCGGTTGTACGGTACGGTCGAGAATGTCTTTAATCAGGAGTATTACGAGAACGGATTTCGGACTGCTAAAGCAACGGCAAGGGCTGGTCTGACGTTCGGATTCTGAGAACGGACCTGTCGGTAGCGTCGGTGTGAGCCGATGCGGAGTTCTCTACGCATCGGCTCACGCCGACGCTACTGACATTTCATAGCCAAATGGATTAAAATCTTTGTATCGGGGGATAAAGATATGAAGATCCGCATTTTGTTTTTGGTTTTCATTATTATCGCGGCGACAGGTGCGGCGTTTGCCCAGAGCAAGACGGTCACCAACGACGACCTCTCAAAATACAAACAGGAAAGGGTCAAGGCCGAGGCTGAGCTGCGTAATAATTACGCCAAGCTCGGTTTTCCGTCGCCTGAGGAACGCGCAGCGCGTGATGCTGAGTCGGTAAAACAAACGGTCGAGCTGTCGGCGAGGCTTCGTAATGAGCGACTTGAACGCGAACGGATCGACGCTCAGAATGCAGCAAATGCTCAATATAGTGCTGCGTTGTTGAGAGCGGTACAGCAACAGAATACGGTTGAGTATTCTTCACAGTCTTATTTTGGCGGATACTACAACGGTTGGTGGCGGCCGCGTCCGATCGGACGGGTCGGGTATCAGCAGCCGGGCTATTTTGCCGGCGGACAATTTTGGCCTACCGGGCCAGCGACAAAGCCGCGGCCAGTGTGGGTCCCGCGACATTAGGTCAGTAGCGTCTGCGTGAGCAGATGCGTCGATGTGTAGGGCACAGCAATGTGGAATGATACGGACGAACCTCTAGCATATCTATTAACATTCCGATGTTATGGGACGTGGCTTCATGGCGATGAGAGAGGTGCGATCGACCGAAATAACAATGCATTTGGTTCGCCGTATATGCGTCCGAGCGAAGAATTTGAGTGCTTTAACGCAGACGAGTTAAAGATGCCTCCAGTAAAGTTAACCGCACGACAACGTCGCTCTGTCATTAAGACGATACGTGAGGTATGCGAATATAAGGGATGGCGACTGATCGCGTTGAATGTTAGGACGAATCATGTTCATGTACTCGTCTCGGCGGTAAGTACAGGAGCCAGCACGATCCTTAATAGTCTAAAATCATATTCGACTAGACGATTAAGGGAGAGCGGGTTATGGGAAAAGGAACAGAGTCCGTGGTCGCGAAGGGGAAGTAAGCGCCTGTTGTGGAACGCACAGAGTGTGGAGCGGGCAGCGGATTATGTGGTCAATGGTCAGGGCGGACCGCTGCCTGAGTTTGATTGATATAATTGGATTACTCCGACGCTGGCGACAATTTCGCATCGGCTTACGCCGACGCTACTGACAATTTCGCATCGGCTTACGCCGCCGCTGGCGACAATTTCGCATCGGCTCACGCCGACGCTACCGACAGGACGGCCGACGCCGCTGACACGGACGCGACATTAATTTATGAAACCAGGTTGGGAAGCAGTTATCGGCATGGAGATCCATGCTCAGTTGGCGACGGAGACCAAGATCTTTTGTTCGTGCGCGGTCGAGACGGGCGGCGAGCCTAATGCGAATACGTGCCCGGTATGTCTCGGATTGCCGGGGGCTCTGCCGGTGTTGAACCGGCGTGTGATCGAGCTTGGGGCGAGAGCGGCATTGTCGCTCGGGCTGGAAATTCAAGAAACGTCGATCTTTGCTCGCAAAAATTACTTTTATCCCGACCTGCCAAAGGGCTATCAGATCTCGCAATACGACAAGCCGTTTTCGGCGAATGGGCAACTGACGATCATGACGGCGGAGCGTGACGAGAGCGGCCATGCGACCGAGTGGCGGCCGATGACGATCCATATTCAGCGGATGCATCTCGAGGAAGACGCGGGGAAAAACGTCCACGAAGGGCTGCCGGATACCGATAAATATTCCTATGTAGATCTGAACCGTGCGGGAACTCCGCTTGGCGAGATCGTGACAAGCCCTGATTTTCGCACGTCATGGCAGGCTTATGATTATGTAAATCACGTCCGCCGCGTTCTGCAATGGGTCGGGGCGAGCGACGCGGATATGGAAAAAGGGAACCTGCGTTGCGAGGCAAATGTCTCGGTGCGAAAGGTTGGCGAGACGGAATTTCGCAACAAGGTCGAGCTGAAAAATCTTAACTCGGTTAGGTTTATGCAAAAGGCGATCGAATTTGAGATCGACCGTCAGATCACGGCTCACGAAGCGGGCGAAGATGTTAATCAGGAATCGCGTCTTTGGGACGAGAAAAATAACCAGACGAGGTTTATGCGTTCGAAAGAGGACGCACATGATTACCGTTATTTTCCCGAACCGGACCTGCAGCCGCTCACGGTTACCGCCGCATTTATCGACTCCGTTAAGACGCTGATGCCGGAGCTGCCGGATGTGATGCGCGACCGTTTTATGGATGTGTACGGGCTGAGCTATGCGGACGCTTCGCAGTTGGTTGGTGATATCGACACGGCGGAATATTTTGAAAAGACCGCACGAATCACGGCAAACCCAAGGCTGTCGGCAATTTGGCTGTTGGGCGAATTGACACGCGAACTAAATAATTCGAACACCGCGATCGCCGATTCGCGGCTCACCGCCGAGGACCTTGCCGAGCTGATCAAGAACGTCGATAGCGGAAAGATCAACAACAATCAGGGCAAAGAGGTGCTCGTCGAGATGTTTGCTACGGGGAAGACAGCTGACGAAGTCATCAAGGAAAAGGGCTTTGAGCAGGTGTCGGACAGCGGTGCGATCGAAAAGATCGTCGATGAGGTCATCGCCGCCAATCAGGCAAACGTTGATGCCTATCGCGGCGGCAACGAAAAGCTGTTTGGATTTTTTGTCGGCCAGGTGATGAAAGCCTCGCAGGGCAAGGCGAATCCTAAGGTTGTGAATGATATTTTGAAGGAGAAATTGTGAGCTTAGAGGGGAAAATCGCAATTGTCACAGGCGGTACTAAAGGCATTGGCAGGGCTATTGCCGAGAGCCTGCTCAGAGCCGGATCGCGCGTTTATATCTGCGCTCGCGAACGTGGCGAGATCGAAGCTGCCGTGCAGGAACTCTCTGAGATCGGCGAAGCGTTTGGCAAGGTCTGCGATATGCGGAGCGAAGAGCAGGTACGCAATATGCTCGCATCGTGCGATGAACGGCTTGGCGGCGTGGACATTCTCGTTAATAATGCCGGGGTCGGCATTATCGGCAAGACGGTCGAAGAGATCTCGGGTGACGAATTTAGGCAGACGGTCGAGACCAATCTGTTTGGTGTTTTTTATGCCTGCCATCACGCCATACCGCTGATGAAAAAACGCGGCGGTGGATACATTATTAATATATCGTCGCTCGCTGGGCAAAATGCCCATCCCGGGATGGCGGCTTATAATGCTTCGAAATACGGGCTTAACGGATTTACCGAGGCGCTGATGCAAGAGGTGCGGCACGACGGCATCAAGGTCAGCTACATCTGCCCGGGTAGCGTAAATACGTATTTTGGCGGCGACACGCCGACCGATGAAAAGGCTTGGCAGCTGCAGCCGGACGATGTTGCACAGATTGTGATGAATTTGCTTGAGATGGATCCGCGAGCTTTGCCAAGCAAGGTGGAGCTGCGGCCGAGCCGTCCGCCAAAACGCTAAACCGCTACGGTTTTTAGCAAAGACCCACAGACACGCTCAAGCTCAGCCGAGCTAAAAGGCTTTACAAGATAATCTGACGCGCCGAGGCCATAGGCCTTTTGCTTGAATTGTGGAGCGTCGAGGGACGTGACCATGACGACCGGAATGTGCCCGAAATTGTCGTCGGTTTTTACGTATTCGAGCAGTTCCCAGCCGTCCATGACCGGCATTTCGACGTCGCTGAGTATCAGGTCAGGCTCCCACTCGCCATTTAATAAAAGTTCGAGAGCGTCGGCACCGCTGGCGGCCGTTATCGCACGCAAGCCAGCGTCCTCGACGATCTTTGCCGTCATGCGGCGAATGCTCGCGCTATCGTCAACGACGAGAACGAGCGGCGGGATCTCAACTATTGGCTCAGGCTCGGGATCCGGAGCGGGCACTGGATGTAAGGTGACGGGCATCCGCATTGTGAATTTTGTGCCTTGCTGCTGTTCGGATTCGACAGTCATTGAACCGCCGCGAGCCTCGACACTTTCTTTGACGATGCTCATTCCGATGCCGCGACCGGCGTTGAGGTTGAGCGATTCGGCGGTGGTCAGGCCTTTTTCAAAGACGAGCGAATGGGCGGAAAATTCGTCCAACGAGAGGGCGGTTTTTTCGTCAATGATGCCGGCGGCGATGGCTTTTTCTATAAGCTTCGCTGCCGAGATACCGCGACCGTCATCCTCAACAGACAAAATGAGATCATCGGCGTCCATGCTGACGGTAACGCAAATACGGCCTTTTTCGGGCTTGCCTAGCAGACGACGTGTTTCGGGCGGTTCGATGCCGTGGACGACGGCGTTCTTTAGCAGATGTAGGAGCGGTTCGACGAGGGCGTCGATGACAAGCGTATCGACCTCGAGATCGCCGTTTTGGATCTCAAGATGTGCTTTTTTATTTTCTTCCTGACCGGTGACCTGTACGGCGCGATTGAGCCGCATTTCGAGATTGCCAAAACGAACCATGCGGATCTGCATCAGGCGGTGGAGCATTTCGTCGGAAAGTTTTTGCTGGATCTCAAGCAGCGATTCAAGCTGTTTTAGCGAATCGATC
>DEQS01000077.1:0-46564 GCA_002360555.1 Chloracidobacterium sp. UBA3360
TTATCCCAAGCGGCGGTGCGTCGGACCGGTGAAAGCGTTCGTCGAGGCTGCGAAAACGCCCGAGCACCTTGTCGATCGGCATACAGCGGGCAAAATCAAACAAGATCCGCCGCGTTTCGACGTCAAAGGCAAGCCCGTCGCGGATACGCCGCAGCGAGCTAAAATCCCACTCGCCCGCGTCCCACGCAAGTATGTCCACGAGGATACCCTCGATCTGGTCTGAAAACAGTTTTGCCGAGTCAGACTTGGTGAGGAACTTTTTGTCCTCGAGATAGGCGACGAGCTCGTGATCGTTGGAAAAGTTTGGGATCTTGGTCACGTCATCCTTTGTCATGCGGTGGCGTTTGAGCAGAATGTCAAAAAGCCGCGAGGCTCTAGCATTTGACACCGCAAAGACGATCTCGCCGTTTTTTAGATAGATGACGCATTTTTTGTCTTTGTCGGACACGCGCAGGGAACCGTTCACCCGGGCCTGCATGATCTCTGAGATCAGTTCGGCGAACGGATGCGTAAAGAAATTACCTTGAATTTCGAGTTCGGACTGCGGTGTCATTTGCTGTAAAACGTGCGGTGAGCGGGTGGCGTGAGGAGCCATATAAATGATACCAAATCTGGAGGGTAAAAGTTAAGTAGTATTTTTCGCGTTCTTTTCGCGTTTAGGCGGGCTATTTGGTAGCATTTTACTCAATTGGAATGGAGAAAAAGTTAGAAATTCGCGAATGTGCTACGCTCGACGATCTTGCCGAATGTGTGCAGTTGCAGCGCGATGTTTTTGCCTTGCCGGAAGTTGAATTGTCGCCGGTCAGGCACTTTATCGTGACGAAAAATGCGGGTGGTTTTACGCTCGGGGCGTATGATGGCGACCGTTTGGCGGGGTTTGTTTTGAGCGTCCCGGCGGTGATGCGGGGCGAGCGGGCGTTTTATTCGCACATGACCGGAGTCCGGCAAGCGTATCAAAGCCTAGGCATCGGAGCCAAGCTCAAATGGGCACAGCGCGAACGGGCATTGGCTGACGGGGTGAAGTTTATTAAGTGGACGTTTGAGCCCGTAAAGGCAAGAAACGCTTACTTTAACCTCGAAAAGC
This sequence comes from Chloracidobacterium sp. UBA3360, assembly GCA_002360555.1. Lineage (GTDB taxonomy): Bacteria > Acidobacteriota > Blastocatellia > Pyrinomonadales > Pyrinomonadaceae > OLB17. The sequence continues at coordinate 1,085 of DEQS01000077.1, forward strand.
TTGGTGCGATCGTTAGCGAATATCAACAAAATTTTTATGGCACCGATTACGGCACGGCACCTGAAACAAAAGGCAAATCGTTTGGACTAATGAGTGATCGGTTATTTGCCGAGTGGCATCTTGAGAGCGAAAAGGTCAGAGCGTTGGCAGCCGGACGGGCTTGGGTTGATGCCGCTGAGCCGGTTATCCAGATCGCGATAATGAATGATTGGACCGAACTGGTCGCACGCGATCCGGCGGCGGCTTTGGCGGAGCAAATGCGTGTTCGAGGTGAATTTGAGACGGCGTTTGCGGACGGTTTGGTTGGGCGATCGTTTAGACGAGATGATGTGCGGCCGGCGTATTTGCTGTATAAAAGTTAAATGTTTGAGATCGACCCGGACATTCGAAAAGCCAAGACGCTTCACGCGGATTTTTACACCGATCCGGCGTATTTTGAACTGTCGAAAGAGAAGATCTTTGCCCGCAGTTGGCAATTTTTAGCGAGAGCGGACGATATTGAGGGCGTCACTCCGTTTGTGATCTTGCCCGGGATGTTTGATGAGCCCGTAATAACCGTGAAAACATCGGAGTGGATTTCGTGCCTGTCTAATGTATGCACCCATCGCGGCAAGATATTGGTCGAAGAACCTTGCCACGCGGATCTGATCAGGTGCCCGTATCACGGGCGGCGATTTTTGCTCAGCGGCAAGATGATCTCGATGCCTGAGTTCGAAGATGTCGAAGATTTTCCAAGCGAGGCAGACGATCTGAAGATGTTGCCGTTTGCCGAGAGACAAGGGTTTTTGTTTGCGTCGCTAGAACCGGTCGATGCTTTTGAGGCTTTTGTTGGCGATGTAGCGGAACGGTTTGCCGATGATGAGTACGATGCATCGGCCCTGCGGTTGACCGATCGGCGTGAATACGAGATCGATGCTCACTGGGCGTTGTATTGCGAAAATTACCTTGAGGGTTTTCATATACCGTATGTGCATAAAGCTCTAAACGCGGTCGTCGATTACGGCAGTTACACGACTGAGACGTTTCGGTTTTCGAGCCTGCAAACTGGTTTGGGTGATGATGGAAAGGTCGCGGCGAGATATTTGTTTATCTTTCCAAATCTGATGTTCAACTTTTATCCGTGGGGAATTTCGGTAAATGTCGTCAGGCCGGTCTCACCATCGAAAACGGTGGTCGAGTTTCTGACGTATGTTCGTGACGAATCGTTAATGGAAAAAGGCGCCGGGGCCGACCTGCATGCTGTCGAACTAGAAGACGAAGCAGTTGTCGAAAGCGTGCAAAAGGGTATCCGTTCCCGGTTTTACAAACACGGCCGATACTCGCCGACGCGTGAGCAGGGAACGCATCATTTTCACCGGTTGATCGCGGAATTTATGAAGTAATCGATGAGTGTAAACGAAGAAATACAACTACTTAGGTCTGAGATCGAGCGGCACAGCGATCTGTATTATCAATCGGACGCTCCGGAGATCTCGGACTATGACTTCGACCAGCTTTTAGAGCGGTTAAAGGCCCTCGAAACTGAGCATCCCGAGCTTATTACGCCTGATAGCCCGACGCAGCGAGTTGGCGGCAAGGCGACAAGTTTGAAGCCATTTACCCATACCGTTGCGTTGATGTCACTTGATAATTCTTACGACCTCGGCGAGCTAAAGGCGTTTACGGAGCGGTGTGAAAAGTTGGCCGAGGGCCGGAAACTCGATTACGTTGCCGAGTTAAAGATCGACGGGCTTTCGGTTTCTTTGCACTATGAGAACGGCATTTTAGTCACCGGTGCGACTCGTGGGGACGGTTCGCAAGGCGATGAGGTGACGCAAAACGTTAAGACGATACGGTCGATCCCGCTCAAGTTAAAAGCTGATGCTCCGGCACATGCCGAGGTTCGGGGCGAGGTGTTTTTGTCGCGTTCGCAGTTTGCCAAGATCAACGCCGAGCTTGAGATGCAAGACGAAAAGACGTTTGCGAACCCGCGTAATTGTGCATCGGGGACGCTCAGGATGCTCGATTCGGCGGTGGTGGCGTCGCGGCGGCTGGATATGTTTCCGTATGATGCATTTACGGGCGCGTCCAAGATGTTTGCGACGCACGCAGAGGTTTTTGAATGGTGCGGCCGCAATGGGTTTAACGTAAATCCGCATCGCCGGGTCTGTGCTAATTTTGACGAACTCGCGGCGTTTATCGCCGAGATGGAAACGGTCCGTGACGGGCTCGATTACGAGATCGACGGCGTTGTCGTAAAGGTCAATTCGACCGCGTTACAGGACGAATTTGGCACGACCACAAAAGCTCCGCGTTGGGCGATCGCGTATAAATATCCGGCTCGGCAAGCAACCACACGGTTGCTTGGTATCGGCATTCAGGTTGGACGAACGGGAGCTTTGACGCCGGTCGCTCATCTCGAGCCGACGTTGCTTGCGGGCACGACGGTTGCCCGAGCGTCGCTCCACAACGAAGACGAGATCAAACGCCTCGACCTAAAGATCGGCGACTACGTGATGATCGAAAAAAGCGGCGAGATCATCCCGCAGGTGCTGTCTGTCGTGACCGCAAAACGCGACGGTAGCGAGACGGAATTTGAGTTTCCAACTGTTTGTCCGGTATGTAATTCGAGCGCTGTCCGGCCAGAAGGCGAGGCTGTCCGACGCTGCACAAACGATGTTTGTCCCGCTAAAGTTAAAGCCCGTGTTTTGTATTTCGCGTCGCGTAAGGCAATGGACATCGAAGGCCTAGGCGAGGTTTTGGTCGAAACGCTGGTCGATAATGGCTCGGTAAACGATGTTGCCGATCTGTATGATTTGACCGTCGAACAGATCTCATCGCTAGAACGAATGGCGGAGAAATCGGGGACGAACCTGATCGATCAGATCGAGGCGAGTAAGACCCGTGGCCTGCAGCGACTGCTCTACGGCATCGACATTCGTCACGTCGGCGAGCGATACGCTAAGATCCTAGCAAATCATTTCCGCAGCATCGACCGCCTTGCCGAAGCGTCAGTCGAGGAACTCGATGACATCCACGAGATCGGCCTCGCGGTTGCCGAAAGTGTTTATGAATGGTTTCGCGATGAGCGAAACATCGACCTCATCTCAAGGTTAAAATCTGCCGGTGTCAAAACCGAAACAGATGCCGCTTCGACCGCTCTGCTCGACGAAAGATTTCAGGGCAGAACATTTGTCCTCACCGGCAAACTCGAAAACTACACCCGCGACGAAGCCGCCAAACTCATCGAAGACCGCGGCGGCCGCGTTTCGTCGTCCGTTAGCAAAAAAACCGACTATGTTGTTGCCGGCAGCGATGCGGGATCGAAATTGACGAAGGCGGAGAACTTGGGAGTTGCGGTCATGTCGGAAAACGAATTCGCGGCAATGATTCAGTAATTGAAAACATATATTATTTAACTTATGAGCGATTTTTTTACAGCAAATATAGCGGACGCGGACCCAATTGTAAGCAATGCGATCGATGACGAGGTTCGGCGGCAGACGGACGGGTTGGAGCTGATCGCTTCGGAGAATTTTGTGTCCGAAGCGGTGCTTCAGACTATGGGCACGGCTTTTACCAATAAGTACGCCGAGGGTTATCCGGCGAAGCGTTATTACGGTGGGTGCGAGTTTGCCGACGTTGTCGAGAATCTGGCGATCGACCGGGCAAAAGAGATATTTGGAGCCGAGCACGCAAACGTCCAGCCGCATAGCGGAGCGCAGGCGAATATGGCTGTGCTGATGACAGCTCTCGATCACGGCGATACGATATTGGGGATGAATCTGTCGCACGGCGGGCATTTGACGCACGGGCATCCGCTCAACTTTTCGGGCATCAATTACAAGGTCGCCGATTACGGTGTCAACAAAGAGACCGAGCAGATCGATTACGACGAGCTGCAGCAAAAGGCTGAGGAGTCTAGGCCGAAACTGCTGATCTGCGGTGCGTCGGCTTATCCGCGGACGATCGATTTTGCCCGCATCGGCGAGATCGCTGAGAGTGTCGGCGCCAAAGTTATGGCCGATATGGCGCATATTGCGGGGCTGGTCGCGGCGGGCTTGCATCCTTCGCCGGTGCCGCATTGCGAATTTGTCACGACGACGACGCATAAGACCCTGCGCGGCCCGCGCGGCGGGCTGATCCTTTGCCGCGAGGAATTTGCGGCAGACGTTAATCGCAGCGTGTTTCCGGGCGTCCAGGGCGGGCCGCTGGTGCATATCATTGCCGCAAAAGCTGTGGCGTTTGGCGAGGCTTTGCGCGGCGATTTTAAGGCTTATCAGCAGCAGGTCATCGACAATGCACAGGTGCTGGCGGCAACGTTAAAAGAGGCCGGATTGCGGATCGTTTCGGGCGGCACAGACAACCATTTGCTGCTCGTGGACGTCTTTATGGATGGCAAGGGGATCACCGGGAAAGCGGCGGAAAAGGCACTCGACGAGGTGCATATCACCGTCAATAAAAACACGATCCCGTTCGATACGCAAAAACCATTTGTTGCGTCGGGCATCAGACTTGGCACGCCTGCATTGACGACTCGCGGGATGAAAGAGGACGATATGCGTGCGATCGGGGGCATGATCGCCGCCCTCATACACGAACCGGAATCCGAAGAGGTCAAGACGCGCGTTCGTCGTGAGGTCGCCGAGCTAACGGCAAAATTTCCTATGTATCCCGGGCGTCTGAAAGAAAAACGAACCGACGCCACAGCAAGTTAATTGATGCAAAAATTGATCGTTGCACTACTGTTTCTCACTTTTCTACCGGTTTTGATGCAATCGCAGGCCAGGACTGAAATCGCTCCGAGCGCCCCAAAACCGTCGCCATCTGAGGCTGATGCATCGATAATTGTAGAACCACCCGCGGATTTTGTCGGTGACGGTTGCTCGATGTTTCCGGATGGTGACTACGGCGACTGTTGTCAGGCTCACGACCGCGACTATTTTCGCGGCGGCACAAAAGCCGAGCGGAAGGCGTCGGATAAACGGCTGGAACAATGCGTCCGTGCCAAAGGCCACAAATTCTTATCGAAAATGATCTATCTTGGCGTGCGTATCGGCGGCGTACCATGGTTGCCGACATCGTTTAGATGGGGATTTGGGCAAAAGAAGAATTAAGCGTTAGTTATTCGAACAAAAGAACCGAGAGGCTCTCAACCATTCAAACCACCCTCAGAATCAAACTGCTCCAGAATATCGCGGGCCTCGTCGGACTCAAATTCGTACGCTTTTTGTTCGAGCGTTGCAGCGGCGATGCCCGAATAAAGCGGGTCGTCGAGCAGCGGTACGATGTGTTGGAGCGGCATCAGTGCGAGGGTTTCGTAGGCGATGGCGCGTATTTGGGGCAGCTCGGTCTGGCGGACGATCTCAGCGATCTCGCTTGCCGAATAACGCTCGGCGAGACGGTCGGCGAGTTTGTCGAGACGGTTGAAATCGTTTTCTTTGATCGCACGGGTCGCGAGCTGGATAAACACTTCAGCAGATGCCGACTGCGATTCGAGCACATTTACACAAACGTCGGCGAGATGATTTAGCTCGGTCAGTTTTGCGGTATCTTTGCGTATTTCGGGTGTTTTTGATTGCTCATCAAGAGCGGTGAGCAGACGGCTGACCTCCCAATCGGCGTGGGCGTCATAAGAGAATTTTGGAGTGGGATTGTTCGCCGGGGCCGTTTTGCTTGCTTGCATAGCACCGACGAGCATTTTTTTGGTGACGGGCCGTAAGCCATCCCAAACGCTTGCTACGGTTCCGCCAATTTCGTTGATCGTCATGTCAATAAATTAAGTTTGCAATCGCGGGCGACGCTTGTCAAGCCTGTTGTTTTTTGGCGACCGCATCACGTAGTCGCGTCTCGACAACTCGTAGAGCAGACTCAAAATCCGCGTCCGTCTCGTCGAGATGTTCGAGCAGGGCATAGGGTGCGGTGCTCAAATGACGTATCTCCCAGGCGATCACTCCGGGCTGTGGCGCACGCGAAAACCATGCGGCGTCGATCGCCGAATCGGCAACTGAAATTCCCTCAAATAATTCGCCGACACTCTTTTTCAACTCCGCAGTCAACAGCACACGCCGCAGCTCCCAACCGTATTTTTTATAGGTGGCGAGGATCTCGTTTATCTCGTTTGCGTCGATCATAGATTTACTTTTCGTGAGCCGCTCTAATATTATCAAATCGTGATGAAAGCTCTTCGGTTTGATGGAAACAATTTGACGCTCGCGGATGTCCCCGTACCTCAGGTGGCGGACGAGGCTCTTGTCCGCGTGACGACATCGGGCATTTGCAATACTGATCTCGAGATCGTGCGTGGTTACGCGGGGTTTGAGGGAACTATCGGGCATGAATTTGTCGGGATTGTCGAACAAGCAGGTGACCGGTCTGACGTGGTCGGCAAACGCGTGATCGGTGAGATAAACGCCGGATGCGGGACTTGTGAAAAATGTGCGGCGGGCGACCCGCGGCATTGCCCGACGCGAACGGTGCTTGGGATCGTCGGGCGTGATGGTTGTCATGCGGAATATCTCTCGTTGCCGTCGCGAAATCTGCTCGTATTGCCTGACAATGTAACGGACGAACAGGCCGTGTTTGCCGAGCCGCTTGCTGCCGCTTATGGCATCACTGAGCATGTCGAAATATCGCCAGAAACAAATGTTGCGGTAATCGGCGACGGCAAACTTGGGCTGCTGTGCGCCATGAGCCTCGCTCTGCGGTCGCAAAATGTGACGATCATCGGCAAGCATCCGTCAAAGATCTCAATAGCGGAAAAGGCGGGCGTAAGGCCGCTATTGCTGGCGGATATCGATGCGAAAATGTTTGGTTCTTTTGATGTCGTGGTCGAGGCGAGCGGTTCTGAGTCGGGCTTTGCAACGGCGCTTGATCTCGTGCGGCCACGGGGCAAGATCGTACTTAAATCGACATTTCACGGCACACCGGCGTGGGCGGCTTCGCGGGTTGTGGTCGATGAGATCACTATCGTCGGCTCACGCTGCGGGCGTTTTGCCCCGGCACTCGAACTGCTTACTACCGGCAGCATCGACGTAACGCCGTTAATATCGGACGAATTTTCCCTCGCTGACGGCGTTGCCGCGATGGATCGTGCCGCAGAGACTGGAGTCTTAAAGGTTTTATTACGACCGTGAAACCGTTTCCTTTGCGGCCTTTGCGACTTTGTGTTAAAAATGTCACGCAAAGCCGCAAAGAACGCAAAGTTAGGAAAAGCCCACAAACCTCACGCAGATTTCTGCATCAAAGAAAAAGCATTTTGATATAATTTTGAGAATACAGACCGAGCCGCGTTTTAGGAGAGCCAGTTATGTTCAAATACCCTTCTAATTTTAAGTTTCGCTACACGGCAGCAATTTTATTCGCCATTTTTAGTGTTTCCGGAGCTGTGATGGCACAGCCGGATAAGCTGCCGCGTTCGTTTGCGGAGATCGCCAAGCGTGTCGAACCGGCGGTCGTTAGTATCGATACAAAATCGGGCGTGACTCAACCTGTTGCCAAAGCCACGCCGCAGCCGGGTACGCCGGACGACATTATGGAATTTCTGCGAAAGCAGATGCAGCAGCGCCCGGTTTATGCGGTTGGGAGCGGCTTTATCGTTGACAAGGCGGGCTATGTAATTACAAATCTGCACGTCGTTGACGATGCGACGCGGATAACGGTCAAGCTCGATTCGGGTGAGGAATACACCGCAAAAGTTGTCGGTACCGACGAAGAAACGGACCTTGCCGTACTAAAGATCGATGCCGGACGCGAACTGCCGTTCGTCAAATTTGCCGATTCGGACAAGGCCGAGGTCGGCGATTGGGTGCTGGCGATGGGTTCGCCGTTTGGCCTTGCAAAAAGTGTGACGGCGGGCATTATCTCTCAGACCTTGCGTGAAACCCCGGGCGGCTCGGCGTTTCAGAAATTTATCCAGACTGACGCGGCGATCAACCGCGGCAATTCGGGCGGCCCGCTTGTAAATATTGACGGCGAGGTGGTCGGCGTTAATTCACAGATCGCGACCTCGACGGGCGATTACAACGGCGTTGGGTTTGCTCTGCCGGCACGTGAGGCATCGTATGTTTATGGCCAGATCATTAAGAACGGAAAGGTCAGGCGCGGTTATTTGGGGGCTTACCTCGAATCCGTAAAGGCAGAATTTGCAAAAGTTTACGGCCTCAGCGATACAAAAGGTGCGATCGTCACGGACATTCGCGATAAGCAAAGCCCGGCGGCACTAGCGGGCCTTAAGATCGGCGATGTTATCACAAACTTTAATGGTCAGGCCGTATTATCGTCGCAAGACCTTATCGCAAAAGTAGCGATGACGCCGCCGGATCAGACGATTACGATCAACTACCTGCGTGAGAACGGTTCGGCTCTCGACGCAAAAAGCGCATCGACAAAACTCGCCGAGCGGCCTGTGTCTGAACGGCTTGGGGAAAACACGGACCGCCGCAAACTGCCAATCGACGGTACGGCAGTCGATGCCAAACCGTTTGGCCTGACGCTGAGCGAATTAACGCCGGCACTTGCGACAACTTACAAGCTCGACGGGCTGAAAGGTCTCGTTATCAAGGATGTAAATCCTGCAAGCTTCATCGCCGACGTGCGAAACTCGAGCGGCAACGAAGCCCTCGGCGAGGGCGATCTGATCCAACGCATTAACCGCGTCACCGTGACCGATCTGAAAGAGTTTTCGGCGATCGTCGCCAAGCTTAAGGCTGGCGATCCGGTCGTGCTGCAGGTTATGTCGTACAACCCCGTACTGCGGACACCGCAGATGAAGGTTGTGCAGTTCACGGTCAAGTAATAAAGTTTAAGGTTCAAGGTTAAAAGTTCAAAGTTGGTGCTCTTAAAAGTACTGACTTTGAACTTTGAACTTTTGAGCCTTAAACTATCTGTTTATGGCAAACGCAAACAAAACTTCGGTAAAGAAATATCACAATTACATCAACGGCGAGTGGGTCAAATCTTCGTCGGGCGAGTGGTTTGACAACGTCAACCCGGCGGATACGACGGATATTGTCGGACGTTTTCCGGCTTCGAACGGCGATGATATCAACGCCGCTGTCGCAGCGGCCAAGAACGCGGCGACACGCTGGCGGCGGACTCCGGCACCAAAACGGGCGGAGCTTTTATTCACGCTTGGCGAGATCCTGCGCAAAAATAAGGACGAATTTACCCAGCAAATGACCCGCGAAATGGGCAAGGTGCTGAAGGAAGCGGGTGGCGATGTGCAGGAGGCGATCGATTGCACTTATTACACCGCCGGCGAGGGGCGGCGGCTGCATGGTTTTACGACACCGGCCGAAATGCCAAATAAGTTTGCGATGTGCGTCCGCCAGCCGGTCGGTATTTGCGGGCTGATCACGCCGTTCAATTTCCCAATGGCGATCCCTTCGTGGAAGCTGATCCCGGCGCTCGTTTGCGGCAACACTGTCGTGCTCAAATCCGGCGAGGACGTGCCACTTTCGTCGCTAAACCTCATCAAGGCTTGCGAACAGGCAGGCATTCCAAAGGGTGTCGTCAATCTCGTCAATGGTTTCTCCGAACCCGGAGCAGCTCTTGTCGATCACAAAGACACGCGGCTGATCTCGTTCACCGGCTCAACCAACACCGGCCGGATAATCGCTGAGGCGTGTGCCCGCGACAACAAGATCGTCTCGCTCGAGATGGGCGGCAAGAACGCGATCATCGTGATGGACGATGCAGATGTCGATAACGCAGTTGAGGGTTCATTGTGGGGAGCGTTTGGTACGAGTGGCCAACGCTGCACGGCTTCGTCAAGGCTGATCGTTCACAAAACGATATATAAAAAGTTCTGCGAAAAACTCGTTGAGAAAGTTAAGCAGCTCCGCGTCGGCAGCGGACTCGATAAAAAGACCGAGGTCGGCCCGGTCATCAACGAACGGGCGATGGACAAAATTCTCGGCTATATCGAGATCGGCAAAAATCACGACAAAGCGACGCTTGCGTGCGGCGGCAGCCGCCTGACAAAAGGTGCTTACAAAAACGGCTATTTTATTGAGCCGACGGTGTTTACCAACGTCAGCCCGAAAATGCGTGTTGCCCGCGAAGAGATCTTTGGCCCGGTGACCTGCGTCATTCCGTTTTCGACGCTCGACGAGGCGATCAACATCGTCAACGACGTCGCCTACGGCCTCTCATCGGCGATCTACACTCAAGATGTTAACCAGGCCTTCTACGCGATGCAGGAGCTTTACACCGGTATTTGCTATGTAAATTCGGCAACGATCGGAGCCGAAGTTCACCTCCCGTTCGGCGGCACAAAGGGAACCGGCAACGGCCACCGCGAAGCCGGAACGCAGGTGCTCGACATCTTTACCGAGTGGAAATCGCTCTACATCGACTACAGCGGCAAACTGCAAAAAGCGCAGATCGATGCCGTTGAGGTTTGAGCTTTTAACAAATTGCTCGAAAAGACGTAAAATTACGTGTATAGCAATTACTTATAGAATCATAAAATATTGGAGAAAATACTGATGAAAGTTGGGCTGCCGAAAGAAATTAAAGATAACGAATACCGCGTCGGGCTGACGCCGGCGGGTGTTCAGGCGTTGACTGGGGCTGGGCACACGGTTTATGTGCAAAAGACGGCGGGCGAGGGCTCGGGGTTTAAGGATGAGCAGTATGTAAAGGCCGGCGGCCAATTGCTCGATACGGCGGATGAGGTATGGCAGGCGGGCGATATGATCGTCAAGGTCAAAGAGCCTGTCGCACCCGAATATCCGCGAATGCGTGAAAACCAACTGCTTTTCACCTATCTGCACCTCGCACCTGAGCTGGAACTCACCAAGCAAATGATGGACCGCAAGGTCACCGGCGTTGCTTACGAGACAATTACACAGGGCAAGCGTCTGCCGCTGCTGATACCGATGTCAGAGGTTGCGGGACGTATGTCGGTGCAGGTTGGTGCGACTTACCTTGAGAAAATGAACGGCGGCCGCGGCATATTGCTCGGCGGCGTTCCGGGAGTTCCGGCAGCAAATGTCGTCATCATCGGCGGTGGTATTGTTGGTACCGAGGCAGCAAAAATGGCAGTCGGTCTGGGAGCAAAGGTTACGATCATCGACCGCGATCTCGACCGTCTGCGTCAGCTCGATGATATTTTCTTGTCAAAAGTTCAGACGCTCGCTTCGTCGCGTTACCAGATCGAAGAGGCAATTTCGCACGCCGATCTAGTTATCGGTGCGGTGCTTGTCGTCGGTGCTGCGGCTCCGAAACTGGTCACTCGCGATATGCTGCATTTGATCCCGCAGGGAGCAGTTCTCGTTGACGTCGCCGTTGATCAGGGTGGATGTTTTGAGACAACTCATGCAACAACGCACTCAAACCCGACCTATTATGAGGAAGGCGTTTTGCATTATTGCGTCGCCAACATGCCAGGTGCGGTGCCGAGAACGTCGACGTTTGCTCTGACAAACGCAACGCTGCCGTATGCTCTTGACCTTGCGAATAAAGGTTTTGAAACCGCGATCCGCGAGGATGCGGGCCTTTGCGAAGGTGTCAACACCTACGCGGGCAAGTGTACCTACGAGGCCGTCGCGACCTCGCAGAACATTGAGTACACGCCGCTCGATTCGCTGATCGATCTTAAGGCGGCCACAGCGGGATAAGCGGGACAACCGCGAAAAGCACGAAAAGACGCGAAAGTTGTATAATTTACTTTTGCGTCTTTTCGCATTTTTCGCGGTTGATAAATAGATGTACGAGTTTGCAGTCACACCAGCAGTTACGCAGCTTCGCCGTCCGGGCGTGATCATTACAGAGGTCACCGAGGGGAGCGTTGGCGAAGAGCTAGAGCTGTGTCCGGCCGACCGGATCGTCAAGGTCAACGGGCGGACGGTGCGTGACTATCTCGATTTTCGCTTTCAGACCGCTGGCGAGACCGAGCTGACGTTTCACGTAAAAAAGCCCGACGGGCAAACCATCGAGATCGAATTTGACCGAGACGAGGACGAAGACCTCGGGCTGATGTTTGAGCAGATCATCCCGCGTCAATGCGCTAACGAATGCCTGTTTTGCTTTTGCAAGGGTAATCCTGAGGACGCTCGGCCCTCCCTGTTTGTCCGGGACGAGGACATCCGGCTCTCATTTCTCTACGGCAATTACACAACGCTCTCGTCCATCACCGAAGACGAGATGAAACGCATCATCGAGCAGCGTCTGTCGCCGCAATACGTCTCGGTGCATGCGACCGATCTAAAAACAAGGGCGTATTTACTGGGCGTTGAGGAATCGCGGGCGGATATTTCGGATGAACTGGAGCGGCTGCTCGCGGCGGATATCGAACTGCATGCACAGGTCGTTTTGTGTCCGGAGATCAATGACGGAGCGATTTTGGAGAAGACGCTTCGCGATCTAGCCGCACATTATCCAAAAGTCGTCTCGACCGCCGTCGTGCCTGTAGCCCTGACACGTTACAACACCGACGAACGCCTAACTCGCGTAACCCCGGAGTTTTGCCGACGGACAATTAAAGAAGTCGAAAAGCTGCAGAAAGAATTTCGCAAGACGCTCGGTGTCACATTTGCCTTTCTAGGTGACGAGATCTATATCAAGGCCGGTGCCGAGATTCCGTCGCGAAGGCATTATGGCAATTATCCTCAGATCGAGGATGGTGTCGGGATGGTGCGGTCGTTTACGGGTGCGTTTGAAAGATTGTTTAACCGCAGAGACGCAGAAACGCAGAGGTTGGAGAATGTTAGAACTCACCCGGCGGCGATGATACCTGAAAATCCGCAATCCGCAATCCGCATTCCGCAATCGAAGTGTGGAACTCTTTTGACCGGCGAGATGTTTGCCCCGATCTTGCGTGAACAGATCGACCGGTACAATGCACAAACCGGCGCTCGGTTGACGGTGATGGCCGTGCCGAATACTTATTTTGGTGGCGATGTGTCGGTTGCGGGATTGTTGACCGGACAGGATCTGGTGGCGATGAAAGATAAGATCGTTGGAGATTTTGTCACGATACCGACGGTCACGATCAAATCAGACGAGCCTATATTTCTCGACGGTATGACTTATGAAGATCTCAAACGGCAGTTCCCGGTGCCGGTCTATGATCTCGATACCAACGGGCTGATCGAGATGCTTTCCAAATAAAAATAGAACGCTGATAAGACGGATCGGGCGGATCGCCACGGATCTGAGTGTCAGATAATTCATCCGTGTAGATCCGCCCAATCGATTCGATCCGCGTTCTATTTTCCTAGCGGACGAAGTTATAAACGATGACGCCTGTGACCTTTACCGGGACGCCCGACAGATAGGTGGTCGAGAATTTTGCTCCTCTCGCCGCACGTTCTGCCTCGGGTCGTAACAACGGATGGCCGTTTGATGCGTTGGCGGAGACCACGTTTCCTCTTTCATCGATCAACACCTGTACGGTTACTTGACCTTGTGCTCCGATGGCTTTTGCTGCGGCTGAATAGGTAGGTTTTGGCAGACTCGTTGCTTTTCCATTCAGCACTCCTCCGGACTTCGGTGCAGGCGGATCTTTTTTCTCGATTCGCGGTGGCGGGTCGGCTTCGACAGGTGGCTTGGTATTTCCCTGAATATTTGTTCCCAAGGTCTGCGTGCCCTCACCTGGGTCGCCGATGTTCCGGGGAATGCCGTTAGAGCCGTCCGGATCGGTGTTCACATTAGAAATAATGAACCGACCGTCTTCGGGACGTGCCTTCTGAGTATTCTGGGCCGTTGAGATAGTTGTTGGAACGATCGGTGTCTCGACCAAATTTTGCATGTTGACCTGACGCGTCGGCAGTTTGCTCGTCGAACTTGACTGCGTTGTCGTACGGATCTGTTGTTTTGGTGGTTCGGGGGCGACGGCGGCCATATCGGCCGGTGCGATCAGGTCGCTCAGCTCAAAATTGCGGCTGCCGAGGCCATAATCCGCAGCGTAAATACTGATGACGACCGCCGTGACAAAGAGTATGCCCACGACGAAAGATGACACCATAAAATAGCTGCGGCGATTGCGAAAATCTGCCCCTTCGGGTTCGGAAACGATCAATTTATCAAACATTTTATTATCCTCCTGAACGCCGGTGCCCACGCGTTCTGATTAGTTAGACACCGGTGCGGACGATTTGTTCCCGAGGGGCATCGAGTTTCTAATGCCGTGGCGGCGTGATACTCTCGAGGTTATGACCTTATATGATGTTTACGTGACGTGCGACCAGTGCGGACAGCCGCATTCGGTGCATGTGCAACTCTCGCTCGAATCTCCTGACCTCAACAAGACCCCGCTTCGCGAAGTCTATCCCGGCGGCGATCTGCCGGCGACGATCGCCTATATGCAGACCAACAAATATCGCTGTCCGCACACAAAACAGTTGTTTCCGGCAAGTGATATAAATCTGGCAATGCTGATCGCCGCGTAATGCCGTTCAAGCAGTAAGCAGCGGATTGTACATCATGATGGCGTGGTTTTCGGTGACGAGGGTTTCGGATGTGAGGCCGTCGATGAGGCTCGTCTCGCGACGCCAGATGCGGTTGTGCCGCGTGTAGCCGCCCCACGGCTGCATCTTGATCAGGTGGTCGGTCTCGTAGATCTTGTATTCAAATTCGGACTCGCGATCGCTGAGGATCTCGCCGTTCAAATACTCGTCGTCGATCCATAAATTGATCTGAAACGTGTCATGCGTGTCGTTACGCAATTGCAGATCGATGTAGTTGTAGGCGAGCGTCGCTCCGCAGGCGAACGGGATCGTGCGGTTGATGTCAGGGAAAACGTCAAAGCCGTGACGGTATCGCTCGGTGATCGTCAGCGGCGAATGCAGTGCCATCCAGTAAAGCAAATTGCCAAGCTGACACAGCCCGCCGCCGATGCCTTTTTCGATGCGTCCGTTGTGCAAGACCAGCCCCTCAAGAAATCCTCGTTTTGCGGTCGGGCGGCCGACACGCTGCCAGATCGAAAATGTCTCGCCGGGCCGGATGACCATGCCGTCTATCGGAGCGATGGCGAGCCGCAGGTTTGTGATCTTGTTGTGCTGCAGATACATCTCGACATCGCGCAGCGGCCGCAGCATCATCGAGCGGTGACGCATAATGAGATGCTCAAGCTTAACGCTCGCGTCGGGTTTGGCAAATTGACGCGACATTTGCAGCCATTTGATCTGGCGTTTGAGGGAATAATATTCACGGCCGAGAATGTTGCGTAAATTACTTCGTTTGTTGGGTTTAGGAACGTTATTGCTGTTCATTCGTGCTGCTCTTTCCTTGCCGGAAAGTGATTCTAACAAATATTGAGCGGCAGTTACGAATTTTTTACCGAAATTATCTCAGCGGCGATCGAAATGGCGATCTCCTCCGGAGTTCGGCTGTTGATATGCACACCGATCGGCGTGCGGATGCGGGAAAGACGGTCTTTGTCAAAGCCTTCGTTTTCGAGTGTAAAGAGCAGCGTTTTCATCTTTGCCTTGCTGCCAAGCACGCCAAAATATTTGAAATCCCTCTCGAATAATGAACGAATAACGATCTCATCGGTCGCATAACCAAGCGTCATCACAACAACGTAAATACCATCGCCATCTGGAATGTGGTCGCCGATCTGTTCATAGCCGTCGATGATAGTGATCTCGTCGGCGAACTGATTTTTCTCTATCGTGTTTAACTCAGGCCGGTCGTCCAATATCGAGATACGAAAATCGAGCCTCGACGCGATCTCGCTCAAAGCCAAAGCACAATGCCCGCCGCCCATGATGTAAAGTTCATTTTTGGGACCGAGATTTTCTGTGTAAATAAAATCAGTTTCTGAGAGTTTTTCAAATTTCGTGCTTGGAGTCCCACCTTTAGGCGGCCCTACGGTGAAGTCGTTTTGCGTAATGGTTAACGAGACCGCGTCTTTGATTTCGAGGGCTGTAATTAACCCATCGACGGTCTTTGCGTCTTCGTGGGTAAGTCGCCGCATGATAACCGTCTGCCTTCCGGAGCAGATCATGCCGGATGGATGCTCGGCGTTTTTTCGATGCTCTTGCTCGATCAATGCGGTCGTTAAACCACCCGCTACCGCAGGTGGTTCTGACAAAGCAGCTCGACTTTGTTCGACAAGCTTTACCTCCATCACGCCGCCGCCGATACTGCCTACCAATTCACCGTCCGCCGCAACCGCCATTTTGTAACCGGCACGACCGGGGCTGCTGCCGTGACTTTCGGCAACGACGAGCAACATTACGGACTCGCCGTTTTTAAGATGCGAGACGATGAAATGCCAGATTTCGAGTTCGTTGGCCACGGAACGATTTTACCGCAAGAAGAGAATTAGCCACAGATGGACACGGATAAACACAGATACGGATAAGAAGATAAGAGGTTGGCGTCGCTCTTTGTCTTTATCAGTGTCTATCTGTGTTTATCTGTGGACAATTATTCGTAAAGGTTCATCAACACTTTTTCCGGTGTGAATGGCAGGTCGAATGCCGGTGAGCAATCGGTGAATGCTTTGACCGCGTTGCGGATCGCAAAATATGCGCCGATACCGTACATGAGCGGTGGTTCGCCGACGGCTTTGGAGTTGAAGATGGCGAGGTTGTTGCGGTCGGTTTCGAGAGCGAGAACGGCAATGTCTTTTGGCACGGAGTAGATGTCCGGCACCTTGTAGGTTGAGAGGGCGTTTGATCTCAACTTACCTTTTTCGTCATAGACGACCTCTTCCATCGTGACCCAACCGAGGCCTTGGACGATGCCGCCCTCGATCTGGCCGAGGTCGACGGCGGTATTCATCGACGTGCCGAAATCGTGACAGCATTTTACATAATCGACCTCGTAACGGCCGCGAAGACAATCGACCGTCACGCCCACGATCGCGGTTCCATAAACGTGATATGCGAACGGATGCCCCTTTGCGGTCGTCCAATCAAAGCCAATGCCCGGAGTCGCGTAATGACTGTGTTCGCTTAAGCTTACGCGTTGAAGATGGGCTTCCATCACTAGGGTTTGCCATTCTAACGACGTCTTTTCGCCGTTGCGATGGACAAATCCATTTTCGAGCGATAGCTCTTCAACGGAAACGGCCTCAACGAGCGGCAAGGCAATCTCAAAGAGTCTATCGCGGATCGTCTCACATGCAAGCTGCGTCGCTTTGCCGTTGAGATCGGCGGCGGCGGAAGCGGCGGTCGGGCTGGTGTTTGCGATACGCAGGGTATTGGTCGTGTGGACGCGGACATGGCCGATATCGAGGCCAAACATTTTTGCCGCGACTTGTGCCATTTTGGTATTAACGCCCTGCCCCATCTCGACGGCTCCGGTCGAGACGGCGACGCTGCCGTCGGTGTAAACATGCACCAGTGAGCGGGCCTGATTCATCGGCGTTTTGGTGAACGAGATGCCAAAACAGATCGGCATGAGAGCGACACCTTTTTTGAGATATTTTGATTTGGCGTTAAATTCGTCTGCCTCTTGCTGCAATTTAGCGAAATCATATTTGTCGTCGGCCTGCGTCCAACTTGTGACGGCTTCGCTGTCGGCGATCTGGCCGTAGGGGAATTCGTCGCCGGTTTGGAGCAGATTCTTTTTCTGAATTTCGACAGGCGAAACACCGAGTTTCTCAGCGGCATGGGCAATTGCCGATTCGATCACGAACATTCCCTGCGGCCCGCCAAACCCTCGAAACGCTGTGTTTGGCGGCAGATTTGTTCGGCAGCAATAGGCGGTCGCGGTGACGTTGGGGATGAAATAGCTGTTTGTGCAGTGAAAAAGTGTGCGCTCGAGCACGGGCGGCGAGAGATCGCATGAGGCTCCGGCGTTTTGGAAAAAACTGGCTTCGTAGGCGATGATCTTGAGATCTTTATCAAGCCCGATCTTGTAATCCGACGAATACGGGTGGCGTTTTCCGGTCGCACGCATGTCTTCCATGCGGTGGAGAGCATATTTTACAGGTCGTTTGGTGAGTTGCGTTGCGACCGCGACAATTCCGGCCCAGGCGTTTGCCTGATCTTCTTTACCGCCAAAACCGCCGCCGAGCCGCTGCACATCTACCTCGACCTGATGCATAGCGAGGCCCGTTACGCGGCAAACCGCTCGCTGGACAGCCGTCGGCCCCTGCGTCGAAGAATACACACGCATACCGCCGTTTTCCATCGGCACGGCGTACGCTCCCTGCGTCTCGATGTAGAGATGCTCTTGTCCGTTCTGCTCGGTCTTGCCTTCGAAAATATGTACGCAATTGGCAAAGGCAGCCGCGGTGTCGCCCATCACAAATTTCTTTGGCGGAACGATCAGATCGCCATTTGCGGCGGCGACACGCGGGTCGGTGACGACCTCAAGTTCGTCGATCTCGGCGGTGATGAGCTTTGCGGCTTTGTGGGCGAGAGCTTCGCTGGTGGCGAGGACGATCGCGATAGGCATTCCCTGAAAATGGACCTCATCGTCTGCAAGCAAAGGCTCGTCCGGCACAATGCCGCCGATCTGATTTTCGCCAACGATGTCCTTGGCAGTGATAACCCGAAAAACGCCCTCCGACTTTTCCGCCGCG
This sequence comes from Chloracidobacterium sp. UBA3360, assembly GCA_002360555.1. Classification (GTDB taxonomy): domain Bacteria; phylum Acidobacteriota; class Blastocatellia; order Pyrinomonadales; family Pyrinomonadaceae; genus OLB17. The sequence goes on from DEQS01000077.1 coordinate 19,551, forward strand.
CTCTTATCTATACTTTTTAGCTTTCCGTGAGCCACCGGCGAATCAAAAACACACGCATACAGCGTCCCCTGAACGACAGGAATGTCGTCCAAATAAACGGACTCGCCGCGAACGTGTGATTTGGAGTCGATGTTTTTCATTTATTTGAGATTACGATTTCGCCAAAATATCTCTTCGCAAGTAAAGGGCTCATCACTGCGAATACGGATCTTCGCGAGCTTGATATCGTGACCCAATCCCGGTTCTGGCCTAAAGACAACTAAATCTCGGCGGGACATCGTGAAACCCGAATGCTTAAAAATCACCAAATTCCCCGAATCATCAACCCCTTCGATCTGAGGCGTCGCAATTCGTCCATCTGGTAGGCGAAACTGACCCCAGGGGAGTCGTTCGCGTGGATTGTGATCATAACTAGGAATTGCGATTGCTAACTCAGCAACCATCCTAAATTCTCCTAATAGCGGATAAGCGTCGATTTCGATCCATTCGTTTGAAATAGGAAAGTTCGTTACGAGCGTTTGATCGATAGTCCTATTGGTGAAGAAGATGTAGGCGATTAACGCGGAAAAAACGAAGGTGATAACCCCAATAGAGATTCCGATAGCAACAACATATCTCTTCATGCACCAAAAACCTCGTAGAAATGAGCCCTGAAAAGCTGTCTTAGCAATAGCCGTTTATAACTTTCCGTTCCGCGAACGTCAGAGATCGGCGAGATCTCGGATTGCATTATTTCGTTGGCGGCGGCGATGGTTGCTTCGGTTACGATCTTGCCTGTTAAGAATGCGGAAGTCTCCTTTAGGTAAAAGGGAATTGGTGCAACCCCGCCCGCCGATACGTGAGCGTCGGTGATCGTGAACGCATCGGCTGACGCCGACGCTACTGACAATGAGATCGCGGTGTTGACGGTTGCGATGTCGAGATATGTGCGTTTGCAGACCTTTTCGAAATTGAAACGGAAATCGCCGCCGGGTTTTTTGAAACGGATCGCGGTAATCATTTCGTCGGGCTGTTTAGCTAGTTGTTTATAGCCTAGATAAAGATCGCGAAGCTTGATATCACGCTCGGCAGACGCATCGGCTGACGCCGACGCTACTGACAATACTATCGACGCGTCGAGGGCGAGGAACCAGACGGTCATGTCGCCGATAGGCGAGGCGTTGACGAAATTGCCGGCGAGCGTCGCCATGTTGCGGATCGGCGTTGATGAGACCAGTTTTAGATGTTTGTACAGGTGCGGGAAGACCGACTGCATCACCGGCGAGACGAGCAGGTCGGTGACGGTCGCCGATCCGCCGATCTCGATGTGTTCGCCAACGTCGCGGATGCCGCGAAGCTGCTCGTCGTAAAGCAAGGGCGTCGTGTCGGACTCGGCCATGTGTTCGGGGTGCTGGACGTAGAGATCCGTGCCGCCGGAGACGAACTGGAGTTGTCGGTTGTCAGTTGTCGGTTGTCGGTTGCTCTTTTCGCTAACCTTTGCAAGTCGCTCCTTGATTCCGGAAAAATAACTCGGCACTACTTTTGATTTGATCGCAAGATCGAGTTTGTCTGCAACATCAGTCAGGCTGCTGACAACTGACAACTGACCACTGACAACTGACCCAGCCCGCTCTATTGATTTGTAACCCGTGCAGCGGCAGATGTTGCCGTCGATTGCGGAGACTGCCATTTCCCGGGTCTTAGCGGTATCGTCAACGCAGAAATTCGTTAGCGACATGACAAATCCCACGGTGCAAAATCCGCATTGGGTGCCGCTTTCATCGACCATCGCTTGTTGGACGGGTGTCATGCTGCCGTCGGGTGGGTTGATGCCTTCGACGGTGACGATGTGCTTTCCGGCGGCGTTGGCGAGCGGCATCAGGCACGAGGTCATGGTGCGGTATTTGACTTGATCGCCTACGAGTTCGCCGACCATAACGGTACACGCACCGCAATCGCCCTCGCGGCAGCCGATCTTTGTACCCTTTAGGTCTTTGTGATAACGCACAAAATCGAGCACAGTTGTGCCGGGCGGTTGGCCTGTACAGATATCCTGATCGTTAAGAATGAAATCGATCATCGAAAATAGAAAACTGAATTAATATTCGATCTTGTCGGGTTTTGCGGCCCATGCGTCAAAAAGAGCAACGCCTTCGTCGCGGAGTAGGCTTATCATTACACGCTGGCGGTCGGCGTTTGGCAAAGCAAGCTCGTTATAAATAAGATCGTCATCAAAGCCGACGGCGGCGGCGTCTTCGCGGGTGCAGGCAAAGAAAACCTTTGCCGGACGTGCCCAATAGATCGCACCAAGGCACATCGGACACGGCTCGCACGACGTATAAACCGAGCAGCCGTCGAGCTGAAATGTATTCAGGGTTTTGCACGCTTCGCGAATGGCGACGACCTCAGCGTGAGCGGTCGGATCGTTGGTCGATGTGACGCGATTGCTGCCCTCGCCGATGATCTGGCCATCTTTTGCGATCACGCACCCAAACGGCCCGCCGACGCCTGAGTCCATTCCGGCTCGTGCAAGCTCAATTGCCCGCCTCATAAATTGTGTGTCCTGGTCGGTCATTTCGGCGGCGTTAGTTTGATCTCGTAAAGCTTTTTCCAGTTTTTGCCCGTCACATATATGCGGTCATTTTCTGCGTCATACGCGATGCCGTTCAGCGTATTTTCTCCCTTTGGGTCATACGGGTCATTGGACTTCGGCTGGTCGTCCGGCGAAATGCCGGCGAGGTCGATCCACCCGACGAGTTTGCCGGTCGCGGCGTCGATACGGGCGATATGGTTTGGCTTACCCAGAATATCAGCCTGCTCCGAATGCCAGATGTTTGCCCAGATCTCGCCTTTGACGAACTCCAGTTCGTTTATATTCATTAGCGGCCGCCCGTCTTCACGCATGACCGGGATGGTTTTGACCTGTTTGAAAGTCTCGGGATCGAGCACTTTTAGCACATGCGTGCCCTGCGACATTATCAGATTGGTGCCGTCGGTCGTGATACCCCAGCCTTCGCCGACATATGAAAATTCGCGAAGCAGCTTGAGATCCGTTGGGTCAAAGACACGACCAACCTGGCCCCGCCACGTGATCATATAGATCTTGTCGTTGAGAACGGTACTGCCTTCGCCAAAATCTTCGCTGGGTAGGTCCCATTTTTGAAGCACTTTTCCGGTCGCCATATCGACGCGGCGGATGGTTGATTCGCCCATTTCGCCGGTGCTTTCGTACATTACGCCTTTATATAGAAAAAGGCCCTGCGTGAAAGCTTTAGGGTCATGCGGATACGATTTGACGACCTCGTAGCCATACACCGGCAGAGCGGCCTGTTTTGAGGCGTTAGCGTTACCTGCGTTGACGTTTGGCTTAGCGTTGTTGGCACCGCTGCCACAGGCGAGCGAAACCGATATGAAGAGAAAAAACAGCATTGATCGCATATTCTTTAAGGGCTATTTCTTTAACGCGTTTTCGATAGCGTTCTTAAATCCTGCCGGTGACAAACGGCGTACGAACTGGCCGTTGACAAAGATCGCGGGCGTTCCGTTTATGCCGTATGTTTTGCCCTCGGCCATATCTTTACGCACCTCAGCGGCATTTTTTTCGGAATTTAAGTCTAACGCAAACTGCGCGGCATTCAAACCGAGATCAGCGGCGTATTTTTTGAGCGAAGCGTCATCCAGAGCGTCCTGGTTTTTATAAAGTATCTCAGTGTATTCAAAAAATTTACCCTGTGCGTTCGCCGCATTTGCAGCCAATGCGGCACGGAATGCATTTTCGTGCAGCGTTTCAAGCGGATAATCGCGGACGACAAAGCGGATCTTGTCGGCGAAGGGAACCATCGCCTCTTTCAAAACAGGGTGTGTTTTAGAGCACGCCGAGCATTGAAAATCGCTAAACATCACGATCGTCACTGGCGCATTTGCCGGGCCGCGAGCTGGATCGTCATCGACGGAGATCGACTGGATTGGTGCGGCAGGCTCGGTTACGAGGATCTTGGCGTTGTATTTAGTAAAAAGTTTTGTACGAAATGCGGCTTCATATCCCTCGCGTTCGGCGTCGGTGAAATCTTTCATCTTGCCGGTTACCTCGCGTGCGATCAGGTCGCCGGCGTCCATTTTTAAGGCTTTGGCCTCGTCAATCACTAGTGCGTCATAGACGGCGGTCTCAGTTTCCGCTTTGAGGCCCTCGTAGAACTCAGCGTCAAAACTGTAGAGCGTGAGCCGGTTGGTATCATCAAATTCTTTCACCGTAAGCTGGCCGCCGGTCATTGAATAGAGCAGGTCGGCAGGTTTTAGGCCGGGTGCATTTACATCTTTGCCATAGACGACCTTGTATTTGACCGCAAGCGTATCGACGAATTTTGCAAGCGCCTTTTCCTCCGGTTCCTGACGCATTACCTCGATGATCTGCGCGCGAACCTGCTCGAGCGTTTTGCCGCCAAGCTGAGCTTGATTAATGTCATAAACGGTCTTGATCTCAGCCGGGGTCGGGTCTTTGACCTTTTTAGCCTCGGCTCTGACAACGGCGAGAGCGGTGACATTTCGATTTTTAGCCTCGACTTCGATCAGGGTTTCGCCAAGCATCTGCGACAAGAGCTGTTTGCGGACATTCGCGACTTTGGCGGGAAATGTCGAGTGGGCTTCACGGGCTTCGGGCGACAGGTCCTTGATGGTCCAGCTGCGGCCGTTTGCCGTGGCCAAAACATCATCCGGTTTTTGGCCGAACGCCGAGAGTGATAACAAAAGACAAAAAATTACGGTAAAAAGCTTCATTTGTTTATGTCGAAAAACGTTACGATTTTATCAAATTTTCCATAAGTCTGACGCTGCGGCACACGCAATGGTTGTTTTGATGCTTTGGTAGAATCTGAATATGAAGTTAGGTCGCGAATTTTATCTGCGTAATGACACACTGAGCATCGCCCGTGAACTGCTGGGGAAGCTGATCGTCATCCCTGACGATAGCGGTGGTCGCGTGTCCGCAATGATCGTCGAAACCGAGGCATATCTCGGCGTCACCGACCGTGCCGCGCACAGCTATGGCGGACGCCGGACGCCGCGAAACGAGGTGATGTATGGCATGGCGGGGCATGTGTATGTGTTTTTTGTCTATGGGATGTATTACCAGTTCAACGTAGTGTGCGGCCCCGTCGATACGCCGCACGCGATCCTCATCCGCGGTGTCGAACCGGTCGAAGGCATCGAAACAATGCGTGAGCGACGGGGCTTCTTGTCAGAACCGGGAGCGATAGCGACTGGGTCAAAACGTGACAAAAATCTGACATCCGGCCCCGGAAAGCTCTGCATCGCAATGGCTATCGACAAAAGCCTAAACGATGAAGACTTGCTCGGAACACGGGTCTGGCTCGAAGACTACCGTTCATTTTCTAACGAAGAGATCGTGGTTGGAAAACGCATCGGCATCGACTTTGCGGGTGAAGACGCAGAAAAGCCTTGGCGGTTTTGGGTGAATGGGAATGAGTTTGTTAGCAAGAACGGGCGGTAGATCCTATTCATTTGGACAACATAACTTCACTTCCCAACTCGGCTAAATTTCCAAGTAAAGTTGCCTCGTATGACAGTGGTTTGCCTTCAAAACTTTCTAAATAGTTATTAATAAGCCCAATCTTCGGGGAAACACGGTCCGTTAAGATTTTGCGTTCTTGCTTTGACGATCTAGCTATTTTCTCGGCCCTTTCGAGATCATCGGCAATTGCCCATTCCGCTAAAAAAGGTAATAAGTCACGTAATTCACTCGGGATATTCGAAGTGTTAAAATCAAGATTGTTCTCAGGAAAATTGTCTTCAATGGTCAATTTTATCTGTTTTAGAAGCAAAATTTCTCGTGCGAGATTTCGGTTTCCATCACAGACTAATTGAATAGCATTTCGAAATACAAAAAGTCCCTCATTTTTTTCAAAGCCGAAATCCTGAATGTTTGGTTCAACTAATGTAACGCAATTCAATACGTTCTGGTCGGTGGAGCTGGACGCATATATCTTATGACCGTGCATCGACACACCTAAAAGTGTGTTTGCGAAACAAACGATGTCAGGCAGGTTTATGGAGAAAAGTAAGAAAGTCTTAATTGTGGATTCGATTATTAGTCTTTCGGAAAATACAAACAGACGGAATTTATCGCCAGACTCATCCGCAAGTTGGAAAAATGTTGTTGAAGTTTCCTTAAGATTTGGGTCAAAAAGATTAATCGTCTTTCTTACCGGGTTGAACTGCTTTATAGAGCTTTTGATGTCTGCTACCGTTTTCATAGAAACTTTATTTCTGTGGTTTTGCGGAACCCGGCTAACGAGCGACAACATTCATCCGCATGCCAAATTTTGGCCGAAGCGTGATGAGCGGTTTGAGCCCAATCTGTTGGCCGGGAGCTAGTCGTAGGTTCCATTTGCGGGCGAGTGTTGCGAGCAGCAGGATACCCTCGGTCCAGGCAAAGCTTTCGCCGATGCATCGCCGGACGCCGCCGCCGAAAGGGAAGTAGATGTTCTTTTGGCCCGCTTCTTTTACGCTTTGTGATTCCCAGCGTTCGGGTATGAAATCATTGGGTTTATCCCAAAACCTCGCGTCGTGATGCAGTATGTACGGGCTGCAAAGCACGGTCGAGCCTTTTGGGATCGTGTAACCGCCAAGCTCGTGGTCAGCGACGGCGAAACGTCCGATCGCCCACGCCGGAGGATAAAGACGCATCGATTCGGCCAAAACGTGCTCGGTGTATTTGAGGGCGGCAAGGTCATCGATGGTCGCCGCTCGGCCATTCAAAACGGCATCAAGCTCGGCGTGGAGTTTTGACTCGGCCACAGGGTTTTGCGAGAGCAGATAAAACGTCCACGTTAGGGCATTGGCCGTCGTCTCGTGACCGGCGAGGAAAAGCGTCATCACTTCGTCGCGGACCTGTTCGTTGGTCATCCCGGTCCCGTCGTCCTCGTCCTGTGCCATGAGCAGCATCGATAGCAGATCGCCGCGGTCCTCGCCGGATGCACGGCGTTCGTCGATGATCTTATAAATGATGTTGTCGAGTAGCTTACGGGCACGGTTAAAACGTATGGTGTGCGGGAACGGCAGTTTTTCGAGGACCTCGGAAAAGGGCAGCACTAGAAAATTAAACATCCCGATGATGGTTTCCATCGCCTTGCCGACATCGCCCGCGTCCTCGTCTGTATCTGCGTCAAATAGTGTTTTGCCGACGATTTGGAGCGTAAGCCGCATCATTTCCTGATCGATATCGTACACGCTGCCGTCCTGCCAATCGCCAGCCATACGGTCGGCGTACTCCGTCATCGAACGGGCGTATTCGGCGATACGTGCGCGGTGAAACGCCGGTTGTATCATCCGCCGCTGCCGCAGGTGAAACTCATTTTCGCTCGTCAGCAGTCCCTTGCCAAGCAGCTTTTGTGCCCGTTGCAAGGCACGCCCTTTGATAAATTTGTCGGCGTTGACGACTAAAATATCGCGGATCAGATCAGGGTGATTGATGAAATAGACGCGTGCCGGGCCCATTCGAAATGTCGTCACGTCGCCGAGAGAGGCCTGTCCGGTGAGAAACTCGATGCGGTCGCGGCGGAGCATTGGGATGCGGCGATCCAACCAGCCTAGTTTTTGGGTCGGCGGGAGCAAAACTACATTTTTGTCGCGTGCGGTATCTGCCATTTAGAAATTAGATGCGAAAACTGATATTTTTATAGCATATGACAGAAGCAAAACTTGGGAAAGTTAAACCCGACATCCGCGCCATCACGCGGCTCGTGCCGCCAAGCGGAAATCTCGTTCAGGGACAGTCCGAGCTGCCGATCGAGCCAAAACTTGCGGCTGAGGCAGCCGCGATAATTGCCGCCAGCCAAAATCATTACGGCGGCAGCGAGGGGCACGAAGGTTTGCGAAAAGCGGTCGCCGAAAAGATCGCAAAATATAACGGCATCGACGTCGACGTTGACGCACGCCCGTTCGAAGTGATGATAACCAACGGCGGCACCGGAGCGTTGATCGGCGTTGCTCAAGGCTTTCTTCGCGAGAAATCGGCCCTTGTTTTTGAGCCATATTATCCCTATCACCGGCGAATTTTGGAGGAGTTTGGCAGCAAAACCGAGACGTTTGAGCTGGACAGTAATCTCACCTTTGAAAAAGATGCTTTGTTTGCCCGCTGTAAAGAATTGAAAGACCGCAGCGATTACCCGTTGGCGATGATTATCGTTTGTTCGCCCGCAAATCCGAGCGGTAAGGTGATGAGTGCGACTGAGCTTGAGGCGATCGCGGATGTCGCCAAGGAACTCGATCTGCTCGTGGTTTCAGACGAGGTTTATGAGCATTATGTCGTCGGCGAAAATCCGCATACGCCGATCGCGAGCCTGCCCGATATGTGGGAGCGGACGATCACGGTCAATTCGTTTTCTAAATCGTGGAACATTTCCGGCTGGCGGCTCGGTTACGCTTACGGCCCCGGCAATTTGATCGCAAAGATCAATAACGCCGCAAATGTCATTTACGTTTGCCCGGCAACGCCCCTCCAATCGGCGCTGTCTAAAGTGTTGATGGCCGACGACACATATTACACGCGGCTGCGGGATAAGTTTGACGCAAAACGCCGCAGCTTTGGCGAAGGTCTGACTAACCTGGGATTTGAAATTTATAATTCGGGCTCGGCTTTTTACATTTGGGCACGCATCCCTGAAACCTATACGGACGCAATTGCGTTCAACGAAATGCTGATGCGAGATGCCGGTGTCGGAATTACCCCAGGCAGCGCATTCGCCGACGGAGACGATTGGGACGCCCACGTACGCATCTGCATCGCCCGCGAAGATCTTATTTTGGACGGTGCGATGGAGAAACTTTGCAGTGTTTTGCAGTAAAGCCCTCGATTTTGGGGTAAAATTTAGTTATGAAACTCATTGAGCGAATAACGATAAATCCAAATCAATGCGGTGGACGTCCGTGCATTCGCGGAATGCGGATTCGCGTTACGGATGTATTGGATCTTTTAGGTTCGGGGCTTTCAAAAGAACAGATCCTCGAAGAAATGCCCGACCTCGAAATGGAAGATATAAATGCTGTGCTGCAATATGCGGCCAGCCGGTTCGATCACCCCGTTTTGCCGGCAATTGCATGAGGATTTGGATAGATGCTCATCTCTCGCCGCAGATCGCTTTGTGGATAAGCGATACGCTCGAGTTTCAGGCTGTTGCCGTCCGCGAACTTGGTCTGAGGGATGCCGAGGATATTGAAATATTCAATTCTGCTCGTGAAGAAAATGCCATCGTTTTAACCAAAGACCGCGATTTCTTAGACCTATTGGGTAGATTCGGCCCGCCGCCAAAAGTGATTTGGCTGACTTGCGGCAATACCTCGAACGAGGTCCTTCAGCACATCCTTCGCCAGACCTTATCTGATGCGGTCGCGTTGCTTGCGCGAGGTGAGACAATAGTTGAAATTAGCTCCGTACCAATTTTAGAACCATGAAAAAATTTCCTGTTTATTTACTGATTGCGTCTTTTCTTTTAAGCGGAATATCCGTCCTCGCCGATGACGGCATGTGGACGTTTGATAATCCGCCGCTCAAGCAGTGGAAAGAGCGTTATAATTTTGAGCCGTCGAAAGAGTGGCTGGATAAGCTGCGGCTGGCGTCAGTCAGGTTTCCGGGGGCGTCCGGGGTTTTTGTTTCGCCGAACGGGCTGATCGCGACGAATCACCACGTCGCGTCGGGATTTATCGAGCGTCTTTCAAGCAAAGAACGCGATCTCTTAAAGAACGGCTATTATGCCAAGACGCAGGCCGAGGAGCTAAAAGTGCCGGACGGCAATGTTTCGATCCTTGAGTCGTATGACAATGTGACCGAGCGTGTTCACAACGCAGCAAATTCTGGAGCGACCGATGCGGAAAAGGCTGCAAAACGTTCGGCTGAGATCGCGGCTGTTGAGAAAGACTGTCCGACGGGATTGCGTTGCGAGGTTGTCTCGCTTTATAGCGGCGGTGAATATTGGAACTATCGTTTCAAACGTTATACCGATGTCCGGCTTGTGATGGCGCCTGAGGAGCAGGCGGCATTTTTTGGCGGTGATTACGACAATTTTGTGTATCCGCGGCATGATCTCGATTTTACGTTCGTGCGTGTTTACGAGAACGACAAACCGGCTAGCACGCCAAATTATCTAAAGTGGTCCGCGACGGGTGCACCTGAGGGGGAGTTTATTATTGCTTCCGGGTATCCAGGATCGACGGCTCGCCTGCTAACTGTTGCTCAGCTCGCGTATCAGCGTGATGTCGGCAACCCGCTGCAGGAAAAGGTTTGGAAGACACGCCGCAAGGCTCTTGAGGATTATTCAAAACGCGGAGCCGAGCAACTGCGTCAGGCAAACCCGGGAATGCGTTCGCTTGCCAATTCGCTCAAACGGCTTGACGGCCAGCAGACCGGATTGCTCAATCCGCGTAATTTTGCGAAGAAAGAAGCGGAAGAAAAAGACCTGCGTGACAAACTCGCGGCAAAGCCGGATCTCAATAAACAATACGCTCCGGCATGGGAAGCGATCGCAAAGGCAAACGCGGAATTGCCCTCAAAAGCTAACCAACTCGCCTTTTCGAGCCTCGCGTCGTCACGCCTTGCGACCATTGCACAGCAGATCGTGACTTATCATATCGAAACCGCAAAGCCTGATGCTCAGCGTTACGCAGAATATCGCGATGCCCGGCTTGAGGCGTTTAAATCCTCACTCCTGTCGCCGGCTCCGATCTACACCGAGATGGAAGAAGCTGCTCTCACCCATTGGATGAACGAGGCGAGAAAGACGCTTGGGGCAAGCGATCCTTTTATCAAAGCCGCTCTCGGCGAAGCCGAACCGGCGGAGGTCGTCGGACGGGCGATCCGTGAGACCAAGCTCAAAGACCCGGCGGCACGAAAGGCTCTGCTCGAAGGCGGTGCTGCCGCGATCGCCGCGTCGACCGATCCTATGATCACCCTTGCTCGCCGCGTTGAACCGATCATCCGCGAACTTCGCTCCTGGAACGAAAAGAATATCCTCGCGGTCGAGACGTCGAACGGTACCAAGATCGCTCAGGCTCGATTCGCCGTCTATGGCAAAAATATGCCGCCCGACGCTAACGGACACCTGCGTCTCTGCTACGGCGTCGTTAAAGGTTATGACGAGGACACGACGCTCATCCCGTACAAGACGACGTACTTTGGACTCTATGACAGGGCGTACAGCTTTGCTGAAAGTTCGCCGTTTGAATTAGCTCCGAGCCTGAAAGCCGCTCAAAACAAGATCGACCTTGCGACACCGCTCAATTTTGTTTATACGGCGGACACGATCGGCGGCAACTCAGGCTCGCCGGTCGTCAACCGCAAAGGCGAGGTCGTCGGGCTTAATTTTGACAGCAATAACCAAAAGCTCTCAAACCGCTATTGGTACATCGAAGACACCGAAGGCTCACGTGCCGTCGGCGTACATTCGGCAGGCATCATCGAAGCTTTATCAAAAGTTTATAACGCCGGGCCGCTGGTGAAAGAGTTATTGGGTAACTAATTTCTCGTCAAAACAAGAGGCTATAGCGACGCTATGGCCTTTTTTTGCAAAGCCGTAATCCTCGCCGTTCCACAGCTCGAGATCGACGGAGCGTTTTGCGGCGGTGTCGCGGGTCATCTGCGGATAGGCTTTTTGCCACGCCGGACATTGGTTTTTGACGACGCGTTTGACGGTCGGGTAGAGGATGAATGAGTAGCCTGACGGGTTAAACGCCTCGTTCATATGGTCGGTGACGAAGGGTTTTAACAGCGTTTCGTTGATATTAGCGGCCTCGTTGATCTGCCACTTGCCGTCTTTTAATATCAGCGTCGGTGGACGTGTCGTTGAACCGATCTGAATCGGGCTGCCGAGGCCCTGATAAAATCTCATCCCGGCATAATTTGCATAGAGGTCAGCGTTTGAATAGACGCCTGAGACGAGCATCCCAAAATACGTCCGCTCGGTCCGCTTTCCCCAATCGACAGCTTTCTTTTCCGCCTCTTTTGCGGTTTTGCCGTTGGCGGCGGCATCGTTGTAGAGCTTGTAATATTTGTATCCCTGCTGAAAAAAATGCTCGACCTTGTCGGTGCCAAACTCGGTGCCGTACATCCGGATCGTCGGGCTGATCGTCGCATAATCGATCGGCATCAGGATAAAGATCGAGTCGGTAAAGCTGACCTTGTAAAGGGCCGGTTCGTGGCTAAACTTATGCTTTTTGAACCATTTGCCGGTCACTGTGATAAAAAGGTTGCCTGAGCCGAGCTGTCTATAGACCGCCTCGGCGGCGGCGTCATTTGAACGAAGATCGTCGAGTTTCTTATTCTCAGCAGTCTCGGAACCGCATTTTGTGCCATTGGCAGAAGTCTTATCGAGGCATGATAGCCGCACTGCGATGTCCGCGTTTAGCTTGTCGATAGCCGCCTGGATATTTTCGCGGACGTGATCGGTCACCTCTTCGCCGATGTCAAAAAGCGGCTCGGGCGGCAGATTGTATTGATCGGTCTCAAATGCGAACGTTGCCGGGGCGCCAAAAAACAGCACGACGATAATATATATCGAGACGAGAGGCGATAATTTCATATTCGTTTAGCAAAAAATGAATTGTACATTTCACCGGAAATCGACGGCTACATTAAACTAAGATGTCCTAACTCGTTGCAAGGTTTTATCGGCTAAAATATGAATTATACAAGATCTATCTTGCAGCCGCTGATGGATATTTAACCAAGAGATAATACGATGCACTATCATTTGATCGGAATTTGCGGCACGGCGATGGCCAGTCTTGCCGGTATGTTACAGGCACGCGGGCACCGGGTGACCGGCTCGGACCAGAACGTCTATCCGCCGATGTCAACGCAGCTTGAATCGCTTGGCATCGAGATAATGTCAGGCTATAAGGCAGAAAACACCGACCTAGCACGTGACGTGACGGTCGTCGGCAATACCATCATGCGCGGCAATCCAGAGCTTGAAGAAGTGCTGAACCGCAAGCTTTTGTACCGATCACAGGCTGAGACTGTGCGTGACGAATTCATTCGCGGCCGTCGCTCCTTAGTAGTTGCCGGTACGCACGGCAAAACGACTACCACAAGCATCGCGGCGTGGATCTGCGAGGTCGGCGGGCTCGATCCGTCGTTTCTCGTTGGCGGCGTTGTGCAGAATTTTGGACAGAGCTTTCGTGTGACCGACGGAGATTATTTTGTCATCGAGGGCGACGAATACGATACGGCGTTTTTCGATAAAAAGCCAAAATTTATGTCGTATCTGCCTGAGATCGCGATCGTAAACAACATCGAGTTTGACCACGCCGATATTTACAAAGACCTCGAAGCCATCAAGTGGCAGTTCTCACGGCTGATGAATCTCGTCCCCGGCAATGGGCGATTGATATGCGGCATCGATTCACCTGTCGTCCGCGATGTGCTCGCGTCGATGGAAGGGAAACTGCACACGACTGTCGAGACTTTTGGCCTGTCGGATGATGCCAAGTGGCAGGCCCGCTATTTGGAATTTGCGGGCAGCGGGACGAAGTTTAAGGTATTTCGCGAGGGCCAGCTATGGGCAGAGTTTTCAACGCAGATGATCGGCGAATTTAATGTACGCAATTGTCTAGCGGTGGTCATCGCGGCTGATGCGTGGGGCATTTCGCGGGAGAAGATCCAGGAGGCTTTTGACAAATTCAAATCGGTCAAACGCCGGATGGAGATACGCGGTGTCGAACGGGGCGTGACGGTCATCGATGATTTTGCCCATCATCCGACAGCCGTTGACGAGACGCTCAAGGCGTTGAGACAGCGGTACGCCGAGAATCGGCTGATCGCGGTTTTTGAACCGCGTTCACGTTCGTCTAGGCTTTCGATCTTTGAGGAAAAATACCGCGAGGCTTTTGTGCACGCCGATCAGGTCATCATCGCCGGTGTCTTTAATCCCGAAGACGCCAAGAAATACGGCGATACATTGCTTGATGTCGAAAAACTCGTCGCCGACATCGCGGCGACGGGAAAGATCGCATCAACATTCGCCGACGCGGACGCCATTGTTGCCCACCTTGCGCCGGAGATGCGTGACGGCGATGTTGTTGCGGTGATGTCGAACGGCGGCTTTGGCGGTATCCACGATAAGCTCCTTGCCACCCTGAAATAGATTAGCCACAGAGTTCACAGAGAAAGATGAGTATGAATTCCTTTTCTCTGTGAACTCTGTGGCTAATTTATTAATCGATCTTTCCGTTAAAGTTTGCCAGTTGAACGACGATGTCGTCGATAAGAGAGGTTCGCTGGGCGGGGATGGGCACGCCGTTGACTACAAATGAGACGACAAGCTGCTCGCCGCCGGCGGTTGTCAGATAGCCAGACAATGCCGAGACCTGATCGATAGTGCCGGTCTTGCCGCGCATATTTCCCTCGGCGGCTGTTCCCTTGAATCTATTTCTCAGTGTTCCGTCCACTCCGCCGATCGTCAGGCTGTCGCGCCATGCTTGGGCATTTTTGCTCTGCTTTGCCATGTAGGTGTAAAGCGTGACGACCGCTGATGGCGTGATCAGATCATGCCTTGATAAGCCGCTGCCGTCGTATTGGACGATGCCGTCATCGGCGACGCCGATCTGTTTCATAAAGCCTTTAACAACACCCAGCCCGAGCTGGTCGCTATTGCCGCTGCCGCCATTTTTACGGCCTATTTGTTCGCCAAGTGTCCACAGGAGCGTCTCGGTGTACATATTTTGGCTTGGCTTCATCGTTTTTGCGGCGATGACCGACAGCGGCGGCGATTCGACGGTGCCGAGATTGATAGCGGGCGGAGCAGGGCAGTTTGGGCAAGGTGCTTCCGCCGGGCTATTTGTAACTTTGGCGGCACCGGTAACGATGATGCCGCGAGCTGCGAGCCGCTGTTTTAGCATATCAACAAACAGATCCGCGACGTGGGTGAATGCAAAAGACACTGTCTTTGTCTTTGCCCCGATGGGAATATTGCCTGTCACCTCGAAGACATTTTGATTGATCAATTTTACGATCCTTACGGTGTCGCTGCCGCCGGTCGTGCATTTATTGATAAAGCGGACAAGTTGTGTCCCGGGCGCGACGGAAACAAGACACGACTGTCCGGACGAAGTCGGTGCAACGCTTATATCGACGACATTATCGTTGAGCGGCAGCGCCGAGATCTCGGTGCCGTAATATGTGTGCAGATCGTCCCATTCCCAACCCTCAGGGATGGCGAAGCCGCGAAAATAGCTCTCGTCGCCGATCACGTTACCCTCGATCTTTTTCACGCCTGCGGCGGCGATCTTGTCTACGATGCGATCGATCGGTCGGTAATAGTTGCTGACGCCCGGAAACGCCGGGTCGAAAGAAGTCGATTGTGAAATATCGCCCCGGCCGGTGACACGCAGGTCACCTTTGATTACCCCGTCGGCGTCGGGGACGTTTGTCGATGTGATCGACGTGACGAATTTAAAATCCGGCCCCAACCGCTCAAGAGCCGTCGCGACGGTGAAATTTTTCATATTCGACGCCGGCATGTAGTATTTTTCCGAGTCGTTTTCAAATACCACCTTGCCGCTGTTGAGTGACACTATCTTGACGCCCACGCGCCCGCGTCTGACCTCGGGTGAAAATAGCCGTTGGCGTATCTTTGCCTGTAGATCTTCGAGAGTCTGTACCGGTCGGGGCGTTGGTGTTGCGGCTGGCGTTGGTGATGCTGCTGGTTTTGGCGTCGGTGTCGGGAACGCAGGGATCGACGAACCGGCTGATGTCCGGCCGGCAAAGCCGAACGATACGATCGCCATAACCAAAAACGAGCCCAAAATTAGAACATGCCTGTTATATTTCATCGTGTAGATTTTAATGCATTAAATGCTGCTAGACAAAAAAAAACAACGGCAGCCTGAGCCGCCGTTGTTCCATAGATCGGACGATCACCAGCGCGATCAATTTGCCACAAAATTTGCATTAGCAATATTGTCGCTGATCATCATCGAATTTGGCGTAAACGAAAAACGTTTTGCCGACACACGAATGGTGTACATAGCGCCGGCGGGGATGTTGTTTATCACATAGTAGCCGTTGCGGTTAGCGATACCGGTTCCAATTACCGATCCGCCCGCCGTCTCGATCGTGACAGCGGCGTTGGTCACCCCACGGCCACCTGCGGTCGTCACGCGGCCTGATACGGAAACATTTGCCGCACTCGGGCCCTGTATCTGGACGACCATCGGTGAACCGGTCTTAAAGAAACCTATCGTCGCATCTGCGGTAGTCGGCGGTCGGTTCGAATCAAAGCGGAAATTGTAGAGCGTACCCCAACGGATCGCATTGGCATTCTGATTCTGAGCAAATGTCTCTGAGTTCCAAGTCATCGCTCCACCGGCCTGTGATTGTGCCCACGCAGCGTTGCTAAATCCTAAGCTATTAAACGTACCGTCATTTGCCCATGCAGGATGCTGTACCGGAGCGTGAAAGCCGACATTACTGATGCTCGCCCCTCCGCCGACGGCGACGCTGAATAACTGGATCGCACGGTCGAGATTTTGGTTATAGACAGCATATTCGTAATGCCACACACCGGCAGACGGATTTGTTACCTTATACGCCACATAAGCAACGCCGTCGGTGCCGGAGGCAGGTTTAACCTCGACGATCGTAGCTCCGGTCCATCCATTAATTGCAGACTTTTGCCGGACTGTGTTGCCTACAACCGAAAAAGTAAATGGGCTTGCGGAGTTCGACACGTTGTATTGCCGATACGAGACATTGTTATACATATTGCACTCGCCCGGATGGCTCTGGCACCATGCATATTCATGCGGGGTCACATACTGGCCTTCGGCAAAGTATGTGGCACCGGGATTCTGTGCAGGGATAAGATCATTGACCTCGGTAAGGATGCGATGCGACGGCCCTACGTGGCTATGGCCTGTGTGTGAGTTTGCCGTGTTCGGATAGGCACCCGTAAAAGGATTGACCCAAGCCCGCGAGCCAAGACCGGTCTGGCTCGAATTGTTGCCCACAGAGTACGGGTCGGAACAGCCGGTTCCTAGAGCCGTGCCATTTGGATTGGCAACACATCCAAGCCCACATAAATTATTCTGCAGCGCCGTAAAGGCATGCTTAAGGCTCGATTGGCCAACCTGTTCAAAGCGGTCCGTATTAGTTGCTCCGCCGCTCATACGATAAAGGTTCATCGGAATAACAGGATGGTCGACCTGCGGCATTGCGAACCAATTTAGAGGCACGACACCAAAGTTACATGAGTCAGTAGCGATGGCCAGGCCAACCTGCGTTCCAACCTGAGAGCCGACCTGACTGAGACCTGAAACGTCCCCCACAACGACGTCGGGCCCGGGTACTGTTCCGGCATCCGGGTCGTTTGTTGGCGGCAGAACCTCCGACTTTACATCGCCGTCAACGATCTGGGTAATTTCGATCGCGCGCATCGTGGCATTTATCGAAATTTCACCAACGATGGTACCGGCGTCTGCAGGGCGGCCAAGCTCCGCGGCAAATTCTTTTGATACTAATAACCGTCCGCCATGTATGCTGAGCGAATTTGTCGCAGGGGTAAATTCGTATTCAGATCCTTCAATATTAAAAAAGGTAAAGCCCGTTTTGCCGTCACGAACGGCCATTTCATAACCGGAGCCCCATGGCAAGTATTCAACCACCAGCTGCTGGTAAGACGCACCCAGTTTTGTCGGCAATGATGCCGAATTATGCGGAATGATGTCCATCGAGCTCGGCAGCGGCCCACGGAGTTCGTCGTTGAAAACGAGGATCTTAAAAAAAGCGCCTTCGCTGGCGTCAAATCTTAGCTCGCTCGGCTGGGATCCTTTTGCCTTGGAACTGCGGTTGAGCTTATTTAGATCGAGGTTCATCGTGACGCCGCCGTTGGCGACGATCATCTTCTGAAGCGTGCCGGTGCTGTTATCCGCAGTCTGTTTGTCGGTCGCAGTAACTAGATCGGTCGAACTGCCATTGAAGAAAAACGTGAGCGGCAATATGACGCTGAGAATCAATTTCAACATAATCAATTAATATTTCGGATGCTAAGAACCCCTTAAAACAATGGACAAAAATTAGTGGACGGCTACGCAAAACGTAGAGTAGCATTTTACACTGAAATCGGTACTTTTTTCCAGTCCTAATTTACTATGCGGTTGCGGCATTAGTTTGACGCCCCAAAATCAATTTATGAAAAGCGGTTGTGAGACCAAAGAGTTAAAAGCGAAGCGGTCGGTAAGTCTGCCGATACTCGCGGGCGGTTCGACGCAGCCCAACGAAATACGTGCCTCAAAAAACAGCCGCTGGCGCGCCGTTGCGCTAATTTCGCTCAATCTGCTGATGATCGCGCATGTCATCCAATGGTGGATAACGGGCTCGACCATCTCACCGATCGAGCCGTCCGAAGCTATGTACACGCTGCAGAACGGGGCGGTTAACGCGGGGGTGATATTTTTCACTTTGGCGATACTCGCAACGTTGGTCTTTGGCCGGTTCGTCTGCGGATGGGGATGTCATATCGTGTCATTGCAGGATCTTTGCGGCTGGCTGATGAAAAAGATCGGCATTACGCCGCGTCCGTTTCGCTCGCGGCTGCTCGTCTATGTGCCGCTGATCGTTGCTCTCTATATGTTCGTCTGGCCGACGGTCGTCAGGTACTTTCTCAAACCGCCAGCCGAGCCTCTGTTTCCACAATTTACAAACCACATCGTCACAACAGAATTTTGGGCGACATTTCCGACGGTCGCGGTAGCGATCCCGTTTCTGTTTATTTGCGGTTTTATGACCGTTTATTTTTTGGGAGCAAAAGGGTTTTGCACGTACGGCTGTCCCTATGGCGGCTTTTTTGGTGTCGCAGACAAATTTGCTCCCGGCAAGATACGTGTCACCGACGCTTGTAATCAGTGCGGGCATTGCACGGCGACCTGTACGTCAAACGTGATCGTCCACGCTGAGGTGAAAGAATTTGGTATGGTCGTCGACCCAGGCTGTATGAAATGCATGGACTGCGTCAGCGTATGCCCAAACGACGCTTTGTATTTTGGTTTTGGAAAGCCTGCAATTCTTGCCGGCCCGATTAGAGACGACGTTTCTAAGATCAAGATAAACTATTCGCTCACGTGGCCCGAAGAGATCGGGGCTGCTGTTGTATTTGCCGCGAGTTATTTCGCGGTCTGGGATGTCTATCAACTCGTGCCGATGCTGATGTCGCTCGGCATCGCAATGGTCACGACGTTTATCGCAGTACGGACGTATAAACTATTCCGTACAAAGGACCTATCGTTCCACCGTTACAATCTAAAAGCGGCTGGAACGATCAAAAAAGCCGGATGGGTATTCCTAATATTTGCGGTTTTGTGGCTTGGGTTGACGGCTCACAGCGGTTTTATCAACTATCACGAGAGACAAGGGGCAGCCGCGTTCCAGTTGATCAAGATACCCGACGAGCTTGCCCTTGCACAACTTGATCCAAAACAGTGGATCGATCAGAGCGACCGCAATAATATCGCTGGCGGCCGTGAGCATCTGACAACCGCGATGAAAGCCGGACTTTTTGTTAACGAAACGATCGCTCCGAAGCTTGCTTGGATGGAATACCTATTGGGAAATGCCGGACGTGCTGTCGAATTGCTCGAAAGAGCCGCTGCATACCAAACCGGCCAAGGCAAGGCTCTGTCGCTTTATTACAAAGGGGCGATCCTGAACCGGCTCGGGCGGTATGACGAGGCAATTACTAGTCTCGATAAAGCGATGGCCGAACGCCCGGATCTGGCAACGGCGCTGGAGGAAAAAGGCGTTTCGTTGTGGCAATTGGGCCGTCGAGACGAGGCTGTTGCGGCTTGGAATAGTGCAGTCAAAGCAAATCCGCGTTTGCCGATCGCAAATAGTATGCTTGCCGGTGCTGCAGCATTGATGAAGACGACCGATCCAGCCCCATACGAAAAACAGGCCGATCAGGTAACCCCGAACGACCCGCATTTTCATTATCTGCTTGGGCTACGTATGGAAAGCGTTGGCATGTATGAGCTTGCCGAAAAGCACTTTTCACGAGCGGCCCAGCTTGATCCAAAATTTCGCTCACGCCGCGAGATCGAGATGATGTCGCGGCCGAGAAAATAACCGGGGCCTATTTACACTTGGAATAACCGCAATCACGGCAGGACTCGCACCCCGAGGCAAATTCCAATTGTCCGCGACACTCGGGGCATTCGCCGATCATGCTCGACATCTTGGTCGTCTCTTCGCCGACCATCTTGCCCATCGCTCTTTCGGATTCAGGCAGCTTATTCAACCGGCGGTCGATGAGCAGCAGACACTCGGCGACGGCTTGCTCGGGTGACGTGAGCAGGCGTTCGTTAAACCATACGGCGTGCGTCGCCGTGACCTTGTCGAGGCTGCGGGCGACGTCCTTGGCATCAAACCCGCCGCGAAGCATCTTCGACGCAAGCAGCCCAACGCCTGCACTGATCGGCCCGGCGACAAACACCTCGAGAATACGCTCGCCATCGTGATTGACGGTCACATAAAGATTTTGCCCCTCAAATGGAATGCGCCATGTCGAGCCCTGCAGCTCTCTGGGTCTTTCGACTCGAGAAGGAGAAGAGGTGAGGAGGGGAAGAGGCGATGTGGAAAATGACGTCTCCTCTTCGCCTTTTCCGCTCTTCTCCTCTTCCCGTTTCATCGTGTTCAGCACCTGCCCCTCGCGGCTGCCGTCGCGGTAATAGCTGACGGCTTTGCAGCCGAGTTTGCGGGCGAGATGGTAGAGTTCATCGACTGATTCGACCGTGTCGTCGGTCGCTCCGTTGCAGGTTTTTGAGATCGCGTTATCGACGTGCTTTTGTGCGGCGGCGAGTACCTTGACGTGCTCGATCGAACTGATGTCCATCGCCGAGATAAAGTGCGGCGGCAGATCGGCTTCGTGTTCGACGACAAATTCGGCGGCGGCTTTGATCGACTCTTCATCGGTCTGATCGACGGTGATGCCGAGAGCCTCAGCGGCCGGGGTGTGGACGTAGGTTCGCGTTCCAAGCGTGTCTTGGCGGACATACGCCCAAGAGAAATTTGGTTCGATGCCCGACGAAGTCTCAGCCACGAGCGAGATCGTTCCTGTCGGGGCGATCGTCGTCACCTCGTAATTTCGCGGCGTCAGCGGTATGTCACGCGGGATGCCGATGTCCTCGTAGATGAATTTTGCATACGCGTCACGATTGGCTTCGAATTCGGGAAATACACCTTTCTCTTTACCTAATCGGAGCGATGCGAGCCACGATTCGCGGCGGACAAAGCTCATTACTTTTTCCATCAGTTCGAGCGACTCGTCGCTGCCATAGGTCACACCGAGCTTTAGACAGAGGTCGGCAAAGCCCATGATACCGAGGCCGACCGGACGTGTGCGTTTGACGACATCGTCGATCTCCGGCAGCGGAAAATAGCCCGCATCGACAACATTATCGAGAAACTGCGTCGAGAGCTGCGTCACTGTTGACAGACGTTCCCAATCGACGATCCCGTCGCCGTCGGTCGTCTTAGTGAAAAATTTTGCGACATCGATCGAGCCGAGATTGCATGAATTATTAAAATGCAGCTGCTGCTCGCCGCATGGATTGCAGGCATAGATCGGGCCCATCGACGCCATCATGTGGTTGTGGCGGTTGACCTCGTCGATAAAAATAATGCCGGGCTCCGCGTATTTGTGGGCCGAGGCGATGATGCGGTTCCAGATGTCGGGTGCAAAGACCATCCCGGGCATCGGCGGCTCTTCGATCGTGCAATCAGAGATGTCGGCGGTCTCAAAAGCGAGTTTGTCGGCAAATGTTGCGGTCGTACCGTCAGGACGGCGATAAACGACATAATCTTTACCGGTTGCGGCGTCAAAAACAGGTTGGGTCCACGGCTCGCCCTTAAATTCGGTCTGAAACCACGTGCCGCTATCGACCGCGTCCATAAAGAGGTCCGAAACGGTCACCGAAATATTAAAATTTGTCAGGCTCGTCTGATCGTTTTTCGCGTGGATAAAACGCAAAATGTCGGGGTGCGTTACCGCCAAAATGCCCATGTTAGCACCGCGTCGAACGCCGCCCTGTTTAACGACCTCGGTCGTCTGGTTGACGATGTTCATGAACGAAACCGGGCCTGAAGCGACGCCGCGTGTCGAATTGACCATCGACCCCGCCGGCCGCAGAAATTCATATGTCATACCCGTTCCGCCACCCGTTTGGTGGATGATCGCGACATTTTGGGCGTGCTCCATAATGCCCTCGATCGAATCGGGGACGTTTAGGACGAAACACGCGGCGAGTTGGCCTTTGGGTTTACCGGCGTTGACTAGACACGGCGTGTTTGGGATGAATTCACGTGCGAGCATGACGTTCATCATCTCGTTGTAAAAGAGCTTTTGCTTGAACGGCTCGGTCTCGGCCGTAGCGACGTGGCCGACAACGCGGCGGACGATATCGCCCCACGTTTCGAGCGGCTCGCCCTTTTCGTCCTTGAGCGAATAACGCATCGCAACAACCTTTTCGGCATTACGGCCAAGCGGAGCGATGTCGCGTGCCGGGGCTGTGCCGGCACCACTGCCGACGCCATTTTTGTCGAGAAAACTATTGATAGCCGACTCAAAAACTGTGCTCATATTTTTGACCTTTGGGTTATGTGTACAGACAATTCGATTTAATGCTATTTTAACATCCCTAACAGCATTGCCAAAATTTTTTGCGACAAATTATGTGTCTTGGAGCTTGAGGATCTACATTAACAAAACACCCTCAAGTGACTGAATTTTAATAAGGTCGAGGGACAAAGTCAATACTTTTTTTGCACAAGATATTGTGCCTTAATTGCTCGTAGTAACTACTTGTAGTTATACCAGTTACGATCTTAGATCTTTATTTCTTTTTATAATTGACCGGTTGAGTCCACGCCATTTTGCCGTTCGATTCGATGATCTTTGCCCGAACGTATCCGTCTTTTTTGCGGATCTGATAGACCGCCGGATTTGTAAAGACGGTCTTTAATATCTTGCCTTCGCGGCCGATGAACTGAACAGTGTATTTGCTCCACGTCGTCGCTTTGATGCTTATCGAGATAGTGCGGCCGTCGGATTGATAGTCATTCAATTCGACACCCGTCGAAGCATAAAAATCACCCTTTTCCATCGCGGCGAGCAGAGACTGAGCCGACAGATTTTCCGCACGGACGACGATCCATGCATTGCCGGGTGTCGCGGCCGCTTTGTCACCGGGCCTTGTAAAATGATGTGAATCGTCCGATCCGATGCCGTAGATCAACTTGCCGCCCGTGAGCAGCGTGTCCCAGATATTCTCAGCGGACGGCAGCCCACCGCCGCCGAGATTGTTGACAAGCGGATGGGCGTTGGCAATCTCCACCAGGGATACATTTTTGACCGGATTAATGTCGTCTGCGGTGAGTGCCCAGCCAAAATTTGGGTGATTTATTATCGGAACGCCGCCGCCGGCACGGACAAGGTCGATGTTCTTTTGCAGGTTTTCGAGGACGGTCGCTCCGTTTTGCGGCATTACGACAGTCGAAATATTTAGTGCGGTCACGTGATAGGGCTTTTTATTGAGCCGGTCGGTTATCTCCTGGCCTTGGATCACGAGAAAAGATCCCTCTTTGCCAAATTTCTCATTGAGCGGGGCGACCGGCGTTATGAATTCGTGATCGGTGACGAAAAGAAAATTGTAGCCGTTGTCGCGGTACCATTTGACGACGTCGTCAGGCGAAGATTCGCCGTCGCTATTGAGCGTGTGGGTGTGCGTGTTGCCCTTGTACCAGCGGAGCGTCGGTGCTTGTCCGATACCCGCCGCCGACAACATGACGGTCAAGGTAATTAACGACAAAATGCGGCACATTCGCATAGATCAACTCTCTAGCTTGCGATAATCCCCCTGGTGATAGACGAGCGGTTCGCCTTCGCCGACGGAGATCGTTTCAACCTCGCCAACGTAAATCGTGTGATCGCCGCCGTCAAAGGCATTTCGCAGGCGGCACTCGATGCTCGCGAGGGCTTGTTTCAATACCGGAACGCCATCGATACCGCTCCGAAAATCAACATCCTCAAATTTATCCACAGCCGGAGCGGCAAACTGTTCGGACAGATGCTGCTGCGATTTGCGCAGCATATTTACAACAAAAACTTCTGAGTCGGCAAATGCGTCGTGACTGACGGTCGATTTTTCGATACAGATCAAAACCAGCGGCGGAGCGAGCGATACCGAGCAAAACGCCGAGACGGTGATGCCGTGCGGGCGGCCATCGGCGTCTTTGGTCGTAACTACGTTGACACCGCTCGGAAAGCGGGAGAGAGCATTGCGAAAATCGTCGGCGGACACGGACATATAAAAGGCAATCTACATTATCAAACGGCAATTCGCAAAATCACCACTTTTGATAAATGCTCACGAATACCTGATAATTTGCACACAATGACGCTGATCGAAAGATTTATGTTGGATGTGAGCACCGTCGTGGACAAAGCTCTCGATGAACTGCTGCCCGCGGCGGACACGGAACCTACGCGTTTGCACGAAGCGATGCGCTGGAGCATGTTTGCGGGCGGCAAACGGATACGGCCGGGCGTGATGTTTGCGGCGGGGCGGACGTTTGGAGCAGATGAAAAGCTGCTTGTGCGCACGGCGGCGGCGATCGAGATGATCCACACGTTTTCGCTGATCCACGACGATCTGCCGGCGATGGATGATGACGACCTGCGTCGCGGACGCGAGACGTGTCACAAAAAATTTGACGAGGCGACGGCGATACTCGCGGGCGACGCTCTGCTCGCGATGGCTTTTGAAGTTGTGGCGTGTGACGAAAATCTTTCGCCGGAGCTGAGACTAAAACTGGTCTCGCAGATCGCGAGTGCGTCAGGAACGCCAACGGGAATGGTCGCCGGACAGCAGCTCGATCTCGAAGCCGAAGGCCAGACGATCACCATCGACGAACTCGAAAATATCCATGCCCGCAAAACCGGAGCACTCATCTCAGTCTCGGCGATCGCGGGAGCGATGGTCGCCGGTGCGAGCTCCGCCGAGGTTGCGGCTGTCGAGCTGTACGCGTCAAAGATCGGCCTGCTATTCCAGATTACCGACGACCTGCTCGACGTCACTCAGCCGACCGAGACGCTTGGCAAAACGGCGGGCAAAGATGCGATGGCCGAAAAGGCGACGTATCCGGGGCATTTTGGGATTGACGCGACGCGTGAGATGGCGGACAAGGTTCGCCGCGAAGCCGCCGCTGCCTTAGATTCCATCGATTGCGATACCGGGTTGCTGCTCGAATTTGCCGACCTGATCGCGGACCGCAGTAAGTGAACCAAAGAATATTGACGGAATCTAACCGTCATTCGCCGTTTTTTAGCTCCTTGGCAACATGAGCGAGATCTCACAAACCACATCCAATTCTCTTGCAAAAGCGATCGCTCTTGCGGCGGCGTTTCTATTCCTGTACGCCACCGTCCTTGCTAAACTCGGCCGTGACTGGTGGTCGGACGAGAATTATTCGCACGGGCTGCTCGTGCCGTTCGTCATTGGGCTGATCGTCTGGCGTGAATGGGATAGTCTTAAAAAGTCGGTCAACGATCCGGCAAAATGGCTCGGAATTATTGCGATATTCTTAGCCATTTTGATGCTGTTTGGAGGCGTTCTCGGATCTGAGCTTTTTACGCAGCGGATCTCGATGGTGCTGATGGCGGCGGGCGTGATCGTGTATTTCTTTGGGATCAGGATCATAAATTTGCTTGCCGTACCGTTCGTCCTGCTACTGCTCGCGATCCCGATACCGCAGATCATTTTTAACCGCATCGCCATGCCTTTGCAGACCTACGCGTCGCAGATGGCGGTTTGGGGGATCCGTTTGTTTAGCGTGCCGACCGTGCGAAAGGGAAATGTCATCGACATTTTACCGCGCGGCTCAACGCAGACTATCTCGCTTGAGGTGGTTGAAGCGTGCAGCGGCATCCGCAGCCTGATGACACTGGTAACGCTGGCGTTGATACTCGCGTATTTTACACGCCGTGACGAGTCGGGAAGGATCGCAAATTTTTCGACCGCTGATTTTATACGAGCAGTAATTTTGATGATCGCCGCAGTCCCGATCGCTGTTTTGACCAACGCCGCCCGCGTCACCGGAACGGGCGTGATGACCTATTATTACGGCAAACAGGCAACTGAAGGTGTGTGGCACGATGCATCGGGGTGGCTGGTTTATCTGGTCGCACTTGTGTTGCTGTTCGCCGTCAATCTGGTATTAAAGAAAATTTTGAACCGCAGAGACGCTGAAAAAGTGGAGGAGAAGAGGAGTGGAGGAGTAGGGGAGATTGTTTCGCCTACCGATGCTCGTGTTCCAGCAGCTTGGGGGTTGGTCATAATTTTGGTTTTAAGTGGCGTCGCTATCAACTGGTTCGCAAATCGTGCGGAGATCGCCGTGCCGCGAACGAGCTTAGCCACATTCCCGCCTACGCTTGGCGATTGGAAGCAAAAGGGGAACGATATCAAATTCGAACCCGGCATCGAGAATGTGCTCGGTACGACCGACTACACGATGCGCGAATACACCGCCGCTGACGGCCGCATCGCCAATATCTATGTCGGTTATTACGCTTCGCAGCGTGCCGGTGCGACCTATCACAGTCCGCAAAACTGCCTGCCCGGAGCCGGGTGGGTCTTAAAAGAACCTCAATACATCACCGTCACGACAGCCGACGGACGCACATTTACCGCGAACCGTTACATCATCGAGAACGGCGTTTTCAAAGAGGTAATGATCTATTGGTACCAAGGCCGCGGCCATATCGAGGCCAGCGAGTACCGCGACAAGATCAACACCGTCTTCGACAGCGTCACCCGCCGCCGCACCGACGGAGCGATGGTCCGCGTCATGACCTCGGTCGGCAGCGACGAAACCGCATCGCTCGCCGCAGCCTCAGACCTCGCCGCCCGCCTCGCCGAACAGCTCCCGCCGTACGTGCCGGAATGACCGCTGGTCCACCTTGGTCCACCTGGTCCGGACC
>DEQS01000077.1:46705-52829 GCA_002360555.1 Chloracidobacterium sp. UBA3360
CCTTGGTCCACCTGGTCCGGACCGGACCAAAGACTCAACATTTTTCGGATATCCCGCAGGATTCGACCTTTATTTGAATAGGAGCCGAGCAACGCGGCAAGTTGTGCTAACTCTGAGTGGTGTCCGCCTTGGCCCTTACAAAATTTTTCCACTTTTTTCTGAAATCACCCCTTGATTGAACGTTTTTCACAAATGCTGCTACGAATGCAGCGGATCTTCTCAAACATTTGAGAAATGCGATTTTACGGCTGATCCGACGTTGATAACCAACGGATCGATAGACGCCCGATATTGATAATCATTAGGTTCGAAGCCCCGGCCTGATGATAACCATCGACATCGCAAGCGAACAATTAAATACAACGATATGCGTTACCGAGAGTGCCAGATCTTCAGTTTCCGTTTTATTCCCCATTCAATACTTCTTTGTCTGAGTATATTTTTCGTTGCCTGCGGCCATTCGACGGCGTCGTTTTTGGCAAAGGGCGAGGAGTATTTGCAGAAACGTAAGTTTCACGATGCGATGATGCAGTTCCGTTCGGCGGCCGAGTCCGACGGCGGTTCGGCAGCGGCGCATTGGGGGCTCGCGCGTTCGTATGAAAATCTGGGGCAATTTAACGACGTGCTGGACGAGCTTCGCAAGACGATCGAGCTCGACGGTACAAATCTCGAAGCCAAGGCAAAACTCGGCAGCTATTTCCTGCTCGTCCAGCCGCCCATGATCTCTGAGACCGAAAAGCTTCGTGACGAGATCCTCGCTGCTGATCCAAAATTTATCGAGGGCCACATATTGACCGCGACGATCATGGCCGCACAGGGCAAACCTGACGCGGACGTTATCGCCCAGGTCAACAAAGCCATCGACCTAAACCCGCAGCGTATCGAATCGTACATCAGTCTCGAACGTCTCTATATGACGCGTGAGAAGTTACCCGAGGCCGAGGCGGTGATCCAGCGGGGAATTGCTGCCAACCCGGCGTCGATAGCTGGTTTGACCGAATATGGGCGGTTCTTGATGTATGGGGCACGTAATGCTGAGGCTGAAGCACAGTTTCAGAAGGCGATCGCAATTGATGGCACTAGTATCGACGCTCACGAATCTATCGCCCAGTTTTATGTGACAAGCCGCCAATTCGAAAAGGCTGAGGCCGCGTACAAAAATCTTGTCCAGGTTCAGGAAAACAGCCCCGAGAGCCGGCTTGAGCTTGCGGAATTTTATTCGACAACCGAGCGTAAAGACGAAGCCATCGCCGTTCTCGAACAGATCATCGCGGATGCTCCAGACTATGTGCTCGCACGCTACCGCGTCGGCCAGATGTACCTCGACCGCAAAGAAACGGTCAAAGTCTATGAGCAGCTCGATGCTCTATTAAAGATCAATGACGCCGATATTCAGGCCCTAATGCTTCGTTCGCGGGCGAAAATGCAGGACAGCAAACCTGACGAAGCGGTCAAGGATATCGAAGATGTTCTCAAGCAGCAGCCGAGCAATCGAGACGCCCTGTATCTAATGGCCCAGGCACGGCTTGCGCTTGGGCAAAACGATCAGGCAAATGCATTTATCGGTGATATCGAACGTTTTCATCCGACATTTATGAAGGTCGGGTTGTTAAAGATCCAGGCCGCTTTTTCGGCCGGTGATGCACAAAACGCTCTCAAACTTTCGAACGAGCTTATCGATAAAACGAGCTCGGCTCAGCCAAATGCTGACAATACTCCGCAGATCATTTTGGATCTGCGAATTAAGGGCATCTCGTCGCGAGGCCTCGCTTACCTAGATCTCGGCAAACTTGCCGAAGCAAAATATGACCTGCGAGATGTCGTCCGGCTGACACCGCGTTCGTCGGGGGCAATGGTCAATCTTGCAAAGGTATTCATTGCCGAACGCAACGCTGCCGCGGCCCTCGACCTTTACGAAAAGGCGTACGCTGCGGACGCGAAAAATTTTGACGCGATCAGCGGCATCGTCACGATGGCGATACAGATGGGCCAGACGGAAAAGGCTCACACTCGGATCGCGAGCTTTATCGACGCAAATGCGGGTAAAGGCGACGTCATCGCTGCACTGCGCTATCTGAATGCGACAGTATTTACAGCCGAAAAGAACAATCCGGCGGCGGAAAAAGAACTGCTCGCGGCGATCGAGCTTGATGCGGATTATCTTCCCGCTTATTCGGCTTACGCGAGTTTGCTGACCAGCCAAAACCGTACGGACGAAGCTCTTGCACAGTACAAAAAAGTTATAGAGAAAAAGCCCGCCGCTCAGGTATATACGATGATCGGCATCCTCGAGGACGGCCGTGGGAACACCGCGGAGGCTGAGGCAAATTACCGCAAGGCTTTGGATATTGCACCCGACTCGGCGATCGCCGCCAACAATCTGGCGTGGTTGCTTGCCGATCATTCGGGAAATCTCGACGAGGCGTTGCAGCTCGCAAGCGGAGCGGTCGCTCGCAACCAAAACGTGGCCGAATATTACGACACTCTTGGTTGGGTCTATCTCAAAAAAGGATTGACATCCCCGGCGGTCGAACAGATGAAGAAAGCGGTCGCTCTCGACGAGTCGAACGCTAAAAAGACGGGCACCGCGCCAAAGGCGGATTATCGCAACCGTTTGGCACAGGCAATGGCAAAGGCCGGCGGCAAACCGGCGGCGAGCGTTTAGGGGATAAATAATGATGCTCGGCTTTGTTGAAATTTTTGATCTCGCGGCGTTAGAAACGCTGTTTGTCGGCATACCCGAATCGGTCGGACTGCTTGTATTCGGGATCGGGTTGGTTGGCTTGGTGGTGCTGATACGCCGGTTTATGGGGCGTGGCGAGACACGCAGCACGGACGAAAAGTTAGGAAGAAAGGCCTAGATAGCAATTTGTAGAAAAGGAACTATAGAGATGAGCGTTGAATTTAGACAAAGAAAACCCGGTGAACTGTTCGGCATATTGAAACGCCAGAAATGGCTGATCATATTGCCGGTACTCACGCTGACCGCGGCGATCGGCTATGTCGTTTATCGTCTGCCAAGCATTTACGAATCAACTTCTCTATTGACGGTCAAACCGCCGACCATCTCGCAGAACCTTGTCCAATCGCTCTCGACCGAGGACCTTTCGCAGCGTCTCTCGACCATCAATCAGGAAGTTTTGAGCCGATCATCGCTCGAACCGATGGTTCAGAAATACGACCTCTATAAGAGCGAGCGTGCATCGGGGATGCCGATGGAACTAGTCATCGACAAGATGTACAAAAACATCAAGATCGAGCCCGAAGAGGGCGGCGATCAAAAGGTTGCGGCGTTTCGCATCCGCTATCGTGACCGCGATCCACAGGCCGCTCGAAATGTGACGGCGGAACTTGCGAGCAAATACGTCAATGCCCAGGTCAAACAATCGACGGAGATCGCCGAATCGACCAACGAACTTTTCGAAAAGCAGATGCAGGAGAAAAAGGCCGCTCTTGACGACCTTGAAAAACAACGTCTCGACATCATGATGGCAAATGTCGCCACTCTGCCCGAATCGGAACAGGGTCTTGTCGCACAGCTTCAGGGGTTGCGTTCGCGTGACGATACGATCAGCAAGGAAAAGGAAATGCTGATGAACGAAAAAGGCCGTCTGAGCGATGCGATAGCAGCTAACAACCGCCAGATGCGTCTGATCGAGGATTTTGGTGAAAAAGAAACTCAGAGCAGTGCCCGTTCGGCTTCACAGATCGAGGATACGCCGGCTTACGGCGAATTGATGAAACGCCGTGCCGAACTCGCATCACAACTCGACAACCTGCTGAAAGTTTACAAAGAAAAGCATCCGGCAGTCGTCGCCAAACAGAGCGAGATCGCACGCGTCAATGATGAGTTTGAAAATCTGAGAAAAAGTGCTGACAAGCGTGTTCAAAATGCGACGCAGTCCAGCGGGGTTAAGGTGCAGATGCAGCGTAAGCAGCTCGAATCTGAGAACGAACGCATCCAGTCGCAGATCGGCCAGATCGAACAGCAGCTCGGACAAAAAGATGTCGAACGGCAGCAAAATGCTGGACAGATCAGCATTCTCGAAGCTCGTATCAATACGATACCGAACGTCAAGGTCGCACTAGAAGGCATCAATCAGCGTTACCAGTCGGCAAAGCTGACATATGACGAGATCGTTAAGAAAAAGAACGACGCCGGGATCATCGTAGGTGTCGAGACCAGCTCACAGGGCGAGACCATCCGTGTGCAGGATCCGGCAAACGTGCCGCAGTCACCGGTCGCACCAAAGCGTTTTATGCTGACGATGGTTGGAACAGGCATCGGGTTATTTATCGGTTTGCTGATGGCAGCGTTTTTTGAGGTGCCGCGTCTCTTTAAGATCCAGAATATTGAGGACGTCAAACATTACACCGGATTGCCTGTGCTGGCATCGGTGCCGCCCCTGCTATCTGCGGGCGAAAAGACTTGGATCAAGCGTTCGCATTGGCTAAAACTTGCTGCCGGACTCGCAGCCGCGATCGGCATCATTCCACTGATCGTCATGCTCCTGCAGGTGACACGCATTTTTGACAGATTGGTCTCTTAGTTGGGATCAGAGCAAGGGGAATTTGAAATTTGAAATTAATAATTTGAGATTTCAGAAGAGGTAGAAGTTATGTATAAAGAATTTTTCGGATTAGACGACACACCATTTACATTGACGCCGGACCCGCGATTTATCGTGTTTACGCCGAGCTACAATGAGGTCCTCGCAAGCCTTTATTATGGGCTCGAAAACGCTAAAGGGCTGATCGTGCTCACCGGCGAGGTCGGTACCGGTAAGACGACGGCGCTTCGCTGGATCTTGCGCCGGCTCGATGCGAGTGTGCTGGCGGCGTATGTTTTTAACCCGCGTCTGTCGATCGACGAATTCTATCACCACGTCACGCAGATGCTCGGCATCAAGGACTGGTCGAACAAAAGCGAGCTGCTCAACATAATGGGCAAGGTGCTCGAGGAACGCCATCGCCGCGGGCTCCGCACCGTAATAATCATCGACGAAGCCCACGAGCTGTCTGATTTTGTTCTCGAAGAGATCCGTCTCTTGCTCAATTTTGAATCGGACAACGCCAAGCATCTGCAGATCGTATTGACCGGCCAGCCTGAGTTGCGGGACAAGCTCAACCAGCAAAACCTGCGTCAGCTCAAACAGCGTGTCGCTCTGCGTTGCAATATGCACGCATTCCCGAGCGTTGAGGAAGTTGACCGCTACATCACCGAGCGTATGATGATTGCCGGTTCGAGCCAGCCAAACGTCTTTACGCCCGGAGCAGTCGATCTGATCTTTCAGTGTTCAGAGGGCATTCCTCGAAACATCAACAACATCTGCGACAACGCGATGCTTGCCGCCTATTCGGCCGGCGAACAGCTTATCGGCCGTCAGGTGATCGAAGAGGTCGCCGACAATCTCGATATGCTGCCAAGGCATGACGCGGTCAATGCCGCCGAGGCTGCGTTGGATCTAGTGGACGGACGCGTGCTGCGGGCCGGAACCCGCGAAGACCTGTGGGAAGGCAAAGAGCGGACCGAAGCGGTGAAGCCGCGTGTTTTTGCTCAGGAGCTTGAGCACACCAACGGCCACGCCAACGGGAATGGCAATGGCAATGGTTATAGCAATGGCAACGGCCATACAAACGGCCATGCAAACGGAAACGGTAACGGAAATGGTAACGGAAACGGCCATAAGACTAATGGTTCACCATTTGCAGACATGGATGACGTCCACCTTGAGATCGACGATGTTGTCGGTAGATTTAGAAAGTTCTAGTTAGAAATCGGGTAGGTGTGCCACCGCCCGAGTTGAGGATACGGAGCGATCAAAAAAATGAGTATTTTGAAAGCAATGCAAAAGAAGCGTACCGAGGATCCGGACGGCAGCATAAAGCAGTCGGCGGACAGGATAGTCCAGTTTGACAGGACAGCGCGGCGTACAAATATGCCGCCTGATCTGTTGGCATCGGATTTGAAGATCGGTAACCCAGGTTCGGCGTTCATAGGGCAGCCGGATTCTATGAACGGGACGGCACTCCCTGATCTAGGATCGGATTTTACTGCCGGGGCAAAATTGAACGCCGAAAGCTCAACGCGTGTCGTGTCGCGCAGTCTGCCTGACTTTGTCAG
>DEQS01000077.1:52994-61105 GCA_002360555.1 Chloracidobacterium sp. UBA3360
GTCGCCAGCACCAACCCCAGCGAGGGCAAATCCGTTACGGCATTGAACCTCTCATGGATGCTCGCACAGACCGACGGTGTGAAATGCCTGATCATCGACAGTGATCTGCGTATGCCGAGCCTTGCCGATTATCTGGGCATCGAAACCGATTGCGGGCTGTCGGATGTGCTTGCCGGCACAGCCACCTTGGCCGAATCGATCGTCAAACTCGAACCTGCCGGTCTCTACATCATGCCCGGCGGCGATGCCCGCCAGGATGTTGCGGACCTCATTTCAGGGCCGAGATTCAAAGAGATCCTGCGTGAGGCACGCGATATGTTTGACTACATCATCGTCGATGCACCGCCGCTCGGTATCTTTACCGACGCGACCGTCCTGATCAATCAGGCCGACAGCGCGATCATCGTCGTCAGGGCAAACCGCACGCGCTACAGCGTAGTTGACCGGATACTCGAACCGCTGCCAAAGGATCGCATCCTCGGTGTCGTGCTTAACCAAAGCGACGATGTGATGGAAGAGACGCATTATAACTACGGGTACTACAACTACAAACGACTAGGTGAAAATGTGACGCCGTAAACGAATAAGTTTTGGCCGCACCGCTTACCGCCCTAAGCCCGGCCGGATGACAGGAATTACAATGAGTGCTACACGGTTTAGTCCGAGAATTTTTTGGTTAATATTGGCAGATGCCGCCATTTTGTATGGCGGCGTGATACTGGCAATGTACCTGCGTCTCGGGCTTTCCGGTTCTGAAAATGAGCTAAACGGCAAAAACGGCTGGTTCAAGATCGGCCTCGCCTCCGCCGTCTGCATCCTCATACTTTATTTCTACGATCTTTACGATTACGTCGTGATGACCAACCGCCGCGAGCTGCTGTTAAGACTCGTGCAGGCGTTGGGAATTGCGTGGGTTTTGCTCGCGCTTTTGTTCTATTTTGTGCCGCCGCTGATGATCGGACGCGGTGTTTCGGTGATCTCCGTGCCGCTCGTGCTTAGCTTGCTGCTCGGTTGGAGGATCAGCATCCATTTGCTTACGGGCCACCCGGAGATCGGTGAAAAGATACTGGTCGTCGGCACCGGTCAAACCGCACTCGACACCGCAGAAGCCGTGTGGGAACGCCGCGATGCGGGTTATCGCATTGCCGGATTTATCTCTGAGAACGGCGCCAAACCGATGGACAAGCTCGGGCGTTCGATCATTCTCGGCAAAGGGCCGGATCTCGAAGACGTTATTCGTAATGAAAAGATCGACCGCGTCGTCATCGCCGTTCGCGAACGCCGCGGTGCGTTTCCGACGGAGGCACTCTTGCGGATGAGCCTTGCGGGTGACGTTTCGATCGAGGAATGCACATCGTTTTTTGAACGCATCACCGGCAAGGTCCATGTCGATATGCTGCGTCCGTCGTGGCTGATATTTGCGGGACGCCGCCGCGATTCGCCGGTCAAGCTGGTCGTTCGCGAGATGTTTCACCGTGTGCTGGCTCTGATCGGGCTGATTGTTTCGCTTCCGTTCGCGATACTGACGGCAATACTTATCAAGCTTGAGTCTCGCGGGCCGATCTTTTACAAACAAGAACGCGTCGGTAAGAACGGCAAGGTCTTTAACGTCATCAAATTTCGCTCGATGAAGACCGATGCTGAGGCTGACGGCACGCCGCAATGGGCAAAATCGGACGATGATCGCGTCACGCGTATTGGCAAGGTCATACGCAAGCTGCGTATCGATGAGGTGCCGCAGTTTTGGAATATTTTGAAAGGCGAGATGAATTTTGTCGGCCCGCGGCCCGAGCGTCCGCATTTTGTGAAACAGCTCGCGACCGAGATCTCATATTACGAGCATCGTCATCTGGTGGCACCCGGACTGACAGGCTGGGCACAGATCAAGTACCCATACGGAGCCTCGGTCAGCGATGCGATACAAAAGCTGCAATACGACCTTTATTACATCAAGAATCAGAGCCTGACGCTCGATATGGTGATCGTTTTTGAGACGGTCAAGACCGTACTATTTGGAAAGGGAAGATAAATTTTTAGGTCACGAAAAACTGGATTGAACCCGGTAATAGACATTTAATTAGCCACGAGGAAGTTGTTATGAAAGCTATTTTATCGTTCAAAAATCTTACAGTCGCCGCTCTCGGCATGATCGTTTTGACAGCCGCAGGGCTTGCCCAGTCGGTCGATCCGAGCAAAAAGGACGCCAAGAAAGACGGCAAACAGCCGGTCGCGGTCGCACCGATCCCGGCACCGACCGTTACAGACGGAACGGCGACGGATGATCAAAAAACGCCCGAGGCAGAGGCGATTTTGCCTTATTACGACAACTATCTGCGCGAATACCGCCTAGGACCGTCTGACCAGATATCGGTCGAGGTATTTGGCCAGTGCCCCGATTATTGCAAGACCGGCATCACGATCCCGCCCAATGCTCGAATATCATATCCGCTGGTTCGCGAAGGCATCCTCGTCGCCGGAAAAACGGTCGAGCAGATCGCTGCCGAGATCACTAAAAAGCTAGACGAATTTATCATCGACCCCAAAGTAACCGTCACTCTCGATAAGGCAAACGCCACCCGTTACAGCGTTATGGGCAATGTTGCCACTCCGGGTGTACGCGTAATGGATCGCAAGGTTAGCATTTACGAAGCCGTGCTTGAGGCCGGCGGAGTCACCAAAAATGGCGACAATAAAAAGATCGCACTCGTGTCATACGGCAAGGACGGACGGCTCGCACGCCGCATCGTCAATCTAGCCGAGATCGAAGCGGGCAAAGCCGATATGGTTTATCTCAGCCCGGGTGATCAGGTTTTTGTTGCCGGAAAAGGATTTAGCATCGCTAAGGCTTTCGATATTATGCTCAAGGTGAGCAGCCTTAGATATATGGTCGGAACCCCATTTTAAGTCAGTGGTCGGCGGTCAGTGGTCAGTGAAGTGAACTGACATGAGCCAGTTATGCGAAACATTAAGTTAGCTTCAATTCTAATTACGCTGCTCTTTTGCTTTCAGTCGGCGCGGGCCGATTGGGTCAAGCAGACGACGAACTCGTTCGCGTGGTTTCATGATGTCTATTTCCTGAACGACTCAAAGGGCTGGATCGTCGGTGATGACGGCACGATCCTGACGACGGTTGACGGCGGAGCGACTTGGACGAAAGAGCGAAAGATCATGAACGATTCGATCTCGCAGATCCATATGGTGAACGAGACGAATGGCTGGATGCTCTGTCAGCGCAATATATATGCTCGCGGAGCAAACGCTTCGTCGTATATCAGAAAGACGGTGGACGGCGGACGAAACTGGGAGAAATTTGAGTTTCAGGACGGCGGCCGCGAACGCGTGACCAAGCTGCTTTTTAACAAAGACGGGTCGGCGACAGCATTTGGCGAGGGCGGCATTTTTTACAAGCTGCAAGAGGACGGCGTTACCTGGAAAAAGATCCAGACGGCGATCCATTTTTTGCTGCTTGACGGTTCGTTTGGCGACTCGATGACCGGCGTTATCGTCGGTGCGGGTGGGACGATAATGTTCACCGACGACTCGGGATTTACTTGGGAAAAGGCTACACTGCTTGGCGACACCAATGTGAAATTTAACGGAGTTGCGTTTATCGGCGGCAAAGGCGGTTGGGCCGTCGGCACGGGCGGTCGGATTTTTCATTCGAATGGCGGAGCACGTCTCTGGCGACAACAGCAATCGGCCACAGATTCAAATCTAAACGACGTATATTTTGCGAGCAGTTCGAGCGGCTGGGCGGTCGGCGACGAAGGCACGATCCTACGCACGACCGACGGCGGCAGCAACTGGTTTGAGATGAACTCAAAAGTTACGCACCGCTTGGAAAAGATCTACTCGACGGGCAACAAGATCTGGGCAGTCGGATTTGGCGGCACCGTGCTCGTCAATGACGGCAAATCGGCAACACCCGAAACGCGTGAAAAGCCGGTTTTGCTAAAACGATCTTGATCCCAACCAAACTTAATTTCTTAGGGCCGCTTTTTCGGGAGCGGCTTTTTCGTTGTTGCTCCGGGTTTTCGATTTAGCTCAGCGATCGCCAGGTCGTATTCGACAAAGTTCTTATTGCCGTTGTCTTTTACCCAGTTCAGATGCACCTTTGCCGGAGCGGGTGTGCCGGCGATCATTTGCATGACACCGATGTAGGCGTGGGCCTCGGTCAATTTGTCGTTGGTGTCGGCGGCACCGAGCAGTTGGGCGGCGGTCATCGAGCCTTGGAAATATTTCATTACGGACGTCGTCCAATCTTCGGGTTTGACTTGCGGTAGCCATTCGGCGAGGAATGTTTTAGCGGCAGCGGCTTTGCCCGCTTTTCTGAGGCCCAGATAGCCGGTTATTATCGCATACGTTGAAGAGGATCCCTTTAGCCCGTTCAGTTCAAGATAGGTCATTGCCTGCTCATACGCGGCATCTCCTTTATTCATATAGAGGTAGACCCAACTTCGCTGATATGGGGCATTTGTAGCTTTTGGGTTGATCTCGACAGTCTTATCGATATCGACTAGAGCCTTGTCGTATTGCTGCAGATCGACATAAACATAATTGCGTTCCCAATACGCATTCTCGGCCTTGGCGTTAAGCTCGATCGTTTTATTGAGATCGGCGAGGGCGGTGTTGAGGTCTCCGATTCGCCGATACGCTCGGCCGCGATTGTAGAGGGAATTAACGTCGTCAGGGTATGTTTCTAAATACTTTGATAGATCTTTTATGGCTGCGTTGTAGCTGCCGGCAAAATATTCTGCGATCCCGAGTTCGTAATACCCATTTGTGTAGTCCGGTTTTATCTCAACGACCCGCTTAAGGTCGACAATGGCTTCGGCGTATTTACCATTAAAGCGATTGGAAAGACCTCGATAGTAATAGGAATTCACATTGGTTGGATCGAGCTGCAAAGCCTTTGTCGCGTCTGCGATGGCGAGGTCGTATTTGCCCTTAAAATAGTAAATATAACAGCGGTCCTCATACGACCGGACATAATTGGGGTCTAACTCGATCGACCGAGTATAATCTGGCAACGCAAGGTCGAATTTGTCCTTACGGTAATATGCGAGAGCTCGGTTGTAATATGTACGGCCGTCGCTCGAATTTAAGGAGATCGCTTTGGAATAATCGGCGATCGCGAGGTCAAAATTGCCGTTGTCGTCATAGGCGTTACCACGGCCTTCGTAAGCGCCTGCGAAATTCGGATCGAGTTGGATCGCCCGTGTTTGGTCGGCAATCGATTGTGTGTAGTTTTTCTTGTTGTAGTAAGCCAATGCCCGGGCATTGTAGGCGTATGACATATTTGGATCCAATTGGATAGCCCTCGTACAATCTGCGATCGCTTGGTCATAGTTCCCTTTGGTTTCATAAACTGCACAGCGATTTCCCCACGCCTTGGAGTAATTGGGGTCGAGTTGGATCGCACGGCTATAGTCTGAGATCGCCTGATCGTAATTTCGCTTTTTGTCGTAAGCAAGTCCGCGGTTATAGTACCCGACCGTCGAGCTCGGATTTACGCTGATAGCGCTGTTGTAATAGGTGATCGCCTGGTCGAAATTTTTTGCGTCAAGCGCAGCATTGCCGCGGGTAATGTAATCGTACTCGGTTTGAGCAACGGCCGATATTACAAAAAGCAGCATTATCGAGGAGATAGCCAACGTTGATAGCGAAGATCTTTTGATCATTGCGGTAGCCTCCAAATTGTCTGTTCGAGAGCAAGATATCACCAACGCGATCGTATAGCAAGAGTAAATTTTGGGCATCGCCGACACTGTTTGGGTGTGAAACTTGACAATGTCTGACCACTTTCTTAAGCTATCAGTTCGCTCATTTTCCATTAAATGAGCGAGTTTTTTTGAAAATTAGTTTGGGCACACGTGCGAAAATATTCTTGTTGACGCCAGTTTCGGGCACTTATGTCAATTGGTAGACAGCCTCCCTTACAAGGAGGAAGTTAGGGGTTCGAGTCCCTTAGTGCCCACCACTCTTGCGGAGTCGTAGTTCAGTTGGTTAGAACGCCAGCCTGTCACGTTGGAGGTCGCGGGTTCGAGTCCCGTCGGCTCCGCCATTTAATCGCAAAAAAGAGGTAAGAACTTTTGAGTTCTTACCTCTTTTTTGTAATTAGTGGATGGACATTACGGCTTTAAGATCACCTCGACCGTAAAGGTGTTGTTGCTGTTATCTATATCATCAGCAGTTTTATACGGTTTTAGGCGGACGACGATCTTGTTGCTGCCATATTTTATTGGTATTCCCAGGACTAACGATCGGCTTCGTTCACCTTTTTTGAAACCTAAAGAGTTTCCTATGATCTTGCCATTCACAGTCGCGGTCGCATAAGTTGAAAGAGTTCCATTGTCCTGGTTGCGCATAACAAACCAGCCGAGATTAAATTCGCAGCCGTCCGGTGTGCAGGACAGAGCGTCTTTGCTGTAAAGTGTCAGAGGCTTGTTAGGGCCCGCAAATGCCCGCGACGCATCGATCTCATAACCATTTTTACCGTTCTCGTACAGTGCCGGCCTTACTGACTGGTCCAAGAAGACCCCTTTTGGAATGTTTAGGACAGGACCGAAAACTGATGTGATGAGAGCGGGGGTCGGTTCGTCTTTCCAGATGTAAAACGATGGACCGCCGCTAAAGTATTGCGTGTTCGGCAGGGCTTTCCATTTTTCATATTCGCCGCCCTCAAACCTGATCCTCGGATCATCGTCAACGGCACCTTTAGTTGTAAAATAATGCGCTCCCAGACGGTTCTCCCCGCCATCCAGCAATACATACGCAACAATGGGACTGTCGCTGAAATATGGTTTCCATTTTTTCGGGCTCTTTTTGCTGGTGAGGTTTTTATATTCGGTTTCAGAGAACGTAAATAGAACGCGGGCCGGCGATCCGCCCAGTTCCGTTAGGATCAGACCGTAAAGAGCCGTCGTGCCCGCACGTTGCTCGGCGTAAGCATAACCCAGTTGTTGGACGATCCAGCCGCCCTTCGCCGCCTTGTCATCCATGACCTTTCGCTGTGAATTTTTAAGGGCGTAAACTTCTCGCCCCGTCTTTTCAGAAACGTATCTGAATAACGACTTTTCGCCCTGTGCAATCATAAAACTACAAAAGAAAACGGTCGCAAAGGCGGCCGCAAAGGGCAGGCGTAGATATTTCGAAATATCCACGAGGTTTAATGCTGGTCTCATCTAGATCTCCTTTTTTGGCTTATGTTTTGTAAATCGGTAAATGGTGTAGGTAGGATACAAAATTTTTTCTGCGTTGAAAATCTGCAGCCTTGATTTGAGGCAAAAAATGACAAGGCGGTTGCCCACATTTAGAACTTGCTTCCAAGGGCAAGTTATTCTGAATCCAAAGACGATACATAGACGAAACCTATTACGTAGCAACCATTTAGCGAGTGTAGGCAAACGTCCGAACGGGACGTGACCG
Source organism: Chloracidobacterium sp. UBA3360 (assembly GCA_002360555.1). Taxonomy (GTDB): domain Bacteria; phylum Acidobacteriota; class Blastocatellia; order Pyrinomonadales; family Pyrinomonadaceae; genus OLB17. The sequence continues at coordinate 60,423 of DEQS01000077.1, forward strand.
AAAGATACATAGCGGCGGGGTGCTTATTAATACTTAACAAACTTTGGGGAGAACGAAATGAAACTGACTTTAATAACAATTATTCTTGGAACTATGGCTATGTTGGTCGGATGCGGAGCACCGGCGTCTAACACTGCGGCAAACAACAGCAATGCGTCGAAAATGGCGCCTGCTAACAACGCTATGGCGAATACGGCAGCGGCCAATACCGCTACGGCACCTGCCGGAGACGGAAATCCGATGGTTGGCGGAGCTCCGATGCTCAAGACCAAAGACATAATCGACAACGCTGTGAATTCGAAAGATCACACGACACTCGTTGCGGCGGTTAAGGCTGCTGGTCTGGTCGAAACGCTGAAAGGTACAGGCCCGTTCACCGTATTTGCACCGGTCAACGCTGCTTTCGACAAACTGCCTAAGGGCACCGTCGAAACGCTGCTCAAGCCTGAAAGCAAAAAGGCTCTGACAGGCATTCTGACCTATCACGTTGTTGCCGGCAAAATGGATGCCGCGGCAATTGCAAAGGGAATCGAAGAAGGTAAAGGTAAATTTGTCATGAAGACCGTCGCTGGCGGCACATTGACCGCTACGCTCGAGGGCAAAGACGTCATCATCACCGACGAAAAGGGCGGCAAGTCAAAAGTAACGATCGCTGACGTGATCCAGTCAAACGGCGTTATACA
>DEQS01000018.1 GCA_002360555.1 Chloracidobacterium sp. UBA3360
CTCTCGCGGACTGGAGCGGACCCGCTGACGATCACCGATCTGATCAGCATTTCGGGCATGGCCGAGGCAAACGCATTTCACGCGATCTACACACTCTGGCTCGGCGGGCTGATCATCCGCGACGATTGGCAGCCGGCGTTTACGACTCACGCGATCTCAGCGATGCGAAATGCAAAGCTCGAGTTAAAACAAGAGGCAAAAGTAGCGGCCGCCCCGCTGCCCGAGGTTTTCGAACAAAAGCCGCAGCCAGCACCTGCCGAGCCAAAAATACCCGACGTCGTAATTACGCTCGAGGAGTATCTCGACCGCGTCGAATCCGCCGAGACTTACTACGACCTGCTTGGCGTCGATCCGGCGGCGAATATCGCCGATGTAAAACGGGCATATTTTTCCTTGGCGCGCGAATTTCACCCCGACCGTTATCACGCCGACGGCGGTGAATTGCTCCCGCGCATCCAAAACGCTTTTACCGAACTTGCACAAGCCCACGAAACGCTCAAAAACCCTGAGAACCGTGAGTTGTACGACTATCGAATGCGTAAAGAGTTGGCCGCACGCGAAAAACGAAAGGCTACCGGAAACACCGGCAATGCGAGCCTGCAGGCCGAGCAAGCCGCCGAGAATTTCGAACGCGGCTTTAGCCTACTCATGGACAACCAAGCCGAAGAATCTCTACAGTTCCTCGCCCGTGCCGTCCACTATGCTCCAAAAAACGCCCGCTACCACGCCTATTACGGCAAAGCTCTTTCGACGGATGCGTCGCAGCGGCACAAAGCCGAAAGCGAGATGCAAACCGCGCTCAAGCTCGACCCGAGCAATCCGACGTTCCGCATCCTGCTCGCCGAATTCTTTATCCAGCACAACCTGCTAAAACGCGCCGAGGGCGAACTCACCCGCCTCCTCGCCGTTTTCCCCAGCAACCGCGAAGCCCAAGATCTGCTCGCCAGCCTGAAAAGTTGATTTGATTTGTACAGTTTTAGACGTATAATCGCTCCAGCTTTCTAAACAACTTAGCGGAGGGATTCGATGCGGATAAAACTGTATTTCGTAACACTTGTGGTAATTGCCATGACGGCTTTGACCGTCGGGGCACAGTCGAACACATTCACCTATCAGGGACGGCTGACCGACAATAATCTGGCGGCGGTCGGGACTTACGAGATGCAGTTTCGCGTCTTTGATGCGGCGGTCGCGGGGAATCAGTTGCCGGTGGGCACGCCGGTCACGCTCAACTTCACCGTCGCGGGGACAAACCCTGTCACGGTGTCGAACGGTGCGTTTACCGTCCAGTTAAACTTTGGTAACGGGGTCTTTACGGGAGCGGATCGCTGGCTTGAGATTTCCGTCCGCAAACCCAGCGACCCGCCGGGATTTACTTTGCTCACGCCGCGACAGCCGATAACCTCGTCGCCCTATTCGATCAAAACGCTTAACGCAAACGCCGCTGATTCTCTTTCATCCGCTTGCGTTCTCTGCATAACCGATGCCCAGATCAGCGGCATCGATGGCGGCAAGGTCATCGGCAACGTCGCAAGTGCTACCACCGCAGGTTCGGCAACAACCGCCGGTAATGTGACCGGTGTTGTTGCCATTGCTAACGGCGGTACGGGCTCGTCAACCCAAACCTTTGTCGATCTCGCCAATCCGCAGACAATAACGGGCGCAAAAATATTATCTAACGCGACGAACGTCTTCACCGGCAGCGGAGCGGGCCTGACCAACATCAGCCCGACAAACATCTCTCCCGGCACAGCATCAATAAACATCGCCGGCATCGCTGCTGCCCCCGCAGTCGTCACCTCCGGTGCAACTCCATCCGTCGCAAACCGCACAATGCTTACGCTCAACTATCCCTCCCCGACCGTAATAACCGACCTTACGGGTGGAGTTGAAGGACAATGTGTGGTGTTGATATCGATGAACACCAATCTTTCGATGCTCGATGAAGGAAACTTTAATCTGGGAAGTCCCAACGGTATGCAATTTTATACGGGCCATACCCTCACGGTTTGTCGAAACTCTACGGTCACGGGCAGTCCGATATGGTATGAAACGAGTCGCAGTCAAAATGGTCGATCGAATGCCCTTGTTGTTACGAATGCCGGAACAGGGTCCGGAACCGTCGATAGAAATCCACAAGGTTTCGGCTGTGGCACGGATACCTATTGTTACGACCAAGGAACTGTAGTTACCTTGACAGCAACGCCAGCCCCGGGATCAAACTTTACAGGCTGGTCCGGTGGTGGGTGCTCTGGCACAGGAACTTGCGTTGTAACAATGAATGCAACAGCCCTTGTCACCGCGACCTTCACCCTGATCACACACCAACTCTCGGTCTCAAAGACCGCAGGCGGTACTGTTACAAGTTCCCCGGCGGGTATAAATTGCGGCAGTGACTGCAACGAAAATTACCCTCAAAACACGGTTGTAACACTTACACGCCAGACTGACGCCGGAGCATCGTTCATCGGCTGGGGCGGAGCGTGTTCGGCTGCCGGCACGGCACTGACCTGCGACGTCACTATGGATGCGGCAAAAAGTGTGTCCGCCACATTTGGCCTGGTCGTAAATGTCACAAAAGCCGGTGCCGGAGGCGGAACTGTTACCAGCAGTCCCGGCGGCATAAACTGTGGAGCTAACTGCTCAGCATTTTTTACAGGCGACTCGACCCCCACGTTAACAGCAACGCCGAATGCGGGTTCGGTATTCACGGGTTGGTCGGGATCGTGCTCCGGAACCGGCACCTGCAACCTGTCGATGAATGGGCAAAAAAACGTCACAGCGACCTTTGCCCTGCAGCAGTTCACTTTATCTGTTTCTAAAACCGGCGCGGGAGCCGGTACGGTGACGAGCAGCCCGTCGGGCATCAACTGTGGAGCGGATTGCACGGAAGACTTTATCATCAACACGGTGGTTGACCTGACAGCCACGCCTTCATCGGGAGCATCGCTATTTGCGGGTTGGACCGGGTGCGACTCTAACCCAGCCGCAAATGTTTGCCGGGTTACGATGTCAGCAGCGAAGTCAGTGGTTGCGAATTTTATACCCAACGGCTCAATTTCGTCGGGAACGGACAATGAAAAACTCTGGTTGCAAAAAAGGTAAAACGAAATGAATATTTATATGAATGCGTACAACGAACGCAGAATCGCCGTTTGGCTATTTACAGCCTTTATTTGCTTGATTTGCCTCGCGCCGGGGTCAGCCCAGATCTCGACCGGCGGGGCGTACGGGATGGAGCAGAGCGTCACCGCCAGCGGCGGCGGCAGCAGCAACGCGACGATCTATAAGCTTGAGGGCACGCCCGGCCAACCGGCTTCGGGCGTGACATCTACCGGCGGACGTTACGGTTCACGCGGAGGATTTTGGCAGCCGATGCCGCTAACGCCTTCGGCGGCGGGTATGACGCTTTCTGGCCGCGTACTGACGGCTGAGGGCCGGGGCCTAAGAGGTGCGATCATCCGGATTAACGGCAGCGGCATGACTACACCGCGTATCGTAATGTCCGGCGTCAACGGCACATTCTCATTCGCCGATGTCGAGCCGGGACAGACCTACGTCATCTCCGTCGCATCGCGGAGATTTGGCTTTGCAACCCCGACCCAGGTCATCACCGTCACCGATAACGTCGCCGATATCCTGTTCCAGGCCGGCTGGCAGAACTAGAAGAAAGTAGGGGAGAAAAGGAGTAGAGGAGTAAAGGGGGGGGTGACGGGCGAGAGATCATATCCTCACCTTTTTCCCTTTTCCCCTTTTCTCCTTTTCTCCTTTTCCCTTAGACTATAGAGCGTGAACAGCATACTCGCCGAAACAGCCCCAGCGTCCGCCGTTGACGAAAAACTGCTCGAACTCTCGTCGGACATCGACGGGTTTGAGTGCTATACCGGCCCGCATGCCGAGCGCGTCGCTTCGATCGCCGATAGGCTCGCGGCGGCGTTTAATCTCGCTTCGCAGGATCGGTTTTTGCTGCATCAAGCGGCGCTCATCCACGACATCGGCGAATACAAGATGGGCCGCGATTACATTTCGGCTCCGCGTCAGCTTTTTGATTCCGAACGCATCGACCTGCACCGTCATCCCGTCATCGGCGAACAAGCCGCTGCAAAATTGGCTTTGCCTCGCGGAGTGCAGTTGCTCGTCCGCTGGCATCACGAATGGTGGTCCGGCGACGGCTATCCCGACAAACTCGCTGGTGAACAGATACCGTTGTCAGCCCGCATTCTGCGAGTTGCCGACAGTTTTGCCGCAATGACCGCCGCACGTCCGTTCAGGGCCGCGTTGACCGACACCGAAGCACGCCGCCATATGGCAGATTGGGCCGGCATCGAATTCGATCCGACGGTCGTCAAAGCCCTGCTCGCGACGCCTTTGCCCATCTCGGTGACGGCGGAAACCGACCCTTTTGCCGAACCGGCGACAAACATTTAGCTCATGCATTCTCAAACCAAAACTCTGCCCAAAAGCTGGCTCGCATTTGACCTCAACATCTTGCGGCGGGTAAATTTTAGCTCGGTCGCGATCCCGTTTGCCGACGATCCGGCGGTCGGAGCGTATCTGAAACGCCTCGATGCCCGCGTGATGGCAAACGACCCTCTGCGTTCTGCCTGGGCGGCTTGCACGGCTCAGATCACCAATAACGGCGAGCGGCTCTCCGACGAAGAGGTCAACGTCGTGCTCGAAGACGCCTACGTCCCCGGCTATAAACTGCGAAACCCTGCTCTCGCCACGTGGTTCAGCGAGACTGATTCGTGGTGGTTTGACAACGTCCGCCACAACATCGAGCGGCTCCAGTCGCAGATGTCACAGGCGATCGCCTCGAGCATCGTGCTGTCCGTCGGCAATTACGTGCTGTCGTTCAAAGAAGAGACCCGCGAGCTTCGCCAGCCGTTGTCTAACGCCTTTCGCCGCTTTCATTCGATCCAGCCCGCCGCCTATGACAACGGCGAGGCGAACACCGTTCAGAACAAAAACGCCGACGATTTTATCGCCGAGACGCCCGCCGATCTGATGTTCCTGCGTGTTCCACCGGCCCATGCTCAGAGCACAAAAGGCTACATGGGGCGTGCCGCTTGGCGCGAAGAGTGGCTTCGCGGCGGCGGTGATTTTTGGGAAGATCTCGATGCGTCGATGACCGGCAAACTCGGTTCGGCAACCGAAACAAAATCGCAATATATCAACCTGCTCGAAGAAACGCTCCGCCGTGCCTCGCACATAAAAAACTGGGCCATCGCCCACGTCGAATCAGGCTTTATCCAAACCCAGGACATAGTCGATTGCATCTCCGAAGTCCGCCGCGTCGATACGATCTATACCAAAGATTTTTCTGAATTGACTGGTGCAAAAGCAGTGATAATTACGGCGTAAGAAGTCTTGAAAGGTGCCTTAAATAGAATGAACAAATCTTTTAAAGTCTTACTTTATGTTCTTCTAGTCGCAAGTCTCGGCGCGAATGCGTACCTTGTGGCCTTAGCTCGTTGGAATCATGAGCGGATCGAATCGCTCTCTGAGCACGCGATTTTGAACCGAGCGGCGGCCAATATTAAACCAGGGATGGATAAGGTCTCTGTATACAAACTGATCGAACGATTGCCCGATTCGACACGACCTACAGATAGCGGAACCACTATGGAAAGCTGGATACCGGATGACCACAAGCCCTTTTTACACAGGATGCGCTTTGGTAACGATGCTGCCAACGGTTCCTACTATCTTTACATTGAGTTTGATGTAAACGATACGGTTGTCGAAGTCAGTTCGGGCAACTTCTGACCCCTTTTTAACCTTGAACGCCCGGCGGGCGGCCTTTTGTCGTTTTGGGTGTGCCTTGAATGGTTCGGGTGGACGCGGAATGGAATTTCCCTAACCTTGCGTGATTCAAGGGCGGCCTTTAGTGGTTTGAGGGTAGCCTTGCGTGAGATAAGGGCGGCCTTGCGGCGTTCAGGGTCGGGCTTTTGTTGTTCAAGGTTGTCCTCAAGTGGCTCAGGGCTGCCCTTATATCGTTCCGGGTTTACCCTGCGTTGTCCAAGGCTGCCCTTAGATGAAATTTTGCTGCCCTTGAGGCATCCATTGCTGCCGCTCGAACATCCATTTTGATGTGCGAAACCAATAAAATTCGCATGGATCGCGGGTAGTTCCACCGCGAGAGACCCCGACAGACCACTTTCCCCCTGCCTGAGCCCCTTGGTTGGAACGCCCGTTCCAACTCTATAAAAAGGAAGGACAAATCAATGGCTTCAGCTACAGATTGGATGCCGTCGCGTCTGGCGGACATGCTCGTAATGTTTCAAAATGTGCTCGCAAAGATCGGCGGGTACAAGACAATACTCCCCATCACAACCGGTCAAGTAGATAGGATCGTCCTGATCTGCGAAGAGTTTGTCGCGGTCTATACCTATGTCGTGCAGGCACGCGCAACGACCGAATCTTTGGTCGAATGGCGCGACCTGATACTAAAAGGCTCGCCCGCCGGAGACGCCGCACCCGCTCCGCCGGTTTATCCGACATACACGGTGGTCACGGACTCTTTTATCGGCATTCTGACGGAGTTTCGCGAGCTGCGTGATGTCATCGTCGCTTCGCCGGGATACACGACGGCCATCGGCGAAGACCTGATGATCGTCAAACCTGCGACCGAAAAACTCGTCGAGGCTGACGCTGCACCCGAACTAAAGGTCGCCACCGCCGCCGGATATGAGGTCACGGTCAGCGGTTCGATGCAGGGCATGGACGCGATGCGTGTCGAATACCAACGAGCGGGTTCTGCGACTTGGGCAACCGTCGCGTTCCTCACAAAAACACCCGGCACGTTCACCATCACACCCGCAACTCCCGGCACACCCGAAAACGGCCGCATCCGCGCCGTCTTTATCAAAAAGAACGAACAATTCGGCAACTTTTCACCGGAATATCCGGTAACGCTGAGTTAGTTTGTTGACAAGGAAGAAGAAAAGGCCGCGAAAGCGGTCTTTTTCTTGCTCTTTGATTGGTATCAGATCTTCCTAACAACTTGGAATTGACATCTGTCACTAAACCGCATAATCTCGCGAACGATGGAAGTCAAAACGCCGAGTAAAATCGTTGACCCACTTCTTCAGAGCGTCTCCGTGTCTCGCGACCGAATCTCAAGTGTGATCCTGCTTTTTTCGACTCTCTGCTTAATTGTTTTTGCAGTACTTTTGATCGGACTTTGGGCATCTATAAATCCTATAGAGCAGGAGGTCGCGGTTCCCGAAAGTCGCTGGTTGTTTCGCCTTGCTTTATTGGCTCCTCTAATTTCATACGGCGGAATATACATAGCATCATTCAGAGTAGAAAGGAGATTCCTTTACGTTGGTCTTCTGTCATTTCCCATAGCTTTTTTCATTTTTATTCTAACCGCCCAGTTTATGGGTCGCTTCCTGCGACCGTTGGACCACCCGCGTTTCCTATCGCTTTTCTGTATAACGTTGGCAATTGGCACCGCACTAAGTTTAGTCGGGACGATGATCGCAAAATTATTGGCCGTGGGCGTCAATCGAATGGTGCGCTGATTCTCGAAATACCTCAACGAGCAATCGCAGCATCAATAGCCCGACTTACTTCGGCTTCCTTTCCCGCACAAACCAAACAACCCCAGCGAGTCCCGACAATATTCCCGAGATTATCGTCAGCGTCTGCGGTGTCATGTAAAACATCAGCCCGCTCGATGCGTAGCTTACAAATCCGAATACCGTCAGCTCGGCACCGCGTTCGATCGTGGACATCCGTCCGCGAATATAGTCGGGCAGGCTGCGTTGAAACATCGTTTCCTGCACCGCGTATTCGACACCGACGATCATCCTCGAGAAAAATACCATCACGGCAAACATCCACAGCGTCGGCATATATGCCGCTGCGGCAAACAGCACTCCGTGCAGGATCAGCGTCCAGCCGATAAACCCGTGATTGATATTTTTGCGGTCAATATAGATCGATGTGCGGTGAGCGATCAGCATCCCGGCGGTCAGCCCGAGGCCCGTCGCTGTCCACAGCAAAGCAACGGCGATATCAGGATTCCATCCTTCGGCGTCGGCGTAATGTACACCGCCGAGACGCTCGAAAATAATATTGATCGCCCCGCCGCCCGTCGCCCAGATGACGTTCATTACGAGGATCGTCAGAGCAAAATGGGTATTTCTCGCGTAGTTAAATCCTTCGCGCAGTTCCGTGAGAAAAGACTCTCTCGGTTCCACCGCGACAAAATTTGGCTGCTCCGACGGCGGCGTCTGCTTGCGGCGAAACCGCATCGAATTCATCCGTGCCCCGGTCTCCGCGTCACGTGTCGCTTCTTCTGGTATCAGCCAAACCGTGTAAGCCGAGGCAAGAAATGAAGCCGCGTTGATGATAAACGCCGCCTCGTAACCAAAAGCCGCCGACGCCCAACCGCCAAGGGCCGAGCCGATCGCCATCAACAGGAACCGCGTCGAAAACAGCAGAGCCGTCGCCGCCAGCAAACCTTCTTTGCCCGACAGATTAGGAGCCGCAGCATTCTTTGCCCCGTCAAAAAACGCTCCGAGCGTATGCAGCAAAACCGTCGCTAAATACGCTATCCAGAGTTTGTCGGGACTCGTAACGAGCAGAAACGACAACGCAATCAACGCCCTCGCGATATCCGTCGCGATCATCACCTGCCGCCGTGAAAAGCGGTCAACAAACGTCCCCGCGATCGGCGATGCCAGTGCAAACGGCAGCAGTCTCGCTAAAAAGAACAACCCCGCCGCCGTCGGCGAAGCATCCGAAACGAGCCGCACAAGTCCCAACCCGGCGATAAAATTAAACCAGTTACCAAGCTCCGAAATAAATTGTCCGGTCAACAGATTGCGAAAATTGCGATTCCCGCGTATCAACTGCCCATACGTCAACGACTGCATCTAAATAGGATAGACGGTTTGTAATGGAAAGGCTAAAAAGGCGGGAGGCACCATCCTAAACAGGAATGGTGCCCATAGCGAATGCTGTTTGTGCAATATTAGTTTTACGGTAAAAGGCGGGTGAAAAACTTTAGTCTAATGAACGATCTCGTTTGCATGGATATGAACGTCATGTTCGCCGAGATCGATGATCGAATGCTCACGCTGCCAGCCGCTATAATTGATATCGACGACCGCCTCGGTAAACATCGCAAACTCTTCGCGGTCAAAATTTAGGACCTTATCCTTGACCGACATATGCACCACGCCGCATCCGCCGCAATGCCAAATTTTTACGTTGGCCATATTTCCGGCTGGCCGTGCCGTGCGCGTTATCTCCATTTGCTCTCCAACTCCTTTTTTCCCGCAGCGGCTGTCTCGGCAAAGCATCGCCCAAAACTATCAAACGTCTCCTTTGCCGCCTCGACGATCGTCTCGTCGTCGCCTTGTCTTTCGGCAAAGGCGGTGATGACGCCGCAAAACTCTTTCCATTTCGCCCCGACTTCGTGCCCGTAACTGTTAAAGAACGAACCGCCGTTATCCGGCGTCAGGCTAAGGTGCTCCTTTAGATGCCTCATTATTATCTGGCCGCCAAGCGTCGCGCCTTCCATCACATAACAGGCACCAAATGCTTTTGCCGGGGTGTCTAGGGTCGGTAGATCTGTCCACGATCCGGCAACAGATTTCACATCATCGAGGATCCCGAGATTTTGCAGGTCGCGTTCGAGAGACGCAGTCTTTCGTCTCGCGTCAAAGTTGAGCCCGTGTGACTCCATATCGTTTTGCGCAACACGCGGCTCGATAGATGAGTAAAATTTATAAAATTTGGTCAACAATCTTTCGTAGTCTTCACGCTTGAACAACTTATCCATAACGCCAACCACGTTCTCTAAATTTTCGTGCTGCTCGCGGGTCGCTTCTTTTAGTTTGGTTAAGATCATTTTATTTTTTTTAAATGTAATTGAAAGTCATTTTCAATAAGATTATTGAAATCTCTGACGGCTGTCAAATCGAGGGCATCCTTTTTGTTCGCCTAATAACAAAAATACCCGGCGATACTCGCCGGGTATCCGCTATCGCTTGAAGTTATTCGAACTAATTTCCGGTAAAGTTTGGCGGGCGTTTTTCAAAGAAAGCGGCGACGCCCTCTTTGAAATCTGCGGACTTACCTGATTTGATCTGGCATTCATGTTCAAGTGCGAGCTGCTCGGTCAGGTCGTTTGAAAACGACGCGTTCATCATCCGCTTGATGCGGCCGATCGAACCTGTTGGTCCGGCAGCAATCTTGGCGGCAAGCTGGGTCGCCTCGTCAAGCAGCGATGCAGCCGGAACGGCTTTGTTTATCATCCCGATCTCGACCGCCCGCTGAGCGGAAACGGCGTCGCCAGTCATAAATAGCTCGGTCGCGATCTTTTCGCCAACGACACGCGGCAAAAAGAACGTGCCGCCGCAATCCGGCGTCAGCCCGATACGAACAAAAGCCTCGCGAAACGACGCATCATCCGCCGCGATAACGATGTCGCACGCCAAAGCAAAATTTACTCCGGCACCTGCACAAACCCCATTGACAGCCGCAATAAACGGTATCGGCGTCTCACGCATCAGTCGGATCACACCGTGCAGAGCCCCAAGCGGGTCTTCGAGAAAAGCCTCAATACGCCCCTCTTTTTCCCACATCGCCTGCATCTCACGCAAATCGCCGCCGGAACAAAATGCCCTGCCGTTCCCTGTAAACACAACGGCCCTAGCACCATCAGCAATAGCCTGACGAAACGCTACGTCAAGATCCTTCGTCAGTTGCAGCGACAGAGCATTTAACGCATCCGGACGATTCATCGTCACAGTCGCGATCGCATTATTCAATGAATATTCAACGGTCTCAAATGACATAAACTTTCTTTATTTCGTATCTTTCGTGTATTTCGTGGGCAAATTCTTAGCTCTGCCTGGCTCGCGAGCGGCTCGCTTCAAAACAATCTTTACACAGCACCGAACGCCCGACTTTTGGCTGAAATGGCACTGTGTCATGCCGTCCGCAGTGATCACAAACTATCTCAAATCTCGCCGGGGCGTCGGGCCGTGTCACCGCCTTTTTTGAACGGCATTTCGCGCACCGCTGCGGCGTCATCATATTGCGCTGGTAAAAAAGCTCCTGCTCTTTTTCGGAAAAGACAAACGTCTCTTTACACTGCACACATGGAATTTCTACATCAGGCATTGGCGGCACTCCCTTGGATCTCTTAATGGCTTTGAGTGCAGTTTAGCACACCCGAGGTCAGCGGTTTAGCTCAGCGACGTGGTTTTTGACAGTCGCTCCAAGCGTGTCGAGATTGTAGCCGCCCTCGAGGCAAGACACGATCCGCCCGTCGCAAACCTCATCCGCCCAATCCATAACCGTGCGGGTCATCGAGACAAAATCGTCATCGGTCAGCCGCAGTTGCCCAAGCGGATCGGTCAGGTGAGCGTCAAAACCGGCGGAGATAAATATAAAATCCGGGTGAAAATTTGTCGCGATCGACTCAAGCGCGCTTTCGAACATCCGTTTTTGCTCATCCGCTCGGGTCTCAGCCTTGACCGGCACATTCATTGTCGTCCCCAAGCCCCGGCTATAGCCCGTTTCGCCGCGGCTGCCCGAACCCGGATACCAAGGATATTGGTGCATCGAAAAAAAATGGACGGTCGGGTCGGCGTAAAATATGCCCTGCGTGCCGTTGCCGTGATGCACGTCCCAATCGATGATGGCGACACGTTCGATCTCTTTGTAATTATTTTGAGCATGTCGGGCGGCGACCGCGACATTGTTGAACAAACAAAATCCCATTGCGTTTTCGCCCGTCGCGTGATGCCCCGGCGGCCGCACGGCGACAAATGCATTTTTCGCCTCACCCTGCATTACTGCATCCACCGCCGCGACCGCACCACCCGCCGCATAGAGCGATGCGTCAAACGATTTCATCGAAACGACCGTATCCGGATCAAGCCGGTCGATGCCATTAGCAAACGCAAACTCGACATGCTTAAAATGTGCTGCCGAATGTGCCGCCTGTATCAACCCCTTCGCCGCCTTTTCCGGCGTGATCTCGGTGAGGCTTTGCCAAAACGATTCGTCCTCGCGCAAAGCATCCATCACCGCCAAATAACGCAGCGGCGTCTCCGGATGCCCCGGCCCGGTGTCGTGTTTGGCATAAATAGGATGATGAACAAGCGCGGTTTTCATAAGAATATAGTCCACAGATTAACACAGATGGACACTGATAGTTTTTATCCGCTATCTGTGTTTATCCGTGTTCATCTGTGGATAGATCTCTTAGATAAATGCAGTTTCGTGCAGCAGTTCGCCGTTGGCAAAACGATCAATGTGCAGCGACGACACATCGAGAAAACTAGATTCGCCGTCCAAAATGATCTCCGCCAATGCCCTGCCCGTCGCGGGCGAATGCATCACCCCATGGCCCGAAAAGCCGTTGGCAAAATACAATCCCTCGACCTCACAACCGCCGAGTATCGCATGATGGTCCGGCGAATTTTCATACAATCCGGCACGGCATTTTTCATAAACGATCTGAGCACCGTTTAGAAACGGAGCACGATGGGCGGCCTTTTCACCGACTTTGTCCAGAAAAGCATCGTCAAACTCAGTCGAAAATCCCGGCGGCTCGTCCGGGTCGGCATAGGCAAACAGCACATCGCGGCCATCTCCGGTGTCAGCCGCGACGTGAAAATCTCTCGCCGGACGAAAGTGAAACCCGTCCTTAAGATCTATCACCATCGGCAGATCCGGCGGCAGGGCTTTCGCAGCTTTTGCCCAAACTATCTGACGCCGCTGCGGCTCGACCGGCAGATCGATCCCGGCGGTCGCGGCCAAATGCCTCGCCCAAGCTCCCGAACAAAGCACAACCCGATCGCATTCGAGCGTCCCATCCGACGTATGCAGCCCAGTCACGCGGCCGTTCTCGACATTGATCGCTCTGACAAGCGTGCCGGTTTTGACCTTTGCACCGCTCATCGACGCCTCGACCATAAAACCTTCGAGGATTGCGAGCGGATTGATAAAACCGTCACGCGGGCCAAAGCTGCCGCCGACAATGTCGTCGCAATTCACACCCGGAACCATCGCAGCGACCTCGGCTTGTGTCAAAAGATGTACGCCGTCATAGCCAAGCTCACGCTGCCGTTCGCCGGTTCGGTCGAGGTATTCGAGATGTAGATTGTTTGTCGCGAGGAAAAGATAGCCCTTCGGATCGTATTCGCAATCAAAATCCCAGTCGCGAAAAAAATCCATCGAATAAAGCGAGAGCTTGATATTAATATCCGTCTCAAACTGCGCCCGCACACCGCCCGTAGCCTTGCCGGTCGAGCCAAGCCCAAGCATCTCCTCACGGTCAAGCATCAGCACATCGAGGCATCCACGCTCGGTCAGATGATACGCCACCGATGCCCCGACCACGCCCCCGCCAATTATTACTACTTCAGGCATAAATAGATTTAGCCACGAATCACACTAATGACACGAATAATAGCTCTTTCTTAATTCGTGCCATTCGTGTAATTCGTGGCAAAACTTCTTACTTAGCAAACACCGACGAAAAATCCTTAAAACCCTTGAATTCCAACGCGTTACCGCTCGGGTCGAGGAAAAACATGGTCGCCTGCTCGCCGACTTCACCTTCGAAACGGATCTTTGGCTCGATGATAAACTCGACGCCTTTTGCGGTAAGCTTGTCAGCCAACGCACGCCACTCGTCGATCGGCAGCACGATTCCAAAATGCGGCACGGGGACGTGGTCGGCGTCAACATGGTTCGTCGCCTTAACGCCCGCCGAATCGGGTGCGAGATGCGTCACGATCTGATGCCCGTAAAGGTCAAAATCGATCCAGCACTCCGAGCTCCGCCCCTCAGGGCATTCCATAACACCGCCATAAAACTCACGGGCAGCATCAAGATCATGAACGGGAAATGCAAGGTGAAATAGATTTTTCATATGATTTTTGCCACGAATAACACGAATGTCACAAATTTAGCACATTTCTGATTCGTGTTATTCGTGTAATTCGTGGCTAAATATTCCTGAGGTTTTATGACCGAGAATATCGAAAAATTCCTATCTGAGTTTGCCGCGAGCATCACCGCCGGCACGTTTGTAAAATTGACTCTTGGCAATTATAAAGGCTCTGACCTGCACCTGCAAAAGATCAATATCCGACTGATCAAGACTAACAAGGGCATCCGCCTTTTCTTTTTGTATCGTCACGATTCCCGTGACATCGCAAAAAACTACACTATCCCGACCGGACAGGTTTTGATCAGCCAATTGCTGGGAACTGAGTTTTTTAGCGGCCATCTTTTTACGACAACGAACGACTTTCAGCTCGATATTGGACGGAAAAATTCGAGACTCAATGTCGGGAAACCTGCTTTCAAAAAAGCACCTCCGCTCGAACACGACCGCAAAAAAGAAAAGCTGATCGACCCGCACAGCGTCTATCTAAATGCTCTCGGCATTACAAATACCAATGGCGAGGTGGGCTCTCAGCAGCAGAGTAAATGGCGTCAGATCAATAAATACGTCCAGATCCTGGCAGATCTCGTGGACCGGTCAGATCTAAAGGACCGTACGTCACTCAACATCGTCGATATGGGCAGCGGCAAAGGCTACCTCACGTTCGCGGCATACGATTATTTCAAAAATATCCGCGGCGTCGATGTGAAAATGACCGGGGTCGAGGCACGCAGCGATCTGGCAGCGATCGCAAATGACGTTGCCCGTGCGAGCGAATTTGACGGGCTCGAATTTGTTCAGGCTACGATCGAGTCGTTTGACCTCAAGGACGTAAATATCCTCATCGCACTCCACGCTTGTGATACCGCGACTGACGATGCCCTGTTCCAGGGCATTCGAACAAATGCGGACCTCATCGTCGCGGCTCCTTGTTGTCATAAACAGATCCGCAAGCAGATGAAACCGCCGCCGATGATGCACGACATCCTAAAACACGGCGTCATGATCGAACGCGTCGCCGAAACCCTCACGGACGGCCTACGTGCCCTGCTCCTCGAACGCGAAGGCTACGCAACAAGGCTGTTCGAATTCATCTCGGTCGAGCACACGCCAAAAAACAATATGCTGGTTGCCACCAAGCTCGCCCAGGCAAAAGATACAGAAAATATCGAAACCCAGATACGTGATCTAAAAGAGTTTTATGGCATCAACTCGCAGCATCTTGAATCTCTTTTAGCAGAGAAATAGTCCACAGATGCACACGGATAAACACTGATAAATGTCGTTCTGATCTGTGTCCATCTGTGTTAATCTGTGGCTAATTTTTCTTATGCAATACGATGCCAAAACACCTGACGAATACATCGCTGGCCTGCCTGAGGACCGAAAGTTAGCTCTCTCGGCGCTTCGCAAAGTCATCAACGACAACCTGCCCGCTGGCTTTAAGGAAACCATGGGCTACGGCCACATGGGCTGGGTCGTGCCGCATGAGATGTATCCCGCCGGTTATCACTGCGACCCGTCACAGCCGCTCGCGTTTATGGGCATTGCGTCGCAAAAAAATCATATCGCCCTGTATTCGATGTGCCTTTATGGCCATGTAAAGCAATTAGAGTGGTTTCGTAATGAGTGGCCAAAACACTCAAAGAAAAAGCTTAACATGGGCAAATCGTGTATCCGCTTTACCAAACTCGAAGACATCCCGCTCGATCTCATCGGCGAACTTGCCTCAAAAGTCACCCCGCAGCAATGGATCGAGATATATGAGAATTCAATGAAGAGATAGGTCACAAGGCATGATTGGATGGAGGTTCAGGAAGCCATTCGGCATAGGTGTTACTTGTGGGCTACTAATCTGTAGTTTTTTTAATTATTACAGCTATTTACATAATGTCTGTTCCGAGGGGATAGATGACTGTGGTTGGCGTTTTGGATTTCCAGTCGAGTTCTACGAGAAAGGCGGGTTCGTTGGTTTCGAAAAGATTATTTGGGTTGGATTGATTGCTGATATCTGTTTTGCAATAACACTTAGTTTTTTGATCGGGGTTTTATTTGCGTCTTTTTGGTCAAAAATTAAGACGTCCCATGGCTAAACAGTGCGCGGCATGGACGCTCTTCAAACCTTGACCAAAGACCTTTTTCGCCGTATCATTAAGGATTGCGTTAAACCGCAACATCACACCGCTTATACACGGCGGAAGGAAGTGAAATTATGAAACCTGAAATACATCCAAATTACACTGAAATGTCGGTGATATGTGCCTGCGGCAGCACCTTTAAGACACGCTCTACGATGGGCGAAGATCTCCACATCGAAATTTGCTCGGCTTGCCACCCGTTCTTTACCGGTAAGCAAAAGCTGGTCGATACGGCCGGACGCGTTGACCGCTTTAACAAGCGTTACGCTCGCGGAGCCGCTGAGGCCGCTAAATAAAATGGTGAAACTGGAACAGACCCAGTATTAGCTTTTCAAAATTTGACGCCGACCCTTGGCCGATCGATACTGGTGTGCAAACACCCCCTCGAAAGGTAAAAAAGGTCGGCGTCTTTCACTTTTCGATCTCACGATCTGCGATTTTGGATTTATTGAACATCTATTTCTAACAGATACCTATCTAAGGAATGATATGAAAAAACGTTTATCGCCAAAAATGCTTCGTTTTATCCACACCGTTTTCGCCATGGAGCGCGACCTCATCGTCGGCGGCCAGGCCGTGATGGAAGGCGTCATGATGCGCACGCCGTCGGCTTATGCGATCGCGTGTCGACGTCAGGACGGCTCGA
Source organism: Chloracidobacterium sp. UBA3360 (assembly GCA_002360555.1). Classification (GTDB taxonomy): domain Bacteria; phylum Acidobacteriota; class Blastocatellia; order Pyrinomonadales; family Pyrinomonadaceae; genus OLB17. The sequence goes on from DEQS01000018.1 coordinate 16,712, forward strand.
TCGTCTCGACCGCCGAAAAGCTGCCGAAATGGAGCGATAAATATAAATGGATGAACACGCCCGTCATTCGCGGCGGTGCGACGCTCATTCAGTCGATGGCGTTGGGCGTCAAAGCACTCAATTTTTCGGCAAAGATCTACGAAGAAGACCTGAATGCAGCTGAGTCTGCGGCAAAAGAAAAGGCCACGGATACGCAGCTCGCCTTTGTCGATGGCACGAACGACGAGGATTTCTTAAAGGCACCAGTAAAGGTTGTAATGCCTGAAAAGACTGAGGGCAAAGTTAAAAAAGCCGGTCAGTCGGCATCTGCCGTCGGTTCGATCATATTCGCCTTGGGATTTAATATCTTGCTCTTTATCGTCGCACCGCTCGTGCTGACCAATATTTTGTTCATCGGACTTGGTTGGGCAGGTGCTCCGGCGCTCGCGGCGGATGCCGGTTGGTTTGAGACGATCAAGGCTTACGTGTGGAAGATCAAGCTCGATTCGTTCGGCTCTTGGATATCTTTCAATCTTATCGATGGCGTGATCCGGATGATATTTTTCATCATCATGATCTTTTCAATGTCGTTTCTGAAAGACATCCGCCGCGTTTTCGAGTATCACGGTGCCGAGCACAAGACAGTATTCACGTGGGAAAAAGGCCTCGACCTGACGCCCGCAAACGCGACACAGCAGAGCCGCCAGCATCCGCGTTGCGGCACGTCTTTCCTGATGGTCGTCATGCTCGTCGCGATCGTGCTGTTCTCAGTTATAAATTTTGAAGCGACCTGGATGAACCTTGTCGTCCGCATCGCTCTGATGCCGCTCGTCGCGGGACTCTCGTATGAGGTCATTCGTTACGCAGCTAAAAAAGAATCGAGCGCGATATTCAAACTAATGACCAAACCGGGCCTGTGGCTGCAAAATATCACAACCCAGGAACCCGACGAGGAGCAGCTCGAAGTCGCGATCAAAGCCCTCGACGAGTCGCTAAAACTCGAACCGCAGACTGCCTAATTGAAATTAACCGCAGATGGACGCAGATAAACGCGGATGATTAGAACTAATATCTGTGTTCATTTGCGTCCATCTGCGGTAAATAATTCTTATGTTTGAGAAATTGGCACAAATCGAAAAGTCCTACGACGAACTGACCGAGCAGATCTCGCAGCCCGAGTTTATGTCCGACATGTCGGCGTACGCCAAGCTGATGAAACAGCACCGTTCGCTTGGCGAGATCGTCGAAAAATATCGCGAGGTTCGCAAACTCCAAGAGGATCTGCAAGGCGCCAAAGACATGACCGCTCTCGCCGAAGACGATGAGATGCGCGATATGATCGCGCTTGAGATAGCTGAGATCGAGGAAAAATTACCTGCGGCCGAGGAGCAGTTAAAGGTGCTGCTCATCCCGAAAGATCCTAACGACGAAAAGAACGTGATCCTCGAGATCCGTGCCGGCACCGGCGGCGACGAAGCCACGCTGTTCGCCGCCGAGGTCCTGCGTATGTACGCACGCTACGCCGAAACTCAGGGCTGGAAGATGGAGGTCATGGAAGCCTCGGACAACGGTATGGGCGGCGTCAAAGACGCCGTCGCAATGATCGAGGGCGACAACGTCTATTCGAAAATGCGTTTCGAATCCGGCGTTCATCGCGTCCAACGCGTGCCTCAGACCGAGACCCAAGGCCGTATCCATACATCTGCCATCACTGTCGCGGTTTTGCCCGAGGCTGAGGAGGTCGACGTTCAGATCAACAACAACGACCTCCGCATCGACACATTTTGCTCATCCGGCCCCGGCGGCCAATCGGTCAACACGACCTACTCTGCTGTCCGCATCACCCATATGCCCAGCGGCGTAGTTGTTTCGATGCAGGACGAAAAATCGCAGATCAAGAACCGCGAAAAAGCGATGCGCGTTCTGCGTGCGCGTCTGCAGGAGCTTGAAGAACAAAAACAGCACGACCTCGAGGCCAGCGAACGCAAAAGCATGGTCGGCAGCGGCGACCGTTCGGAAAAGATCCGCACCTACAATTTTAAGGAAAATCGCGTCACCGACCACCGCATCGGTATGACCGTCCATCAGCTAAATCTCGTAATGGAGGGCCAGTTGGACGATTTTATCGCCGCCCTGCAAACCCATTACCAGACCGAAAAGCTCAATGCCGAGGCCGTCGCAGCGTAATTTATGCCGCCACCAACACGTTTATATCTCATCCGACACGGCCAATCTGCCGGTAACGCCGAAGGGCGTTTTGGCGGGCACGGCCCGACGCCGCTGTCCGATCTCGGCCAGCGTCAGGCAGAGTTGACGGCCAAATTGCTTTCGAAAGAAGGGATACATGCGATCTATTCGAGCGATCTCGCCCGTGCAGTGCAGACTGCCGAACCGCTAGCAAAACGGCTTGGACTGGAGATAAATACGTCCGACGCATTTCGCGAACGCCACGTCGGCGTACTCGAAGGGCTGACCTTTGACGAATCAAAAGAGCGTCATCCTAAGGATTACTACGCTCTCGTCAACCGCAGCGTCAACCACGTAATTACCGAGGGCGAGAGCTATCGTCACCTGCTCCGCCGCATCACCACGAAATTGCACGATGTCCTCCGCGAACACAACGGCCAGCGCGTCGCCGTATTTTCGCACACAGGCGCCATCTGTTTTCTAACGCTCCACCTCATGGGAGCGATCCACCGCAGCACAAAAACCACCCCGTGGATCATCACATCAAACTGCGGCATCAACCGATTTGAGCTCCGCGGCCGCCGCAACGTCCGCGTCCTCGCCCTCAACGACACCCGCCACCTCGCCGACATCACGGGCAACGACTCATTCGCCGCTCGATGAGATCATCGAAGCGCAAAAAAGGCCGCCCGATCGGACGGCCCAAATATCTCAAATTAGATAGAGTCTAGAATGAGTATCTAAACACGAATTGCATACGTCTTGGTATACCTTTCATTCCGGTCAAAGCGCCAGTTCCGCCCGAAAGAGTGGATGGCACGCCTGCAAACGGATCAGCCGGCGAGATACTAAATGCCGAAACACTGTTTTCATCCAGGTACTGCATGTTTAGGACGTTAAATACTTCCCATCGGAATTGGAGTTGATGCCCCTCTTTCCATGGCATATCAAACGTCTTACCTAAGTTCATATCCAACTGTGAAAAGCTGTTTCCGGTAAAGACATTGCGGTCACCCGTTTCACCGGGTCGTGCCGGTCTCACCGAATTTCGCAAAAGCTCCAGATTGCTAAATATGTTTGGCGTACCGCCATCTCCGTTTCGTGTGAACGACGTCTGGATAGGTGCTGTCCTCACGACCGACGATCGCAGGTTCCAGTTAGTAGCCCAACCCGCCAGATCGATCAGATTATTGAACGGCAGCCCGCTGTTCCAACGGAATATACCGCCCAGCTGCCAGCCACCTATCAATGCATCTTTCCATTTACCTGCGTCGGTACCGATAAAACGGCCTTTACCAAACGGCAACTGATACAAAAAGTTGGCGTTGATAACATGACGGGTATCAAAATCAGAGAGCGAGTAGCTATCTTGCTGGCGAAGCGGATTGAGCACGAAAGCAGCTCCATAGGCTCCACTTGTCTGTAAGCCGGATGCGTCGTCCATTGACTTAGAGAACGTGTAGTTAAAGTCGTATGAAAGAGTCGTACCCAATCTTTGCCGCACCGAAATGCTGCCTCCGTGGTAATCGGACTTGCCGACAGTACTAAATGCGGCGAACGCAGCGTATTGAGGCTGATAATAAAAGTTTGCCCAGTTCGGAGCGTTGGCCGAACAAAACGCCGAGCTATCAAACACCGTGCAATCGTCTAATAGCAATTGGAGGTAAGTCCAATCTCCAAACGCAAAGTTTTGGTTGGCCCAAGCGACCGTCTGAGTCGCCGTCGTACCCGGTCCTAAATATCCGATCAAAGTCGGAAACATGTTTTCAAAATATGGGATAGTGGCAACGGTCGAATAGTCCTGTCCAGCATAATATGCGTTGTATATTCCATTGGCCGCGGTGTACCAGTCCGTTTTTGACACCTTATCGACTAGATTGTTCGGTGCCATGATATCCCGTTGGACCAACAAATTCCTTGCCTTTCTACCTACATAAGACGCTTCGATATACATGCCCTTTGGCAGCTTACGTCCGTATGAAAAACTCCAGCTATAGTTGATCGGCGACTTAAGTGTTGAGTCCAAAGAAAACTCGATACGCGTATCTTCGTCGGCCGGAGTAACGAAACGATTAGCAAGCGGGGCCATACCCGGCAGGTTGTTCACCTGCTGGCCAAACCCTGTAAACAGAGGACCCCTATTGCTAGCTGAAACGCCATAGGTGTTCGGAGCAATTGTATCGGACGTCAAAAAGCCCAGTGTTCCTAATCCATTAAATGTGACTGCCAATTGCTGTCCAAAATAATCATTGGTGATCGCAAAACCGCCTCGGAAAACCGACTCGTTGTCAGCACCAAAAACTTTGCTTAAAAATCCCGTTTTGAATCCCGGCGACCAGGCTGCCGAAACTCGCGGCTGGAAGTTGTTTTTATCGAGATCGTACCAGCCTTTGGCATTGTTCTTAGGACCCGCAAGCTCAAAATTAAGCGTTCTATTGTATGGGGTGCCCGCATTTGAACCCGCGACCCTGCTGTCAAAGTAGTCACCCAATGGAATATCCGGACGGATCTGATAACCCGATGTTTCATAGACCGGGCGGCTCAATCCATAACGCAGGCCTAAATTTACCGACAAATTAGAACGTATCTTCCAGGAATCCTGGATGTACATATCATATTCCTCGGTAGCAAATTCACGCCGAATGGGCGTTCCGCCGGGTAAAACATTGCCAGCAAGATCGTAATTATAGTTAGCTGTGTACTGGCTATAGCGTCCGATCACCGCGGCGACTGCAGCTTGCAGATCGAGGTTGTTTGTGGCAACTCCATATGGCCCAGCAAGCGGATTAAGGAGTGACCGGCCAGAGCTTGCGTAATACGACGGGTTAATGACCGCATTATCATATCCGGCCCCCTCATCTACGCGACGATTCTTAATTAAGCGAACATTACCGCCAAATTGGAAGGTGTGAGATCCTTTGATCCAAGTGAAATCATCCGTAAGATTATGTATCGGTGTAACGCGGCTTAAACCATAAGCAAACGTAGGATTATAGACAAATCGGAAACTCTGCGAATTGGTCGTCGCATTGCCACCGATCGTAAATGCCTGACGGGTCAATCCATAACGAAAGTTGTTGACCTTATTCGTCCCGATGGTCCATGTATGCCCGACCATGCCGCCGGTATTATGTTCCCAATCCTGTGTACGTAGAGCATCGGGAAAAGGAGGTGGATTATTGGTAACGTCATTCTGCTTATTTGCTCTGCCAAATAATTGATGGTTCGCATTAAGTGCCCAGTCTAACCGCAGAATATGCGTAGCCTGAGTATATGAGCTCGGAGCATTAAAGCTAAATCCTCCGGTATTCAAGCCATCTCCGGCTCTTCTCGAATTCGCAGGATATCGTGCGGCCGCTGCTGCGAGAACCGCCAACCCAATGGGATTTTGTCCATTAGGTGATTGTGCGGTCACAAGACCGGGGTAAAGTGTTCCGAATTGGGCAGCAGTAACAGAAACCGTCGGAGAGATGCGGATGATCCCCTGTCCCAGATTCGCTAAGGGCACCGTCTGGATCACAGGCACATCGACGTTTTGTCGCCAGCCTTCGTAAGCATAGAAAAAGAACAATTTTTCCTTTACGATCGGCCCACCGATAGCTCCGCCAAATACATCTCTATCAATGTTTGGGCGGGGAATGCCTTTACCTGTATCAACGTCGACCGTCGCATTGTTAAAGAAATCGTTAGCCGAGCCGGCAGTTCTACGCGGCAGCCAAAAACCTACTCCATGAAATTGGTTACTCCCACCTTTGGTCAAAAGTGAAATTTGGGCACCTGATGAGCGGCCCTGGTCCGCATTTGCATTAGTCGTCGTCACACGAAACTCTTCTGTTGCTTCGGCGAGTGATCGCAGTACAGGTGAAAACGCTGCTCCCGTTTGCTGATCGTTTACGTCAACACCATCGAGCGTGATGTTGGCCTGATCGCTACGACCGCCGTTAACATAACCCTCGCGCGTTACTCCCGGCTGCAAACTGAGCAGCGCCGTAATATTACGCGAATCGGTTGGTAGTTGCTGGATCTGTATAGGCTGAAAGTTGTTTCCGATACTCGCATCCTGAGTATTTATTATCGAATCCAAAGTGCCGCCGGTCACCGTGACCACTTCAGCAACATCACCCACTTCAAGAGAAACATTGATCGTGGCACTATTCGATATTGGAGCCTTTACGTCTTTGACCAACGATTTCTTAAAGCCGGCTTTTTCGATCTCTACCGTATACGAACCCGGAGGAATACCCGGAAAATTATATGAACCTGAATCATTAGTTTGAGCGCTTCGAGAAAATGACTTTTCCATGCTCGTTATTTTCACGGTAGCTCCTGCAATTGCTGCCCCTTGAGCATCTGTGACCGCACCTGTGATCGTGGCTGTGTCGGTTTGAGCAAATACGCAAATGCTCAGAAAGAGGGTTATCACTATTCCTTGAATAATATTCCTCGGCCGAAATGTTAGTTGTTTGGTCTGCATAAATCCTCCTCGGTTAGGTAGTCTAAAAATTTGCGATAGCATTTCGCAGTAAATCAAGGCATTTTTCGTTCCAATTATCCTAATTTTGTTTTGACCCGATCAAATATAACTGTTAAAAGAACTTAATTGCGTACGGTAACCCTACTAGGAGGTTGTGCCCCCTAAGACTACGATCAGAACTCTGGAAGAAAATTCATTATTTTGAATAGTTCGAAAGTCTGCAAACCCTCTATCTAATGAAGTTGTGGGCGATACTTTTGGCTGCGGTTGCCCCTTGTCCGGCTGCCGAGTTGATCGTCGGCGAAAGAGGATTTGCGGCGTCACCGACAGCGAATATATCGACCAGATCTGTTGAGCAATCGGCGTTAATACAAATATATCCTGCCTTGTCCGTAGCGATCTGACCTCGAAATAATTCGGTATTTGGCTCAACACCAACCCGGATCAGGACTGCGTCAACCGGAATATGCAGGGTCGCTCCTGTCGCATTATCTCTTACGTCGACGCCCTCAACCCTTTCATTTCCAATAATTGCAGTCAGTTGCGAGTTAAAGACAAATTCGACATTTTCGTTTGCCTCGGCCTGTTCGATAAATTCTTTCCGGGCGGTAAATTCATCGCGGCGATGGACGACAAAAACCTTCTCTGCTTTAGCTCCAAGGATGAGAGCATTTTCGAGAGCAGCATCACCACCGCCGACGATCACGACGCGTTTTCCGGCGACCTGATCTTGGTCTCTTACGCCGGATTCGAGTATGCCTTTTCCACGAAATTCGTCTTCGCCGGAAATGTTTAATTTCCGTCGCCGTACGCCTGTCGCAATAATTACGGATTCAGCTCGTATCTCTTCGCCGCCGACCAGAACCACTTTTCTTTCAACGAGATAGGCGGTCTCAATCTCGACGCCTGTTCTCAGAACCACATCTTTGGTTTCGACCTGATGCAGAAACTTATCGCGTAATTCGCTGCCGCTCGCTGTCCCAACACCGAGGTAATTTTTGATGTCTCCATACGTTCTCAAAAGCTGTCCGCCGGTCACCGCTTCACGCTCTAAAATGATCGCCTTCAGACCCATCTCGGCGCACCAAAATGCGGCCGAAAGTCCGCCCGGTCCGCCACCGATAATTATCACGTCATAGTTGTTCATTTTGGCATCGAAAAATGTCGTTTAGTGCCTTTATTTGCTACTTTTTAGCGTCCCCAAGTGCCACTTTCTGTCACTTTTTTGCCCGCTTATCAGTTCAAATTTAAATACCGCACTCACAGATCCGTCTTTCGCCCTTTATTCTAGGCACTTTTACGGCATTTCTCAATTCGCATATCGGTTTGCTCGTGGTGGCACTGGTTTTGCTCTTGAATATTGGGTGAAATTGGGCGCTGTGCCGCAGACGCTCTCCCGCACCAGGTCTCAAAAAACCAACCTTCCAACAAATAAATTATGAGATTAGAATTCGAACCAAACGTTGCAACCCTCCCTCTCGTCGATAACCAAGCGTTTGACGAGGTTTCCGTCGCTCCCGATCCGCAAGTGTTCCTAAAACGCGGCATTGCCGCTGCCCAAAGCGGTGACCGCGACCGCGCCCGTATCGATTTGACCCGCGCGTCAGCTCTCGATCCGCAGTGCGAAGACGCGTGGATGTGGCTCGCCTCGATCAGCGAATATCCCGAGGAATTGCTGGCCTTTCTCAACAACGTCCTCAACATCAATCCCGAAAATAAACGTGCCGTCGAATGGCGGATCGCGACGCTTGGCGTGCTCGCCAAAACATTTGTCCAACGTGCCGTCGCCGCCCACAACGCTGGTTCTGACGACCTCGCAGCACAGTGTCTCGAACAAGCGATCGAGCACGACGCAAACTGCGACGCAGCTTGGCTGTGGAAAGCAAAGCTCGCCGAGACCGACGACCAACAGGTCGAATTATTGAATCGAGTCCTCGCCATCAACCCCGACAACGAAGACGCCAAAGATGCACTTGCCGCCATCGACCGCATGCGAGCATCAGCCGTCATCGCCGATGCCAGATCCTTGATGGAATCCGGCGAAACCGAAGACGCCGCCGAGATCCTGAACCGCGTTCTCGATATGCACCCCGACAATGCCGAGGCAAAAGACGTTTTGGATCAGATCGCCGCATCCAAATTAAAGTCGGCAGTTTCCGAAGCAAAAGCCGCGGCCGCGGCCGGAAAGACCGGCGAGGCCGTAGAAATACTCAATGCCGCTCTCGACAAAGACCCGTCAAACGCCGATGCCTGGATGCTGCTCTCGCACCTTTCACCCAACATGACGGCCAAGATGAACTGCCTCGAAAAGGCCCTCGAACTCGACCCCGCCAACGCCGCCGCCCGTGCAAATCTTGATTTCCTTTCACTAACCATCGTCCCCGGATCGATGCCGGTCGCCGAAGTCGAGGTTTCTGCAATGGAAGAAGAAATAGCAGTTGAGGCCGCCGCCGACCCAGTCACCGAAGAATTTCACCAAGAAGAAGTCGCATTCGAATCTGCCGACGAACCCGGAGCGATGCTTGAAGAAGAGCTTCCTGCCATGGAACCAGAAGTCGCAACCGAGGTCGAGGTCGCCGCTCCTGATTTCGAAGCTGAACCCGAAGTAGCATTTGAACAGGTCGAGGAACCTGCCGCATTCGAAGAGCCTGTCGCTGAATTTGAAACCCCGGAAACTCCTGCCGAACTTGCCGTAGATATCGCGGCTCCTCAAGCCGAAATGGCTGCGACCGAAGAGTTTTCTGACGAAGTCGTCGAGGAACCGGTCAGCTCGGTCGAGGACATCTTTGCCGCTGCAAATGCAAAGATCGACGCCGACACCGACACGCTCGAAAGCCTGCCGCCGATCGATGAGATATTTGAGCAGGCAAACGTCGCTATTGACCAGGAATTTGACGCGACGCCGGCTTCCCCGTTTTCCGCACCCGCAATGGAAGCCGTTCCCGACGCAGTTACCGAAACAACACCTCCGCCTGCGGTCGCCCCAATTGTTAATGGTGTCGAATGTCCGTTTTGCTGGTCGCCGAACGAAGCTCAGGCTTTTGAGTGCATCTCATGCCATTCAACACTTTCACTCTCTGACCTCGAATCCCTGCTTTCAAACGACCGCGTCGAACGCGAATCCGTTCAACAGGCCGTCACGCAAATGGAGGCAGAGTGGAATCTCCGCGAATTTGACGAAAAAGAGCTGACCAATCTCGGTATCGGTCACTTTAACCTACGTAATTACGGCCCCGGCATCCGCTACCTGCAGGAAGCATCGCGGCTCAACCCCAACAACGTCATCCTCTCAGGTCAGATAAATACGCTCGTCATCCGTCTCGACGAAATGCGTCGCCAGGACGAGGCTCGCGGACCGATGACACAGGGCAAGACCATATTAGTGGTCGATGATAGTGCTACCGTACGCAAACTTATCTCCGGCAAACTCGAAAAATCCGGCCACACCGTCATCTGTGCCGAAGACGGTGTTGAGGGCATGACCAAGATCGAAGAAAGTCTGCCCGACCTCGTGCTGCTCGACATCACGATGCCGCGAATGGACGGCTATGAGGTCTGCAAACAGATCCGTGCCAACCCCGCGTCGCGCAATGTGCCTGTCGTGATGATCTCCGGCAAGGACGGATTTTTTGACAAGGTCCGCGGACGCATGGCCGGAACGACCGGTTATATTACCAAACCGTTTGGCCCCGAGACGCTGATGAAAGCCCTCGAAACCTACCTCGAACACGATAGTGTCCCGGTAGAATAACCACTCCCGCGAGCTGCTGCCCCCTGCTCGAACAATGGAATCCGCACAACTACAATCCTTTCTCGAAAAGGCTGAGGACAGGCTTGCCGGCATACGCGGTAGCCTGCTCCTGTTTGCCCAAGGCCGCCTGACGGCTGCCGACCTCGTCCACGGACATCGCAAACTTAGTGAGCTTAAAGACGAGGCGTCCAAACTCGGGTTAGTAAATGCGGCGTACCTCGCGGCAGAGTGTGCGACAGCGGTGGAGATGCTCGTAGCCATTGACGGAGCGGATCTTGATGCCTCCGCAAATAAAACGCTCGATCTTATCTCACGGCTTGAGGCCGAGATGATGCAAATGCCGCTCGGGTCCGAAGATTTTATTGAAGATGTCAACGAGCTTGTCGATGCCTCGTTTGAGCAATTTAAGGCCGTACTACAGGACGATGCCGATACATGGGAAAACGAAGACTTCGAGATCGACCACGAGACGATCGAGATATTTCGCTCTGAGGCCGAGGGGTTGCTCGCCAACATCAACACAAACTTAAGGATCCTTCGCTCGTCACCCGATGACAGCAACGCCATTTGGGAGATCCGCCGAAACGCCCATACTTTCAAGGGTGCAGCCGGCATCATCGGCTTTGCCGAGGCTTCGCAGCTTGCCCACCGCATCGAAGACCTGCTCGACAAAATGGTCGAGCTTCGTTGCTCCGCCGACGCCCGCCTTATCGATCTGCTGACGGTCTCAACAACACGTCTCGACGAGATGACATCCGGCAAAGATACGAACGACGACCCGAAATCCGCCGCGAGACTCTCCAAAGACTTTGACCGTCTCATCGACTCGATCTCGTCTGCTCCGTCCGACAAAACATCTGCGGTTGCCGCAAAGCAACCAATCAAGATGCTGCCGGTCGGCAGCGACAACAGCATTCCAGTCTCGACACCCGTCGTCCGCGTCTCGCTTGACCGACTCGACGACCTGCTCAA